>CAZTGE010000029.1:0-35250 GCA_964612995.1 uncultured candidatus Brocadiaceae bacterium | reverse complement strand
TGGTGTTCGGCGTTGGTGGGTGGGCGCTGGCGTGATTCGGGGGACTTTGTCCTCCGGACCCCCCTGGTGGCTTGGTTTCGGGTGGGGGTGTGTGCTGGTGTTCGGCGTTGGTGGGTGGGCGCTGGCGTGATTCGGGGGACTTTGTCCTCCGGACCCCCTGGTGGCTTGGTTCGGGTGGGTTTTTATCGGTGCAGGCCTGCAAGCGGTTGAGCGGTCGGGTGTTCAGGGTGACGATGGCGTGATGGGGATCTGCGGTGCTGGTGTTTGCGCTGGCGTTGGGGGTTCGCTCTCCGGGGCGGGTGTGGCCGGAGGGGCCCAGGTCCGGGGGGTGAGGATCGCGGCGAGGCGGTCCGGTGTGTCGGGGATGCGGACCATTGCCTGGCAGTGGAGGCCGCTGGCATAGACGACCCGTCTGGTCGTCCATTCGCCATCGCGGTGGACGTAGAGCAGGATGTGGCCCAATACAGGGCTGTGGTCGAGCGCCTTGGCGAGATAGAGCGGATCGGCCTGGCGTTCGATGCCGTTGACCGCGTGGATGTAGTCGCCCGAGCGCAGTCCGGCGCGCTGCGCGGGCGAGTCGGGTTCGACCGTCTTGACCCAGCCACCTTGCACCTGCAGACCGATGCAGCTGGCCACCGATTCGCGCTGGGAGCTGGCGAGTTCCTCGGGGCTGAGCTGGCGCGAGCCGAACTGCCAGCCGCTCGGCTCGATCAGCCGGGGGTCGAGTTCGGGCACGAGGCCATCGATACGCCGTGCGATCCTGCCCGACCAATCGAGGGCCGCGCAGCGTTCGAGGGCCGCAACCAGTTGGGCCTCGCTGAAGGGGCCGGCGTCCATGGTGGGGCCGAAAAAGGCGGCGCAGAGATCGTCGAGGCTGCGCTCGCCGCTGCTGGCCTGGCGGATGTGCAGGTCGGCGCAGAACCAGAACAGGCTGCCTTCGATGTAGTAGTCCTGACCGCGGCGGAGCCGGTTGTGATGGCGGCTGCCAGCGCGCAGGTGATAGGAGCTGCGGCAGGTGTCGCGGATGCTGCGCCAGTGCCGTCCGGTGGTGTGCTTCAGCCGGTCGAAGATGTCGGTCAGGTAGGCGCGCCACTCGGCGGGCGTGATCAGGCCGGCGCGGGTGGCGAGGACGGTCCCGTAATACTGGGTCAAGCCTTCGTAGATCCAGAGACCCTCGCAGTTCTTGGGCGTGTGGTAGTCGGGGGTCCACATGCCCTGCGGTCGGCGGTGTTTGCCGATCCACGAATGGACGTACTCATGCGGGAGCAGGGCGTACTGCCACAGGTTGGTCTGCTCCGGATCGACGATTCCGCCGGTCGACATGCCGTTGAGCGAGCAGTGCGCGTGTTCCAAGCCCATGCGTGGTCCGGCGAGGAGCAGGAAGTCGTAGCGATTGTAGAAGGCCCCGCCGAACACAGCTTCGGCTTCGGCGGGGAGGCGCTCGAGGCCGGCGAGCCAGCGCGGGTGGAGACCGACCGCGTCGGGGGTGGAGCCGCAGACGTGCACGTTGACGGGGGTGACCGCTTCGCCGAGCGCATGGTGAGCGTAGGCACGCCCGCCGATCACCGGGTTGTCGACGAGTCTGGCCAGGCTCTGCGCGGGGACATGGATCACGCTCGGGTCCGTGGCGGTCGGTTCCGCGCGCAGCGCGCTGGCCCAGGACCACTCCGCCGGCAGGCGCAGGCAGGCGACACAGTCCTGGTCGTCAACCGCGACGCCCTCTGGGTAGAGCACGACGGCGTTCCAGTTGAGCACGAACCAACCGTCGCCGCTGAGCACGTCGATGCCGATGGAGTTGGCGGACGGCTGGTTGGCGATATAGGTCAGATAGCAGTCGACCACGGTGGGCTCGTCAGCGGGCAGGTCGAGATGAAAGCGCCATGTGTCGAGCGGGTCGCGTCGCCAGGGGATCGTCTTGCCGGCCGAGGTGCGGAAGCGCAGTCCACCGAGGTTCTGGATCGGCCCACCCGGCGCGTGGACTCCCGGTACCCAGCGGGGGAAACGCAGCGCCTGACCGGGTGCGAGCACGAAGCGCATGCGGCTGTGGACCAGTCCATGCGCAGGGAGCCCGGTCGTGTCGACGGCGATCGTCATCGGGGCATCGCTCTGGGTCAGCGCGGACGCGGCCCAGGCGAAGCGGTCCTCAGCTGCGGTCGCGAGGCCGACGATGCACAGCAGAACGAAACACGAGCCAATACGATCGGGATGGGACATGCCCGAGTATGCCTCAGCTGCGATGGGCATCAAGATGGCTTGGCCGGTCGGGCTCGCCGCGCATGCCGATCGGGCAGAGGTGGGTCAGTGCTCCAGCACCACGCTGGCCATGCACACGCGATATCCGGCATGGCCTGCGGCGGCGGTGAATCGCAGCACGGTGTCCGGTGTGAGGCGGTCGGGAGCGACAGTGATGTCGCGGATCCAGCAGACGTTGACCGGGGTGGCGCAGGCGGGAAGAGTGATGGGCTGGTCGTGGAACACCGCCTGGTCGCGCCCGCGCTCATCGGGCTCGACGGTGCCGAGCGTGAGCCGGCCTTCATCGTGGGCGAGGCGCTCGAACACGCAGCGGATGGTCGCGCTGCGGGCTCTGGCGAGCGCATCCGGCGGGATGTCCACGCGCCACTCCAGTGGCGTGTCGGGGTCGACGGTGGCCAGGATGTCACGGGCGACGTATTGCGTCCGGTCGATTCCCGGCCCATCGAGTGCGGGGATGGTGTCGAGCGGTAGGCTGAGCACCACCAGACTCTTGCCACCGATGGTGCCGTTCCAGGTGTGCTCGGTGCCGGAGACGGCCTGCTGTTGCGTGTCCAGGCGCATGACGCCCTCTTCGGGGACGAAGGCCGGCCGCCGCACCACCAGATCCGTGAAACGGGTGCGCGCGGGAGCCTGCAGCGGGATCTGGAGCGCGCGTTCATCGCGGTGGTCGTTGAAGACCGCGACCACCAGCTCGGCTCCGGGGGCGAGATAGGGCTCGCGTGGTTGGCTGGGGTCGGTCCCATCGACGGCCGCGGCCACGAAGACATCGGGGTCGGTGCAGCGGGTCGCGATCAGGCGACCGCGGAGGTTCTTCATCGCGTTGAAGGCCACGCCCTCGGCCTGCTTGTCGAACCAGTGGAAGGTGAAGCTGCGGGCCTTGTCGGGGACGGTGTGCAGCGCGTGGACGATCTTGCGCGCAGCCCACATGCACTTGAGGCGTCGCTTGCCGGCCTGGCGCAGGCTGCGGGAGGCGGCCGGGTTGGCGGCCGGATCGCTGTTTTCGCCGCATTCGGTATTGTAGCAGAAGAGCCACTTGTCGTGGTAGGCGCGGGCGTAGGCGCAGACGACCTCGTAGTTGGCCGGCATCCGGGTGACATCGCCGCCGTAGTCGTGGTCGGTCACGCCATGGAGGTACTCGATGCCGGCATCGATGGTCGGCTTGTAGAGCAGCTCCCAGCCGGCCCAGTGATCCTCGGAGGGGCGGAAATCCCAGCCGGCGATGAACCTGGCATCGGGACAGGTGGCGTGGAGACCGCGGGCGAAGGCGAGCATCGGTTCGTTGTAGAACTTCAGCTGCGACTGACCGCTCCAGTAGGTGAACTGGGTCACGTCATAGACATACCATGGGGTGTAGGCGGTGAGTTCGACCTCGCCCACGGCGACCTTACGCTTCTCGCCGGTTTCTGGGTCTTTGCGTTTCTCGGTGACGACGTGGGTGAAGGTCTCGCCGTCGGCGACATCCGCCGGTGGGTGGGCGCCTTTGACCCGCCGGCCCTTGGCGTCCTTGCCGGCGCGCCATTCGTGGCGGGGCTTCCAACGCCAGGGTGGGGCGTCGTAGTCGCGGGTCCAGCGGAGGAAGGGTGCAATGCTGCCGTCGACAGCGAGGTGGACGGGGCCGCCTTCCCGGGCGCGCGAACGGTCGAAGAAACCGGGGTCGAAGTTGCGTCGGGTGCGGTTGGACCAGTTGAGGTAGGGCTCGTTCCACCATTCGAAGATCAGCTCGTTCCTGTGGCGTTCGCGGTAGGCGGTGAGCTGGCGGCCCTTGTGCTCGCCGCGGCGTCGATATCGGCGTTGCCAATCGGGATTGGTGAGGCGGCCGGAGGAGGAGTAGCGATCGCCGCCCTGCACGTCGAGCAGGACCGCGTAGGACGGTTCTTCGCAGTATTGCGCTTTCGTCTTCAGGTCATCGGCCGGCCCGTGGAGGTAGCTCTGGTGGATCTCGCGGTGCGAGCCGACGCGCATGTCGCGGCTGGCGCCGCCGGGGAAATGGCCGAACAAGCCGGCGGGGACGGTGGCGGTGCCGTTGATCGTCAGCGGGCGACCGGTGACCGTGACGCTGATCGGCGCCACCGCAGCCGGTTCCAGCGGTACGGCGGTTATCTGCTCGACGGTGAACCGGACCGTGCCGATGCCCAGCGAGTTGGTGCAGCCGATGGCGATGGCGCTGACGGCCTCGGGATCGAAATGCAGGTTCTGATCGAGGTGATCCTGCGGCATGCCCAGGGTATGGGGGGCGATCCAGAAGGCGGGCTTCATGTCTTCGAGGCGGACGAGGCGTTCGTTGTGTGGCGCCACCAGATCGACGGCATCGCGTACGTAGTGCCAGGAACCATCGGCCTCGCGTAGCGCCACGGCCACCGCGGCGTCGCGTCGCGGGGTGTCGGTGTGCACTTTCAGGCGCAGCCCGGCGAGGCCGGAGAGGTCGCGTGGCGAGGCGAAGGAGCAGACCGACCACGCGGCCTTGTTCCAGTTGACACGTTGCTCGCCGAGGTCGAAGACGAAGCTGCGCCCCGTCGCGTCGCTCGTGCCGCTGTCGAACTCAGCGCTGCGCGGGTCGAGGAAGGACTCGGCGCCCGCCGCATGCCCGGTGATCAGGACGAGCAGGAACAGGCGGGCTACGGCGCGTGGGCTCATGGGGTCTCCCGAGGAGCTTGTACGCAGCTGGCGGCATGGCGCTGAGGGCGCGCGCGATCATCCGTCTGCGAGCAGGGTGGCGATGGCAGCGCGGAAGCGGCGTGCGGTCTCGCTGTCCTGCCCGGGGTGGACGTAGGGCCGGCCGCCATCGCCGCTGCTGGCGACGGCGCGATCGATCGGGATCGACCCGAGGAATGGCAGCTCCAGTTCGGTGGCCAGTTGTTCGCCGCCGCCGCTGCCGAAGATGTCCGTCACCGTACCGCAGTCCGGGCAGACGAAGCCGCGCATGTTCTCGATCAGCCCGAGGATCGGTAGATCGAGGTGCTGACAGAAGGTGATCGAGCGGCGCACGTCGGCGTTGGCCACCGCCTGCGGCGCTGCGACAATCACCGCGCCATCGGCCTGGGGCAGTGCCTGGGCCACGGCCAGGACCTCGTCGCCAGTGCCCGGTGGCAGGTCGATGACCAGATGGTCGAGCGGGCCCCAGGCCACGTCATCGAGGAACTGCTGGATCGCTTCGGCCTTGCGCGACCCGCGCCAGACCACGGCGCTGGCCGGGCTCTCGAGCAGGAAGCCGATCGACATCACCGCGATCCCGTCGCTGAGCACCGGCAGGATGCGCTCGCCATCGCTCTGGGGCTCTGCCGCGGCCAGACCGAGCATGGTCGGGAGGCTCGGTCCGTGGAGATCGAGATCGAGCAGGCCGACCTGCTTGCCGGCGTCGCGCAGCCCGGCGGCGAGATTGACGGCGACGGTGCTCTTGCCGACCCCGCCCTTGCCCGAGAGCACGAGGATGATGTGGCGCACCGCGGCGATGCCGGCCTCGGCGTTGCGTGGTGGTTCGGCTGTGTCCTGGTCCATGAGCTGGCTTCTCCTCGCGGCTCGGGCGATGCTGAGCCGGGCGCAGCCAGCGCAAGGCGTGTGTCGATCGCTCGCCGGCCAGGCTGCGCGCCGCGCGCCGCGCGCCGGCGGCTGCCCCGGCCCCGTTGCTCAGGCGGGCGGCGGGAGCAGCAGACGCGTGCCGGCGTGGCAGGCGCACCAGGCAGCGGGCATGGCTGCGCGCAGGGCATCTTCGGCGGTGGCGCCGGTGCAGTGGCAGGCGGCGACGAGCGCGGGTGCCTGCGCGGCGAGCGCCGCGGCGGTGTGGGCGATCCGCGTCTGGTTGGCCCGGCGCAGATGCAGCCCGCCGATGAGCGCGTGCAGACGTCTGCCAGGCAGCACCGTGGCGAGGTGGGCGATGGTGTTGCAGATGCCGCGGTGGGCGCAGCCGGACAGCAGCACCACGCCGGCGGCGGTATCGATGGCGAGGACGCGTTCGTCGGCGAAGCGGTCGACGGTGCGCAGCTCGCGGTCGCTGAACATCCGGGCCTCAGCGGCCGGCGGCGGGTCCTCGAGGGGATCGATGGCGGGGATGTCGCCGAGCAGGTACAGGCCCGGGGCGATCGTTTCCCCGGCGTTTCCGGTGTGGACACGCCCTGCCGCCGCGGCGAGCGCGGCGCGATCGGCCGCGCCGATGCCGGTGGGCTCGCAGACCCCACCGGCGCGGCGGGCGAAGCGCGGTGCCGTGGCGCTGGGGTGGAGATGGACCCGCGCGCGTGGTGCGAGCGCGAGCACGGCGGCGAGGCCGCCGGCGTGGTCGTAGTGACCGTGACTGAGGACCACGGCATCGAGCGTGCTCAGATCGAGGCCCAGGGCCGCGGCGTTGCGCAGGCAGGCTGGAGAGGCACCGGTGTCGAACAACACGCTTGCGGTTCTGGTGCGGACGTGCAGCGCGAGGCCGTGCTCGGCGACCAGGCCGGGGGCCGGGTCCCGATCCTCGATCAGGCAGGTGATCTGCACCGCCGTGTCCACCTCGCTCATGGGTGCTTCTGTTCCTGGATGTCGGGATCTCGCCGGCCTTGCGCAGCGCGATCGTGGTGGTGATGGGTCCGGCGATCTCGAATACGATGCCGGTGGCCCGATTCGAGCAGGGGGGCGACCATGCGGCGGAGGATCCGCCCCTTGGGCCCCGGGCTCAGATCGAGCACCATCAGCGATGGGCGGATCAGCTCGCCCAATGCAAGCAGCACCGGCGGTGCGACCACATGGGCGTCATTGCCGGTACAGCCCTGCATCTGGCTCACGAGCCAATCCTGGACCAGATGGCGCATGAAACGCCACTGGCTGGCGATCCTGGCTGCCGGGATCTCGCCTCGCTGTGCCATGCGCAGGACGGTGCGTTCGGCCAGCTGGAGGTGGTTGGCCACCTCCGGCAGCGTCATGACCTCGGCGTCGGCGCCTTCGTTCACACCCGATTCTCCCGTTCTGCGGTCTGTGTAGCGACGGCGTGCATAGGCCGCCGCTGGAGTCGACCGCGCCGCGATTGCGCCTGGCGGACAAAACACAGCCATGGCGCCGGATGACGATCGCTGCTGTACTATGGCGCCCTGGGCCGACCGGGCAACGCGCCGGACGGCGTAGGTCGGGCTCAAGAGGCGGTGCGTGCGAGATGCTCGCGCAGGTAGGCGCCGGTACGGCTACCATCGCTCGCGGCGACCTGCTCCGGCGTGCCGGAGGCGACGATCTGCCCACCGGCCGTGCCGGCCCCGGGGCCGAGATCGATGACCCAGTCGGCCGCGGCGATCAGATCGAGCTGGTGTTCGATGATCACCAGGGTGTGGCCGCGTTCGACCAGGCGCTTGAGGACACGCAGCAGGATGTCGACGTCGAAGGGATGCAGCCCGGAGGTGGGCTCGTCCATGACGTAGAGGCAGCGGGCCGAGGCTGGCCGGCCGAGTTCGGCCGCCAGACGGATACGCTGGGCCTCGCCGCCCGAGAGGTCCTGGCTGGCCTGTCCCAGCTGGAGGTAGCCGAGGCCGAGGTCCTTGAGGTGGCGCAGCTTGGCGCAGATGGCGTCGATGGCCACGAAGTGCTCGAGCGCCTCGTCGACCGAGAGCTGCAGCACCTGGCCGATGGAGCGGTTGCGGTAGCTCACCGCCAGGGTCTCGGGGTTGTAGCGCAGGCCGTGGCAGCGTTCGCAGGTCACGAAGACATCGGGCATGAAGTGCATCGCCACCCGGGTCACGCCCTGGCCCTCGCAGTGGGGGCACTGGCCGCGCTTGTTGTTGAAGCTGAAGCGGTCGGCCTTGAAGCCACGCAGGCGGGCCTCGGGCAGTGCGGCGTAGAGCGCGCGGATGTCGTCCATCGCCTTGATGTAGGTCACCGGCGTCGAACGGGGGCCGCGGCCGAGGCTGCGGTTCTCGATCATCACCGCGCGGTCGACCTTGCCCGCGCCGAGCACCGCTCCGCTGCCGGGCTGCACCGCACGGCGGAGGTGATGGGCCGCGACGCCGGCGAGCAGGCAGTCCTTGACCAGGGTCGACTTGCCGGCGCCGGAGAGCCCGGTGACCACGTTCATGCAGCTGACCGGGAAGCGGGCATGGACCCGCTGGAGGTTGTGCAGGCGGGCTTCGCGGACCTCGATGAAGTCGATCGCCGGCTTGCGGATGCGGTAGGGGGTGACCTGCCGTTCGCCGCGGAGGAAGGCGGCGGTCAGTCCGGCGGCGCGGTCGAGCTCGCTACGCGGTCCCGACCAGACCACCGTGCCGCCGGCGTTGCCCGCGCCGGGGCCGAGCTCGACCAGGTGGTCGGCGGCACGCATGACCTGTTCGTCGTGCTCGACCACCACCACCGTGTTGCCGCCGGTCTCCAGCTCGCGCAACAGGTCGACCAGCAGGCCGGTATCGGCCTGGTGGAGCCCGGTGGTGGGTTCGTCGAGGATGTAGGTGACGCCTTCGAGCCGGCTGCCGAGCTGTGTCGTCAGTCGCGCACGTTGGGTTTCGCCGCCGGAGAGCGTATGTGCCGGGCGGTCGAGGGTGAGGTAGTCGAGCCGGATGCGATCGAGGAAGGCGAGACGGCTGGCGATCTCGTCGATCACCTCGCCGACCTTCTCGCGTTCGTTCGCGCTCAGCGCGAGGCCGTCGATCCAGCGCCGGGCGTCGGCCACATCCATTGCCAGCAATCCGGGCAGGCGGGTGCCGGCCGTGCGCACCGCCGCGGCGTCGCGGTTGAGCCGTTCGCCGCCGCAATCCGGGCAGGGGCGCTCGCCGCGCAGGGCGTCGAGCCGCTTGGCCACCGCCTTGCTCCGGGTCTTGCTCCGGCGGCGTCGGGCGAGCTCGATCACCCCGGGGAAGCCCTGCGCGGGGTCGCCGTCCATCAGCCGCTCGAGCAACGGCCGGGGGACCTCGTTCCAGCGGGTGGAGCGACGCTCGAAGGGCCATGCCGCGGTGGGCGCCTCGAGTCCGTCGCTCGGGAGGCCGACCAGCGTGGCCAGGGCGGGCAGCGTTTCGGTGACGAAGCACAACGGGTCGCCGATCAGCTTGTCGGGCGCGAAGTCCTCGTGCCAGCCGAGCCCCTTGCAGGTCGGGCAGGCACCCTCCGGGGCATTGAAGCTGAACAGGCGTGGACTCGGCGGCGTGCAGACGTGGCCGCACTCGGTGCAGACCAGCGCGGCGGTGAACGACTTCACCAGCCAGTTGTCCTTGGCGTTGAGCACGGCCAGCTTGACCCGGCCCGCGGCGATGCGGCTGGCCGTCTCCAGGGCGTCGGCCAGTCGCGGCGTGCCGGTCTTGCGCACCACCAGGCGGTCGACGACCACATCGATGTCGCGCCCGGCCCGCTTGCGTTTGGGCGGGTCGCGCAGCAACTCGCGGATCTCCATGCTCCGGTCGCCCCAGAACACGCGGACGAAGCCCTGTTTGTGCAACTCCTCGAGCAGGGGCAGGACCTCGCCGGTGTATTTGCGTGCGTAGGTCGCCATCACGTTGAAGCGGGTGCCGGCGGGATAGCGGCCGATCCACGCGGCGATGCTCTCGACCGTGTCGCGGCGTACAGGGATGCCGCAGTCCGGACACCAGGGGGTGCCCAGGTGCGTCCACAGCAGCCGCAGGTGATCGTAGATGTCCGTCAGCGTGGCGACGGTGGCGCGCGGGTTGGGCGCGAGGCGGTTCTGGGCGATGGCCAGGGTCGGAGTCAGGCCGTCGATGCGTTTGATCTTCGGACGTGGCAGCTGGTGGAGGAACTGGCGCGCCGAGGGCGAGAGGCTCTCGAGGAACCGACGCTGGCCCTCGGCGAACAGGGTGTCATAGGCCAGGGACGACTTGCCCGAGCCGGAGACCCCGGTCACCGCGACGATCCGGCCCTTGGGCAGATCCACGTCGACCTGGCGCAGGTTGTGGACGCTCGCGCCCCGGATGCGGATCCAGCCTTCGGCCATCCGCTGACTCTAGCTGCGGCCGGTGGCGGGAAAAGCGGTGCTAGCCCGGATCTCTCATGAGAAATCTGCTGCAAAGCCGTATCGCACCGCCACTACAGGACTTCGCTCGGTCGGCGGATCCTCACGTAGCGCTGCCACGCTCCGGTTCGCCTCGATCGCGAAGCCCTGCATTGACAGCACGCTACGACTTTTCGCGACGTTGCTCATGAGGGATCCGGGCCAGGTGGGAAGGGGGCTCAGGGCCCGGTCGGCGCACTCGCGGCGCCGGCGGCGGCCTGCGACAGGTGCTCAGCGATCGCGTCGAACAGCTCGCGACTACGCGCCTCATCGCCAAAGGTGCCGATCTGGATCGTCAGCTGGCTGGCCTTGTCGGTGAAGCGCTCGGTATGGAACGTGATCGGGGTGTTGTCGGCGCCTCGAGCCTTGATCAGGCTGTCCGTGTGATCGACCGACTCGGTTTGCAGGTCGAGCCCGCGCGTGCGCACCACGGCCAGCACCGCCTGGTGGACCAGGGCCACGCTGGCGTCGAGGTTGCGCTCCAGCTCGCCGGCCAGGCCGCCACGGGCGAGGCAGCCGGAGCTGGCGCCGACGATGAGCAGGGCGAGGCAGACCACGAGCGCGCGCATGCCTCCCACCGTCGCCGCCGGGGTGGGGCGGTCAAGCGGGCCGGCGCGTGCGAACAGTCGCCGCTGACCGTCGCTTGGCAGCCGAACGCCTCGGCGCATCATGGCGGCGCATGGCCAACGGTGCGGAGATGGACGACCAGAGTGGGGAAGAGACGACCTGCGGTGGCCAGGGGCCCCAGATCGGGAGCGTCCTCGGGCCGTACCGCATCGTGGGGATGCTCGGTGAAGGCGGGATGGCCAGCGTCTATCTCGCTGAAGACATGCAGCTCAAGCGACCGGTGGCGTTGAAGGTCCTCGCGCCGCATCTGCAACGACGCGGTGATTTCGCCAGGCGCTTCCTGCGCGAAGCCCGCGCGGCGGCGCGGGTCTCGCATCCACACGTGGTGAGCATCTACGGGTTCGGCGAAGAGCAGGGCGTCGTCTACATGGCCCAGGAATACCTCGCCGGTGGCGACCTCGATTCCCTGATCGACAAGAAGGGTCCACTGGGGCCGAAGCGGGCGGTACGCCTGATCCGCCAGTGCGCCGATGGCCTCCAGGCCCTGCACAAGGCCAAGCTGATCCACCGCGACATCAAGCCGCACAACGTGTTCCTCTCCGCCGAGGGCCAGGCCAAGCTCGGTGATCTCGGCCTGGCGCGTCAGGGCAGCAACAGCGACATCACCGTCGACGGGGCGATGATCGGTACGCCGGCCTACATGAGCCCGGAACAGGTCCGGGGAGAGGCCTGCGACATCCGCAGCGACATCCATGCGCTGGGGGCCACGTTGTTCACCCTGGTCAGCGGTCAGAAGCCCTTCAAGGGTGACAACACCATGGCCGTGCTCGCCGCCATCACCACCCAGGCCCCGCCGGATCTGCGCCAGGTGCGTTCACGGGCCAACCCGTCGCTGGCCCATATCATCTCCACGGCGATGGCCAAGGATCCCGAGCTCCGCTATCGTGATCCGGCGACGATGGTCGCCGCGCTGGACATGTGGCTGCAGTCCGATGGCCGCCTGCCGGCGCCTGGTCACGGCCCGGCGCGTCCGCCGGCTCGCCGACATGTGATCGGTCCGCGGACCAGCATCGCGCTGGCCGTTGCCGCGGTGGTGGTGCTGACCTGGTCCGTACTGCGCACGTGGGGCGACGATGCAGAATCGGACATCCCGGAGCGGGCCGATGGACCACGGCAGCAGGCGCCCGTACCAAAGGCGCGGACCACGTCGCCTGGACCGGCGCAGACGCCGGTGGCCGGCACGCCGGATGGGGGCACGCCGCCTCCGCCGAGCCTCGCGGCGATCACCGGGCCACTGGAGCTGGAGCGGGGCAGCGACGAAGTGGGGCCCTGGATCGATCTGCGCCGTGGTCCGGTCGCGCAGCGTTTCCGCCGCGTCGCACCGGGCAGCTTCCGCATGGGCAGCCCGGACGACGAACGCGATCGCGGTACGGACGAGGGTCTGGTCAACGTGACCCTGACCACCCCCTGTTGGATCGGACAGACCGAGTGTACCCGGGCCTTCTACCATGCGGTGGTCGGTGGACTGCCGTCGGGCGAGGAGCAACTCGCGGACGATGTGCCGGTGGCCCATGTGAGTTGGAACGACGCCCGCGAGCTGGTCGCCCGCTGCAACCAGTTGCTCGACGCTCCGTTCCGGGTTCGACTGCCGAGCGAAGCCCAATGGGAGTACGCCTGTCGGGCCGGGACCGCCGCCGCCTGGTCCTGCGGCGCGGAGCCGGATGCCCTGCAGCGTCATGCCAACGCCGCCGACGCCAGCAGCGACCTGGCCTGGGCCGTGGCCTGGGACGACGGTTTCGCACGCCGCAGTCCGGTGGCCAGCTACGCGCCCAACGCCTGGGGTCTGTACGACATGCACGGCAACGTCTGGGAGTGGTGTCGCGACGCCCATCGCCATCGGGCCGCCTCGCAGCGCGAGTTGATCGACCCTGTGGTCGAGAGCGGGCGCACCCGGGTCCGCCGTGGCGGCAGCTGGGAGGACCAGCCGCGCAGTCTGCGCAGCGCCGAACGCCTCGGCTCGAGCGAGGATACCCGTCGGGCGACCATCGGCCTGCGGCTGGTGCTCGAGCCACGGCTGGCAGACGATGCCGGAGAGAACGAGCGGACCGGGCGGTAGCTCGCGCCAACCGCCCGGTCCAGGCAACTCGTCTTCGGTCGCAGCCCCTTGAGGGGGCGTGTGAGGTCCGCGGTCCGGCCGCGGACCTCACGCAGCGGTCGTCAGCCGACCGGCTTGACCTCGACGGCGTCGATCCACTTCATCATCTTGCGCAGCTTGCGCCCGGTCTTCTCGATCGGGAGGTTGTACTCGTCCTTGCGCTTCTGCTTCATCAGCTGCTTGCCGTCTTCGCATTCCTGCTTGAAGGCCTTGGCGAAGCTGCCGTTCTGGATCTTCTTGAGCACCGCTTCCATGCGCTTGCGGGTGCCCTGGTTGATCAGCTTGGGCCCGGTGAGATAGTCGCCATACTCGGCCGTGTTGGAGATCGAGTAACGCATGTAGCTCAGGCCACCCTTGACCATCAGGTCGACGATCAGCTTGACCTCGTGCAGGCACTCGAAGTAGGCCATCTCGGGCGCGTAGCCGGCGTCGACCAGGGTGTCGAAGCCGGCCTTGATCAGTTCGGTCAGGCCGCCGCAGAGAACCACCTGCTCGCCGAAGAGGTCGGTTTCGGTCTCTTCCTTGAAGGTGGTCTCGATGATGCCGGCGCGGGCGCCGCCGAGACCGGCGCCATAGGCCAGGGCGGTCTGCATCGCCTTGCCGGTGGCGTCCTGCTGGATCGCGACCAGGCAGGGCACACCGCCGCCCTCGACGAACTGGCTGCGCACGGTGTGGCCGGGGCCCTTGGGCGCGATCATCGCCACATCGACCTCGGCCGGTGGCTTGATGTAACCGAAGTGGATGTTGAAGCCGTGGGCGAACATCAGCATCTTGCCGGCGCTGAGGTTCGGCTCGATGTGCTTGGTGTAGGCGTCGGCCTGGAACTCGTCGGGAACCAGAACCATGATCACGTCGGCGGCGGCGACGGCGTCGCCGATGCCCAACACCGTGAACCTGGCCTTCTTGGCCGCGGCGGCAGTGGGATCGCTCATGCTGTGCATGCCGATGACCACCTCGACGCCGCTGTCGCGGAGGTTGAGCGCGTGGGCGTGACCCTGGCTGCCGTAGCCGATGATCGCCACCGTCTTCTTCTTCAGCGCGGTGACCCGAGCGGTCTTGGCGTAGTGGACCTTGATGGCCATGCGAGTAGCTCCTTGATTGTCGCCATCCGGGTGGACTGGCTCGTGCGGTTTGCGAAATGGGGCAAGACCTTATGTCGACCCGCGGCGAAGCAAAAGGAAATGCGTGCCGTGGACGGTGGCGATGACGCAGTGTCCGTTTTTTTGGCCTCGCGCCTCGCAGGGCCGCGGCTACCATGATCCAAGCATGGCCGGTACCCAGTCGTCACTCAACCAGCGGCTGCTCGATCTGCTCATCGAACGGATCGACCTGCTCAATTCGATCGGCCACGCGCTCTCGACCGAGCGCGATCCGATGAAGCTGCAGGAACGGATCCTGTTGGGCAGCAAACTGGTCGCCCATGCCGACGGCGGGACCTTCTATGCGGTGGATCGCGAGCAGGGGGTGGCCCGGTTCGTGATCATGCGCACTGACAGCCTCGGCATCGCCCTGGGCGGGGTCAGCGGTCGGCCGATCGACCTGCCGGGGGTGCCGCTCTACAACGCGGACGGCGAGCCCAACCACGCTTCGGTCGTCGCCCACGCCGTGCTCTCCGGTCGCGCGATCAACATCCCGGACGCCTACAACGCTGATGGCTTCGATTTCAGCGCCACCCGCGCCTTCGATCTGCGCACCGGCTACCGTTCCGAATCGATGCTCACCGTGCCGATGACCGACCACGAGGGCGAGATCATCGGCGTACTGCAGTTGCTCAACGCCCAGGCCGGCGAAGACGACACGGTGATCCCGTTCTCGCGTCCGGTACAGCGGATGGTCGAGAGCCTGGCTTCGCAGGCAGCGATCGCGCTGACCAGGCAACATCTGATCGAGGGCATGCACGAGCTGTTCGAGAGCTTCGTCGCCCTCATCGCCCACGCGATCGATGAGAAATCGCCGCATACCGGCGCCCACTGCCAACGGGTGCCGGAACTGACGATGATGATCGCCAACGCGCTCGGCGAGGACGACACCGGCCCGCTGGCCGGTTTCACGATGGACGAGGACGGCCGGCGCGAGCTCTACATCGCCGCACTGCTGCACGACTGCGGCAAGATCGCCACCCCCGAGTGGCTGATGGACAAGGCCACCCGCCTGCAGCGGCCGTTCGACCGCATCGAGCTGATCCGAACGCGTTTCGCCGCGATCAAGCGCGATCTGGAGGCGGTCAAGTGGCAGGCCATCGCCATGGGCACCGAACCGGAGACGGCCGAGGCCGACGAGGTGCGCGCGCGCGAGGAACTCGAGGCGGATCTCGAGTTCCTCGAAGCGGCCAATCGTGGCGAGATCCGCATGGGTCCGGCGATGCAGGGGCGGGTGCATGCGATCGCGGCCCAGACCTGGTGCGACCCCGACGGCCAGATCGTACCGCTGCTGACCGCGGACGAGGTGCACAACCTGTGCATCGAACGCGGCACCTTGACCGAGGAGGAGCGCGAGGTCATCCGCAGCCACGTGCGGGTGTCGATCGAGATGCTCGAGAGCCTGCCCTACCCGCGCCACCTCAGGCGCGTACCGGAATTCGCCGGCGGGCACCACGAACGCTGCGACGGCAAGGGCTACCCCCGCAGGCTGACGCGCGAGCAGATGAGCGTGCAGGCGCGGACCATGGCCATCGCGGATGTGTTCGAGGCCCTGACCGCAGCCGACCGCCCCTACAAGGAGGCGCTGACGCTCTCGCGTGCGCTCAAGATCCTGCGCGCGATGGTCGACGACGGCCATCTCGACCCGGATATCTTCGCGGTGTTCATCCGCCGTGGGGTCTACGCCACCTACGCAGCGCGCTTCCTGCCGGCGGCCCAGATCGATGCCGTCGACCATCAGGAACTGCTCGCCGGGCTGGCGGACGCTGGCTGACGCGCGAACGGGACCACCGGCCGCCGTTCGCGCTGCAGACGCAGCCGTTGCTGACGTTGACAATCGAACCCGAACACATGGCCGATGGCGGTTGCGAGCCCGCGAAGCTGATACCGGTAGTGCCGTCGACGCCGTGGATCGGCTCGCTCGCGTGGTGTGCGACCAGCGGCTCCTGCGGCATCCGCCGCGCCGGGCGCTGCCCGGGATCGGTGTGGCGACTTGTTTGCCACCACGCTTGTCCGTACCGGCGTGGCGCTATGACCCGGGCATGGACCACCTCGATCTCGACCTCGACCGCTTGCGCCGGTGTGGCTTTCCCGAAGTGGTGTTCGCGCTCGGCAAGACCGTACCCGAGACCGTTGCGGCGGCGGAGGGTCTGGTGCAGGCGCACGGCCAGGTGCTGGTGACCCGGGCGGAGGAGCCGGTGTTGGAGGGTCTGGCCGTGGCGCTGCCGCAGGGCCGCGCGCACCCGCGCAGTGGCTGCTTCACCGTCGGCGAGCAGGACCCCCAGACCCCGCCGGTGGCGGTGGTCAGCGCCGGGACCTCGGATCAGGCCGTGGCCGAAGAAGCGATCCTGACCCTGCGCATGCGCCGGGTCGCGGTGCGCAGCTTCGCCGACTGCGGCTGTACCGGGCTGCACCGGGTCCTGCGGCACATCGACGCCATCCGTGAGTGCTGTGCGGTGATCGTGGTCGCGGGCATGGACGCGGCCCTGGCCACGGTGCTCACCGGGCTGGTCGACCTGCCGGTGGTCGGGTGTCCGACCTCGATCGGCTACGGAGTGGCAGACGGCGGGCGCACTGCCCTGCGCAGCATGCTCACCTCCTGCGCGCCGGGCCTGATGGTGGTCAACATCGACAACGGCTTCGGCGCCGGCTACGCCGCGGCCGGCATCGCCCGGCGCGCCATGCCTCCGGCTCCGGCCTGAAGCCGTCGCAGGCACGACCGCTCGGAGTATCCGTGCCGGGCTGGTGCGCGCGTTTGCGCAGTGAGCGCTCGGCGCGCTGCGCCGCGAGCGGCGATGATCTTGCGCACACTCGCCTCGCAGCGTACGCTGCAGGCGAAGGAGGCACCATGGCAACGGACAGGCCGAACATCGTCCTGCGCATGGCGGGTCCGGATGATGCGGCGATCCTGTGCGAGATGGTCGGCGAGCTCGCGGCCTACGAGCATGCCTCGGAGCGCAACGCCTGCACCGAGGAGGTCCTGCGTGAGGAGCTGCAGCCGGATCACGTGCTCAAGGGCGTGCTCGCCTTCCGCGATGGCGAGCCAGCCGGCATGGCGACCTTCTTCCAGACCTTTTCCACCTTCGCCGGGCGGCGCGGTATCTACCTCGAAGACATCTACGTCAAAGAGCGCTTCCGCCATCAGGGCATCGGCTCACGTCTCTTGCGCTTCGTCGCCCAGGCTGCGCTCGATTGGGATTGCAGCCGGGTCGAGTGGACCAGCCTGCTGTGGAACAGCACCGCGATGGAGTTCTACGAAAGCCTCGGAGCCCGGCCCAACGACGCCTGGACCACCTTCCGCCTCGATGGCGAATGGTTGCGGCGCCAGGCCGAGCGCAGTCGACGCGAGAGCACCGGCGCCTGAATCAGCATCGCCGTTGCCAGGCGTGCATCCACCCCCACCCGTGTGCGCCAGTCCGTGCCCGGACCCGCGTTCGCCACCCGTCTACGGGATCCCTTCCATGAGCATCCTCGAGATCAGCCCCAGTCACGTCCTGGACAACGTCCGCTACGAGATCCGTGGGCCGCTGGCCGCCCGGGCGCATCAGCTCGAGCACGAGGGCTACGACATCGTCAAGCTGAACATCGGCAACCCCGGCGCCTTCGGCTTCCGCATGCCCGAGACCATGCGTCGGGCGATGATCGAGAACCTGCCCGGGGCCGACGCCTACTGCCATCAGAAGGGCATCTTCCCCGCGCGCGAAGCGGTGGTCATGCAGCAGCAGGACCGCGGTGTGCTCGACGCCGATGCCGAGCACGTGTTCATGGGCAACGGGGTCTCCGAGATGATCCTCATGACCATGCGCGCGCTGATCAACCCGGGCGACGAGGTCCTGGTGCCAGCGCCCGACTACCCCTTGTGGACCGCTTCGGTCGTGCTGCACGGCGGCAAGGCGGTGCACTACGCCTGCGATCCGCAGCGCGCCTGGCAACCGAGCCCGGCGGATATCGAAGCGCGGATCACCAACCGCACCCGTGCGATCGTGATCATCAACCCCAACAACCCCACCGGTGCGGTCTACGACCGCGAGACCCTCACTGCCATCGCCGAGCTCGCGGAGCGCTACAAGCTGGTGATCCTCACCGATGAGATCTACGACGGTCTGACCTATGAGGACGCGGCGTACATCCCCATGGCCAGTCTGGTGCGCGGTACCCTGTGCGCGACCTACTCCGGACTGAGCAAGGTCTATCGCGCCTGCGGTATGCGCGTCGGCTGGGTCAGCTTCAGCGGTGAGCGTGACCACGCCCGCAAGTACATCGAGGCGCTCGATCTGCTGGTCAGCCTGCGCTTGTGCCCCAACGTGCCCGGGCAGTGGGCGGTGCAGACGGCGCTCGGCGGCTACCAGAGCATCCGCGACCTCTGCGAACCCGGCGGTCGGCTGCATGAGACCCGTCAGGCAGTGCTCGACTGCGTTGCCCGCAGCCCCTATCTTGAGCTGATCAATCCGCGTGGCGCGCTCTATGCCTTCCTGCGTGTCGATCCCCAACGCCTGCCCGGTTTCGATGACGAGGACTTCGCGATGCAGTTGCTCGAGCGCAAGCACGTGCTGGTGTGTCCGGGGCGTTCGTTCAATCTCGATGTGCCCGATTACTTCCGCATCACCCTCTTGCCGGAGGCCAAGCAGATGCGCGAGGTCTTCACCCGCATCGATGAGCTGCTGGCCGATATGGCCGCTGCGGCAGGGGGCTGAAGCCAGGCCGGCTCATGGCGCAGCGAACCCGGGGCGCTGGACGCTGTCGGAGGACAGGATCTGTTGCGCGAGCTCGTCGACCTCGCGCGCGTAATCCGGATCGGCGGCGATCCGGTTCTCGGCCTGGCGGATGTTGTAGAGCACGGTGGTGTGATCGCGTCCGCCGACCATCCCTCCGAGAGCCTGCAGGCTGTGACCGGTCAGGCGACGGCCGAGCAGCAGTGCGAGCTGTCGCGCCAGGGCCACCGGCCGATGGCGGCGCTTGCCGGCGATGTCGCCGGGGCGCACCGCGTAGTGTTGCGCCACGTGGGCCAACACGCTGTCGAAGCTGGCGGCATCGTTGGCCTGGGTTATCTGGTCACCCTCGAGCAGGCGTTCGGCCAGTCGCGCGACGTGGTGCATGTCCGGCGCGAAGGCCTCGACCATCCGGGTCAGCTCGGTTGGTTCCTGCTCGTGCGTGATCACCGGCGCCAACTGGCGCAGGTGGGCCAGCCGTGTTTCGAGGTGGGGCGGGTCGATCGGCACCGCCAGGCCCCAGGCGAGGCGGGTGACCAGGCGATCCTCGATCGCCGGCAGGTGCCGCGGGGGGTTGCGTCCGGCGAGGGCGAGCTGACGGCCGTCCTCCATCGCGTTGTTGATCAGGTGGAACAGCTGCTCCTGCGCCAGCGGGCGGTCGCCGAGGGCGTTGACGTCGTCGAACACGATCAGCACCGCCGCTTCGATCTCGTCGCGCAGCGGGCTCGGACCGCGTTCGGCCAGCTCCTGGGCCAGGTGCGAGACCCAGGAGGGCCCATCGATCACCAGCACCTGGCGGTTGTCGAGCATCGCGCTGAACTCGTGCGCCAGCGCTCGCAGCAGATGCGACTTGCCGCAGCCGGGCGGCCCATGGAGGTAGAGCGGATTGTGGGCCAGGCCCGGGGCGTCGAGCACCTGGCGGCAGGCGCTGAGGGCGAATTCGTTGCCCGGATCCTGGAGGAAATTATCGAAGGTCTGCTCGCGCGAGTAGTGCTGCGCCACCAGTTCCTGTCGCGAGACGGTGATCAGCAATCGTTTGCGCGCGGCGAGCCATTCCTCGGCCACCGGTCGCGCGTGGGTCTCGAACAGGTCCTCCCAGATGTGGTTCGGCACCACCGCGGTCACCCGTTTGGCGCTGCAGCGCCACTGCACCGCCGGCAGCAGGACCTCGGCCAGGGGCGGGGGCAGGCGACGACGCAGGGCCTGGCGCAGCTGGGGGATCGGATTGGCGTCAGCCTTGCGCGCTGCGGCCATGGCGGTGGCGCCTCAGAGTTCCCGGTCGGGAACGATGATTCCCCAATCGAAGCTGAGCCGGTCGGAAGAGATGCCCTGGTTGAGTTCGAGCGGTTCCTCCATCGCCGGGTAGGCCTGTTGGAGCGAACGTTTGAAGCCGTCGAGCACCTTGGCCGCACGGGTGTTGACGCTGTCCTGGGCGTAGCCCCTGATCCCGAGCACCACCTCGCCGGGCTGGCGCCTGGCGACGGCGTACTCGGTGAGGAAGATCCGGGTGTTGCGCGGATCCTGCAGGCTGGCGATCACGTTGAGCACCTCGGTGCCGACGCGCGCCGGCAGGTGGGCCTGATCGAGTGCGGCCACCCGCCCGCGTTGCTGTTCGATCTCGGCGTTGACCGCGTTGTAGCGCTTGCGGGCCTGTTCGGCCCGCGGAACCAGGGGGGTCTCGCCCGAACGCAGTTCCTGGTGGAGCGCGTCGAGGCGGTGGTCGCGCCAGGTGAGCATGATCCAGGCCAGCGCCAGCATCGCGCCGATCGCGATCGCGCCGAGCCGCAGGGCGCCGCGGGTCTGCCAGAAGGCGCGCCGTTCCTGTTTGACCTGATGCATCGGGTCGAGCAGGCGGCGTTCGCAACGCGCTGCAGCGATGGCGCTGGTCCAGGGGCTGGGCAGTTGGGCCTGCTGGTCCATGTCGCTCGTGCCCAGGCGGCTGATCTGCCCGGCGAAGGGATTGAGCGCACGGCAGGGGGCGTGGATCCGCTCGGCCAGCGCTGGGACCAGATGGGGGATCTGCGCGCCCTCGCCGGCGAGGTAGACCGCTTCCAGGTCGAAGGACTCGAGCCGCAGTTGGGCCCTGGCGAAACGGATGTGGTTGCTCAGGGTGCTGGCGAGGGCTCCGGCGTGGCGCCGGATGCGGTCGGTGAGATCGTCCGGCACGTCCTCGCCGAGCTTCATGAGCATCTGTCGGCTGTCGTCGAGCTCAAGGCCGCGCATCCCACCGATATCCTGCGCCAGTTCGTCGAACCCGCCGCTGCCGGGGCGGACGAACAACAGGTCGCCGCCGGAGACGATCGCGCACTGCGTGCCGCCGCGGGCGATGTCGACCACCAGCACGTTGCCTTCGTCTGCGGGTTGCTGTTGGCGATAGGCGTGGAACAGCGCCTCGGCGGGCAGCATCACGCCGACGAGCTTGCCGCCGTGATCGGCGATCGCGGCCCGGAGCTGGTCGACCAGGTTGCGCTTGGCCACCAGCGCGACGATCCGCATTTCGGTCGACAGGCCGCCGGTGGCCGGAATGTGCCAGTCGAACAGGAATTCGTCCGCCGAGCCGGTCGCGACGATCGACTGCAGTTCGAAGCGCACGATGCGTTCGAGCCGATCGCGGGGCGCCGGCGGCTGGATCATCGGCTTGACCAGCAGGTCCTGATGTTGGAGCACCGCGACCACCGGGCCCAGCGGTCGCGGCAGGGGGGCGGCGGCGAGTGCGGAGAGCGGGTCGCCCTCGCCCGAGAGCGGGTAGCGCTCCAGCGTGGTCAGTGCCCCCTGGTCGATGCGACCCAGGCGGATCTCGCCAGCATCGATGACGATGGCTGTCTGCATCGCGCTTCTTGTATCAAAGGCCGGGAACGGATGCCAGGGCCCACCGGTGTGGTGAAACCCGGCATCGGGTGCGCCGCAGTCAATCCGGGCCAACGGACCTTGATCTCCGCGGTGCCGACCTATGGTGCTTGGCCCCTTCCGGGATATGCTGAAGACATCGTGGTCTGACGGAGGTCCCGATGCATATACGCCTGTGGGGAGTACGCGGGTCCTATCCCACGCCACTCTCGCCTACGCAGTTCCACGAGAAGTGCCGGCTGTTGCTGCTCGAGGCACACCCCGAGGATCTGGCATCGCCCGAAGCGGTCGATGCCTACCTCGCCCGTTCGTCCAGTGGGCGGCTGTTCGGCGGCAACACCAGCTGCATCGAGGTCAGCTACGGCGACGACATCTGCGTCTTCGACGCCGGCAGCGGCGCGGCCGCGCTCTCCGCCCACATCATGAAGGAGGGGTTGTTCAAGGATCACGCCATCTCCTTGTTCTTCACCCACTTCCACTGGGACCACATCTGCGGCTTCCCCTTCTTCGCGCCGATCTACGTTCCCGATCAACAGATCGCCATCTACTCCGGGCGCGACGACGCCGAGCGCCTGCTGGCGACGCAGATGAGCGACGCCCACTTCCCGGTCAAATGGCAGGGTCTGCCCAGCAGCATCACCTGCTGGCAGGCCGGCCCCGACGCGCCGGTGCAGGTCGGTGCGGCCTCGGTCTCCCTGCTGCGGCTCGAGCACCCCGATGGCGCCTGGGGCTACCGCCTCGATCATGACGGCCACGCGATCTGCTACCTCACCGACACCGAGGTCTCCAAGAGTCCCGACCGCTGGGCCACCCTCTATACCGACTTCGTCAACGGCGCCGACGTGGTCATCGTCGACGCTGCCTACGGTTTTCTCGATTTCCACGAGCACATCAACTGGGGTCACTCCACCATCTTCACCTGGATCGACCTGTTCCGTGAGGCGGATATCGGCGAGCTGGTGATCTTCCATCACGATCCGCTGGCCGACGATCCGGCGCTGATCAACCTGCTCGAGTCGGCCAGGCGCTATCGCGAGCTGGTCGCTCCCGACGCGCCCTGGAAGCTCAGCGCCGCCTACGAAGGCCAGACCTGGGATCTGTAGGAGCGCGATCGCGGTCGCCCGGTCCTTGCTGACAGGGCGACTCGAAGCCCGCAAATGAGGGCCATGCATCGCCCCCACCTGAGTCACTATGACCCAAGCACCAAAGCGGGCCGGGCGGTTGGACGCAGGTGGAGGCGACACAAGGCATGCCGACCTGGTGATCGGCGCTCCCGGGGCGAGCTTTGAGCCGCCCGGTCCTTGCTGAGCACCACCCGCTTGCATTTCGGCACGTCGTCATAGCCTGTGCGCCCCCGTATGAGCCCGATGCAGATCTTCTCCGGCAACGCCAACCGGCCGTTGGCCCAGGCCATCGCGCAGTCGCTCGACATGCGACTGGGGGAGCTGACCTGCGATCGTTTCCCGGATGGCGAGGTCAAGATCGAGATCCACGAGGACGTGCGCGGCAGCGACGTGTTCGTGGTCCAGCCGACCAGCTCCAACGATTATCTGATGGAGCTGTTGACCATCGCCGACGCTCTGCGACGGGCCTCGGCCCAGCGGATCACGGCCGTGGTGCCCTACTTCGGCTACGCACGACAGGACCGCAAGCACGCCGGCCGGGTGCCGATCACCGCCAAGCTGGTCGCCAACCTGATGGTCACCGCCGGCGTGGATCGGATCGTCACCGTCGACCTGCACGCGATGCAGATCCAGGGTTTCTTCGACATCCCGGTCGATCACCTCATGGCCCTGCCGGTCCAGCACACCTACATCGAGAGTCTGGGCTTGCGCGACGCGGTGGTGCTCAGCCCCGATACGGGATCGATCAAGCTCGCCGACAGTCTCGCGCGGCGCATCGGGGCGAACCTGGCGATCATCGACAAGCGACGCATCGGCGACGCCAAGACCGAGGTGGCCAACGTCATCGGCGAGATCGGCGGCCGCGATGTGGTGATCATCGACGACATGATCACCACCGCCGGGAGCATGACCAACGCGGTGGCCACCGCGCGCGAGCGCGGAGCGAAGCGCGTGGTGCCGGTGTGCTCGCACGCCATCCTCTGCGGCAACGCCTTCGAGCGCCTGAGCTCGGCCGAGCTCGACGAGCTGGTCTGCACCGACACCGTGCCGCTGCGATCCGAGTTCGCCCGTCTGCCGATCACCGTCCTGTCGATCGCCGGCCTGCTGGGCAAGGCGATCGACCGCATCCATGCCAATCAATCCGTGAGTGCATTGTTCGTTTGAAGAGGATCCTGCGATGAGCCAGAACTTTCCCGTCCAGACCCGTACCACCTTTGGCACCAAGGCCGCCGCGGCCCTGCGTAACCAGGGGCAGGCGCCGCTGACCGTCGCCCGCAGCGGTGCGGAGAGCCTCCATTTCACCATCGACGCCAAGGCCGGGCAGCGCCTGCTGGCGCAGGTCGGCCGGGTGGTGGAGCTCGACGCCGACGGCACCACCCATCCGGTGCTGATCCAGGGCGGGCAGATCCATCCGACCCGCGACTACATCCAGCAGATCGACGTGCTGGAGGTCGACGACGAGAAGGTGGTCAAGGTCAAGGTACCGTTGAATCCGATCACTGACGATTCGCCGGGCATCAAGGCCGGTGGTCTGCTCGAGGCGATGCTGCGCAAGGTCGAGATCAAGTGCGCGGCCAAGGACATCCCCGCACATCTTGATGTCGACCTCGCCGGTGTCGGCCTCGGCCAGACCGTCTACGCCGAGAACGTGTCGCTGCCCGAAGGCGCCCAGCTGGTGACCCTGCCGCGTGTGGCGATCATGACCGTGATCAAGACTCGCGGTATGCGTCGCGCCGAGGCCGCAGCGGGGCGCGAAGGCGCAAGCTGAGCCACGGCACCGGACCGGGCTTCAGGCCCCGGTCTGGTGCGCGTCGTACTTGCGCTTCGATCCGCGGAAGCGATCCGCGGGGTAGCGCTCGGCTGCGATCGCCAGCTTGTCCAGGAAGGCTGCGCCAAGGTCGACGTCGGTGACGTCGGCCAGACGGACCAGCATGATCGCGATGTCCGCCAGCTCGTGTGCCCATTCGCGGTGGCGCCCGGGCGGGACGCCGTCCTCGTCGCGCTCCCAGCGGAGCACATCCGCCGCCTCGCCGACCTCGCTGGTCAGCGCCAGGAGCAGGCTGCGAGCGCGATGGAAGCGTTCCCAGTCGCGTTCGTCAGCGAAAGCCGCGGCCGCGCGGCGCAGGTCCTCGAGACGATGGTCGCCGAAGACGCTCACCCGGCCCCGATCATCCGCAAAACCAGCCGGCTGACCGCATCGGCGTGACCTGAGAGCGGTGCCTCGAGACGGCCGAAGATGACGTGGTCGGCGACCTGGAGGAAGGTGCCCATCGCGGCAGCAGCGAGCAGCGTCGTCTGATGCGGATCGGGTTCGACCTCGTGGAACAGCTCCGCGATCACATCCTGGGGCATGCGCATGCCCGGGGTGATGTGCGCGGCCAGTTCGTAGCGTACCAGCAAGACGAAGCGGAAGACCAGCGGTTCGCGATCGTAGAGCGCGAAGGCGGCGTGGCAGGCGGCGTGGATTCGGTCCGCGAGACCACTCGATCCGGCGATGGCCGCGTCGAGCAGGTCGACCACTTCACCCAGGTGCGCGTGGAACAGCCCGGCGACCAGCGCGTCCTTGTTGGCCCAGTGGCGATACAGCGCGGCCTCGGAGCACCCGGCGTGGCGGGCGATCTCGCGGATTCCGGTGGCGTGGATGCCCTGTTCGACGAACAGTTCTAGCGCGGCGCGCTTGATCGGCTCACGCGCGCGTGGTGGACGACCCATATGGCGGCATGATGGAAGCTGGGCAGCGAGCGACAAGCACCCGGTCGTGCCCGCCGCTTGTCACTGGAAGCGGTCGCGGTTGTCGGTCCACCAGTCGAAGCCGCGCTCGACTGCCCGTTGGCGTTCGAGCACGTTGGCACCGGGCTCGTAACCGAAGTCCTGGCCGGTGAGCTCGACCAGGGCCTGATGGATGTGCTTGCCGGCGACATTGGCCTCGAGCGCGAAAATGAGATAGGGGATGCCCGGACCGTAGTCGAGCTTGGCCAGGCCCTCGGCGGCGTAGCGTCGCACCAGGGCGTCGGCGTCGGTCAGGGCGCGGGCGAGGTGCTCGCCTGCACCGCGGTTGCCGAGCTTGGTCAGGCTGATCGCGGCCATGCGACGGATATGGTCGCGCGGGTCGCGTTGCAGCGCGGCGATCAGGACCTTGCTCGCCTCCTGATCGCGTTCGACGCCGCTCTGGACCACGCCCACGGCGCGCAGGGTCGGATCCTCGTCGTCGGCCTCCTCGCGGTACTCGCGCGCGGTCATCTGATCGAGGATGGTGAGGGCGTTGATCGCGGCGGTCTTGACCTGGATGTTCTCGTGCTCGCTCAGCTTGCGCAGGTGCGGCGTGGCGCTGATCGCATCCAGACGGGCCAGGGCGGTGATGGCTGCGTGCAGGGTACGTGGGCCATAGATGTCGGCGTCGAGGTAGGGGACGACCCAGGCGATCGCCGTATGGTCGTCGAGCCGGCCGAGCACCGACATGGCCTCGATGCGCTCCTCGGGGTCGCCGCTGCTGAGCTGCTGGTGCAGCAGCTCGAGGCGGAGCTGGTAGGCCGTGTTGGCCGATCGCACCGCGGCGAGGAAGCGCTCGTCGGCGTTCAGGCGTTCGGCCTCGGCTTCACCGGGCATGGGCAGCTGGTCGGTGTTGGGCCTGCTCACTTCGGCTGCGGCGGGGCCGCAGAGAGCCAGCAGGATACAGGTCGACGGCAGGACCAAACGACGCATACACGATCTCCTACGGTCGAGTCTCGCGGTCGCGGGCGCTGGTGCAGCCGATGCCCCGGACGCAGCCATGGGCGTGTGTGACGTCGATGCAGGTGCCGCGGCGCCTCAGGGCAGGGGCGCGGGCTTCTGGGCAGCGTGGGGGTGCTCGGGGCCGGCGAAGACCTTGAGCTTGGCCAGCATGTGGCGACCGAGCGTGGTCTTGGGCAGCATCCGCTTGACAGCGTTGTGGATGATCAGCTCGGGCTTCTCGCGACGCATGCGGGCGAGGTTGATCTCTTTGAGCCCACCGACGTAGCCGGTGTGGGCCCGGTAGAGCTTGTCCTGCTCCTTGGTCCCGGTGACCGCGATCTTCTCGGCGTCGGTGATGATGACGTAGTCGCCGCAGTCGACGTGCGGGGTGTAGCTCGGCTTGTTCTTGCCGGTGAGCACCTTGACGATGCGGGCTGCCAGCCGGCCGAGGACCTCGCCATCGGCGCTGCAGGCATACCAGGAGCGCTGGACTTCGGATTCCTTGGCGAACGTGGTGCTCATGATGCGACTCTTTCCGGTGGGACCAACCAGGGCGCCCGAGCGCGGCTCAGGCGCTCCGGGCGAGGGCGCAGGACTGTATGAATGACGCTGGTGCCGTCAAGGGGCGCGCACTTCGGGCGGGTGCTAGCCGTTGGGCAGGGCCGAGGCGGTCGGGCCTTCCCAGGTGAGCAGATCGGCTTCGATCTCGCGCACCACGAGGTCGACCAGATCCTCGCCCGCTCGGGACTCGAGCATCGGCGGCTCGCCGTTGCGCAGTTCCTTGAGCCGACGATTGATGATGGCCACGAAGTTGTAGTAGCCGCCGACCTTGGTGATGGTCTCGGAGTACTGCGTCCGGGTCAGTGGCATGCTCGGTTCCTCCAGCAGGGCCGAGAAGGGTAGTTCGCCTTCCCCGCGTGACAAGTGCCGCGTTGCCCGGGCGAACGCGGCTGGAAGTGGGCCGCACCGGCTCTAAAGTGCCGCGCCTGATACTCCCCGCCACGCCGGTGGGGCATATGGAGCACGGCGGTGAGCGAGGACAGCCTGGCCTATCTCAACGGGAGCTGGAAGCAGCTGAGCGCGTGCACGGTCCCCATCAACACCCACGCCCTGCAGTACGGCACCGGCTGCTTCGAGGGCATCCGCGGCTACTGGGACGGACAGCGGGTCAATCTGTTGTTCCTGCGTGAACACTTCGAGCGGCTGCACGGCAACGCCGCGATGCTGCTGATGCGCAGCCCTCCGGTCGATGAAATGTGCGCCATCGCCCGGCGCTTGGTGCGTGAGAACGCGGCGCGTGGCAACGTCTACATCCGTCCGATGGTGTTCAAGTGCTCGACCAACCTCGGGCCCAAGCTCTGCGACGAACCCGACGGCTTCATGTGCTACATGCTGGCGCTCGACGACTATCTCGATACCGAACGCGGGCTCGATGTCTGCATCAGCAGCTGGGTCCGATTGCCGGACAACAGCGTCCCCACCCGGGCCAAGGCCAGCGGGGGGTACATCAACAGTGCTCTGGCCCGGACCGAAGCCACCCTCAACGGCTACGACGAGGCGGTGTTCCTCAACCAGCGTGGCGAGGTCAGCGAAGGCTCGGCCGAGAACCTGTTCCTGGTGCGCGATGGCACGCTGATCACCCCCGACCGCACCGCCGGCATCCTCGAGGGCATCACCCGCCATGCGATCATCGGCCTGGCCCGTGAACAGGGGGTCCCGGTCGAGGAGCGGGCGGTCGGGCGCACCGAGCTCTACCGTGCCGACGAACTGTTCATGGTCGGCACCGGCTGCCAGGTCTCGTGGGTCAAGAGCGTCGATCGTCGCCCCGTGGGCGCGGGGACCTGCGGTCCGATCACCAGCGCGCTGCAGCGTGCCTACGAGGATGCGGTCTACGCGCGCGATCCACAGCGTGCCGACTGGCTGACTCCGGTCGATTGAGGCTTTTTGCAGAGGGGGCGCTGCCCCCTCGCGGCTTCGCCGCGTACCCCCACGCTCCTCTGTCGTCACTCGCCCTGCGGGCGGGGTGCGCTGGTGCGACCGCGGGCGCCGGGCTCACAACAACGGAATCGCCCCCACGGCCCGGAAGCGGGTCGGGGTCAGGCCCATCGTCCGCTTGAAGGTGCGGGCGAAGTGGCCGGGATCGGCGTAGCCGAGGCGTCTGGCGACCTGGGCCGCGCCGAGCTCGGTGTCCTTGAGCAGGCGGCAGGCCTCGATCATCCTGCGGCGTTGGAGATAATTGTAGGGGGTCTGGTCCATCTGGGTGCGGAAGGCCCGGCTCAGATGCTCGCGGCTGACGCCCAGGTGTCGTGCCACTTCGCTCACGTTGATTCCGGTGTCGAGCTGCCGGTCCATCACTTCGATGGCCGTGCGCACCAGTTGCTGGCCGGGTTCGCCGCCATCCTCGCCGCCCGCTGCCGTGAGCAGCGCGGCGAACAGGCTCGCGACCACCCGCGCGCTTGCGGCCGGTCCCTGGGTCACGTGTCCCTGGCGCTCGCGGCGCCAGTCGAGCAAGGACGGCGCGAAGCCGTGGTCGAGCGGCAGCGCGAACACCGGGCCGTGACGCTCGACCACCGCCGCGGTCATCGCCCGGGCGTTACCGTCGCCGAAGGCGATGTAGACGAATTCCCAATCGACGCATCCGTCGCTCGGGTAGTAGTAGGCGGTCGCGGGATCGTTGATGATGCAGAGGAAGCCGTGTCCCGCAGGCAGCCGGTGCTCGCCGGAGGCGTCACGGAACACGCCTTCGCCGGCGAGCGTAAGCTTGAACAGGCAGTGGTCCTCATGGATGCGCCGCTTGCCGACGTGGTGATAGGTCGGACGGTGCTGACGTTCCGCGGCGACGCTGCGCACCCGGGCGAAACCCGGCAACGGGCGAAGCACGCTGACATCGGTCGACCACAGCAGCATCGTGCGCTTCTCTCCTCTGATCACAGATCGTCAAGTGGCATCAATGATTGCATCTTGCCGCGGTTGGCGCGACGAGCCACCGTGCCGTCGCGGTGTTCGCGATCGGGGCACAATTGCCATTGCGCGCACGGCGGATGGACCGGACCGTGGCCACAGTCGTCCATCCTCGCTCAGCGTGGCCGCTACTCGGAGAGCTCCATGGCCAAGATCACATTCATGGGGGCTGGCAGCACGGTGTTCGCCAAGAACATTCTCGGCGACGTCATGCTCACCACCTCGCTGCACGACGCGCACATCGCCCTGTACGACATCGACGGTGAACGTCTGCATGACTCCAAGGCGATGCTCGACAATCTCAACGTGAACATCAACCAGGGCCGCGCGACGATCACCGCCCACCTCGGCGTGGAGCAGCGCAAAGAGGCTCTGCGCGGGGCCGGATACGTGGTCAACGCGATCCAGGTCGGCGGCTACGACCCTTGCACGATCACCGATTTCGAGGTGCCCAAGAAATACGGCCTGCGCCAGACCATCGCCGACACCCTAGGTATCGGCGGGATCTTCCGCTCGTTGCGCACCATCCCGGTGATGCTCGATTTCGCCCGCGACATGCACGCGGTCTGCCCCGACGCCTGGATGCTCAACTATACCAACCCGATGGCGATGATCACCGCCGGGGTGATCCGTGGTGGCGGCATCAACTGCGTCGGCCTGTGCCACAGCGTACAGGGCTGCGCCGCGGGCCTGCTGGCGAAGTTGGGCTTACGCGACGGGGTGGAGGACCTGCGGTGGCGCATCGCAGGCATCAATCATCAAGCCTGGTTGCTCGAGCTGCGTGATGGTGAACGTGACCTCTACCCGGTGGTCCAGCAGCGCGCGGCCGAGGAACTCGATCGCATCCTGGCCCAGGGCGGCAAGGCGGTGGCAGACGCGGCCAAGGCACGCGCGGGCGAAACCGATGCCATGGCCTACGAGGTCGCCGATCCCGAAGCCAAGCTGGCTCACGATCTGGTCCGGCTCGAGATCATGCGACGCTTCGGGCACTACGTGACCGAGAGCAGTGAGCACTTCAGCGAATACTGCCCCTGGTTCATCAAGCGCAGCGCTCCGGAACTGATCGATCGCTACAACATCCCGCTCGACGAGTATCCCTACCGGTGCGTCAAGCAGATCGAAAGCTGGGCCAAGCAGCGCGAGGAGCTGGTGGGCGACGCCCAGCTCAGCCACGAGAAGGGTCATGAGTTCGGTTCCTACATCATCGATGCGATGGAGACCGACACCGCCTTTCGCGTCCACGGCAACGTCATGAACACCGGGTTGATCACCAACCTGCCACGCAAGGCCTGTGTCGAGGTGGCCTGCCTGGTCGACCAGAACGGTGTCCAGCCCACGGTGGTCGGCGATCTGCCCGAGCAGCTCGCAGCGATGAACCGGACCAACATCAATCCGCAGATCCTGACCGTGGAGGCCGCGTTGAGCCGCAAACGCGAATACATCTACCAGGCGGCGATGCTCGATCCGCATACCGCGGCGGAGCTGACCATCGACCAGATCCGCGCCTTGTGCGACGAGCTGATCGATGCGCACGGCGACTATCTGCCCAGCTACACCTGATCGGCGCAGCGGCCTCAGCGATGGGCGTTGAGGTCGGCGTTCATCGCCTCGAGCGCCGCGCGGGCGGCACCCTGCCAGCCCCGGGCGCCGTTGTCGCTCTGCTGCCAGGCGCCGATGATCGCCCGGCTGCTGTTGATCAGACAGCCGCTGCCGTCCGGACGCAGCCCGGCCAGGGCGTCGGCAGCGCCGGCGCCCTGGGCGCCGTACCCGGGAACGAGGAACGGTGTGTCGGGCATCAACGCGCGCAGGCCGCGCGCTTCGTCGGGGTAGGTCGCACCGACGACCGCGCCGATGTCGCTCAGGCCGGTTTCGCCGCAGCGGCCGGCGCCCCAGCGCGCGACGAGTCCGGCCATCGCCTCCATCACGGTGGCGCCTTCGCATGCCCGGCCCTGGAGCTCGGCCGAGCCGGGGTTCGAGGTCTTGACCAGGATGTAGACGCCGGTGCGGCCGGGCGGGTCGGCGAGGAAGGGGCGGACGCCGTCGGAGCCGAGGTAGGCGGTGACGGTGAGCCAGTCGGCACCGGCGCCTGCGATCGGATCGTCCTCGCCGAGCCCGGGCGCCTGGCCGAGCCAGGCCTGCTGGTAGTGGGTCGCGGTCGACCCGATGTCGTTGCGTTTGCCGTCGACGATCACTTCGAGTCCGAGCGAGCGGGCGTAGGCGATGGTCTGCTCGAGCACCGCGATCCCCGGTGCGCCATAGGCCTCGTAGCAGGCGACCTGCGGCTTGACCGCCGGGCAGGCGCCGGCGATCGCCGCGAGCAGACCGCGGTTGAACTCGCGGTACGCGGCGCAGACGGCTTCACGGCCGGGGCCGAACTCGTCGCGACAGGCCTGGGCGATCTGCGGCGGAATCAGATGCGGTCGCGGGTCGAGACCGACGCAGGCGAGGCTGTCGGTGGCCTCGCAGGCACGGTGGAGGCGGTCGGCGCAGTGCGGGATGGTGCTCATGCGAGCCATGCTCCGTCCCCCGGCCCGCCTGCAAGGCCGAGCCGCCGGCTCGCCGCACTGCGTTGCCGTGGCGTAGGTGGGCCTGGCCCGCATCCCTCATGAGACAACTGTTGCAAAGCCGTATCGCACCGCCATACAGGACTTCGCTCGGTCGGCGGATCCTCACGTAGCGCTGCTACGCTCCGGTTCGCCTCGATCGCGAAGCCCTGCATTGACAGCACGCTACGACTTTTCGCGACGTTGCTCATGAGGGATCCGGGCTAGACTGGTACGCGTGCTCGATGCCCGGCGCCCCTTTCTCGCCTACTGTCGCCTGGAGCTCGGTCTGGCCGCCAACACCCTCGCCGCCTACCGTCGCGATCTCGACCGGATCCACGACGGGCTTGCGGCGCTAGGGTTCGACCTCGCCACGGTGGGGCCGGACGAGGTGGCCGACCTGCTCGCCTGGCTGCGGCGGGAACACACCTATGCAGCCGCCTCGCTGGCCCGGTTGATGGTGACCCTGCGGATGTACGCGCGCTACCTGGTCATGGAGGGCCGTCTGGCGCGTGACCGCATCGGCCTGGCGCGTTCGCCGCACCTGTGGCAGGAGCTGCCCGAGGTACTGAGTGTGAGCGAGGTCGATGCCTTGTTGCACGCCCCGCCGGCCGGATCGATGCGACCGCGCGATCGCCTGGCACTCGAGCTGCTCTATGGCAGTGGAGGCCGGGCGAGCGAGGTGGTTGGTCTCGGGCTGGGCGATCTGCTCGAAGGCGGACGTCTGCTGCGCTTGCGCGGCAAAGGGCGCAAGGAGCGGATGGTGCCGTTCCACCCATCAGGACGTCGGGCGCTCCAGCGCTACCTCGAACAGCTGCGCCCGCAGCTGGATCCGCAGCATCGCCAGGAGGCCGTCCTGCTCACCCAGCGCGGCAGGCCGATGTGCCGCCAGTCCTTGTGGCGGCTGGTGCGCGATTGTGGCCGATTGGCGGGGATCGACAAGCCGGTGTACACCCATCTCCTGCGTCACTCCTTCGCCACCCATATGCTCGAGAACGGCGCGGACCTGCGCGTGGTGCAGGAGCTGCTGGGGCATGCCAACATGACCACCACCCAGCGCTACACCCACGTTGACGCCAAACGCCTGCGCGCGGTGCATCAGCGCTTCCACCCGCGCGCCTGAGCCGCCGGCGCTGTTCGCAACCGGCGAATCGCGCTTTCTCGCAGTCGTGCCGACCGGTATCATCGCCCGGACTCATGGCCGACGATCGCATCCTGGCGCTGGCACAACAAAACGGCTACCTCACCGACTCGCGTATCGGTGAGGCGGAGGTGGCCGCGGCCCATGCCTGTGAGCAGGGCTTGTCGGTGCGACCGCGCGACCTGCTGGTGGAGTGGGGCGACCTGAGCCAGGAACAGCTCGGCCGTCTCGCCGCCCAGCGCAGCGATGATGCGAGTGATCAACCGACGCCGCCGGGCTTCCGCATCCACGGGCGATTGGGCGAAGGTGGAATGGGTGACGTCTACCTCGCCGAGTGCCTGCGTGATGGACGCGACGTGGCGCTGAAGGTGCTGCCGCGGCGCTTGCAGGCCAACCAGGAGTACCGCGCGCGCTTCCAACGCGAGGCCCGGGCCCTGGGGCGCTGCGAGCATCCCCACGTGATCGGCTTCGAGGCAGCCGGTACGGTCGAGGGGCTGCCCTGGCTGGCGATGGAGGCGGTGCGCGGCAACGATCTCAAGCGCCATCTGCTCGAACGTGGCGCGCTCGATGAGGCCGCGGCCCGTTGCCTGTTGCGGCAGATCGCCGCGGCGCTGACCCACGTCTGGCAGCGCGGTATCGTCCACCGCGATGTCAAGCCGTCGAACATCCTGCTCGCGCCGGCGCGGCCGCGTCAGCGCGAACAATTCTGCGCCAAGCTGATCGATTTCGGTCTGGCCAAGTTCCGCGAGGAGTTCGCCCCGACGGGGATCCACGATCTCACCGGTACCGGAATCGCCGTGGGCACGCCGCACTACATGAGTCCCGAGGCGGCCTCTGGCGATCGCAGCGCCGATCCGCGGCACGACATCTACTCGCTCGGGGCCACGGTCTATCACGCCCTGCTGGGCAAGCCGCTGTACAACGGCCGCAGCTCGGCGGTGATCATGTACAAGCAGGCCACCAGCCGGCTCGATATCACACCGCTCGAGCGCATGGGGCTGAGCCCTGCGTTCCTCGATCTGCTGCGCGGGATGCTGGCCAAGCCCCGCGAGGGGCGCATCGCCAGCTGGGAGGCGGTCAGCGCGCACGTCGCCGGACTGCCGCCGTTGCCGGGCGCCGGCTTGTCCGGGCGCCTGCGGCGCGGTCCGCCGGGCCTGCGCCCGATGCGGCTCGCGATCCTGGGCGCGGCGCTGTTGCTGATTGCCGCCGGTGTGGTGCTGAGCCTGCTCGGCGAGAGTGAGGCCGGCGGGGTGGTGCGTGTCGGTCCCGACGTGCTGGCGGCCGAGATCGCCGCGGCGGTGGAACGCGTCGACGGCGCCCCCGGAGGCGAGACCGTGCTGTTGCTCGAACCGGGGCGCTACAGCGGTAATTTCCATATCGCACTGGAACGCGGCCTGCTCAATCTGCGGGCGGCCGAAGGCGCGGTCGAACTGGTGGCGGCGGACACGAACCGGCCGGCGCTGTGTTGCGCCGGTGGCTCCACCGGGCGCCTGCGGCTGGTGAACATCGCCGTGCGTGGCGGACTGGAACTGCGTTCCGGCCACTGCGCGCTGGTGGGCGGATCGGTCGCCGGGCCGGAGGCCGCGCTGCACGTCGCTGGTGGCGAGCTGACGGTGACGCGCTCGCGGATCGATGGCGGATCGACCGCGCTCGCGCTCGCGCCGGGCAGTCGGGCGCGGCTGGATCACGTCCGGCTCACCGGCGCGGGGCCGGTGGTGCGCGCGCGCGACGCGCGCCTGGAGCTGCATCGCTGCCGTCTGCTCGCGGCCGCGAGCGCGACCGCGGCGGTGCTCGACATGGACGGCGGCGAGCTGATCGTCGAGCAGACCATCCTCGCTGGCAACCGCACCGATGCCGGCTGCGCGCTGCGCGCACTCGACTGGGGCGAGTTGCGCCACGTGCGCGTGGAGGGCGTGACCACCGGGATCGTGGCCCACGACAGCATCCTGGGGCTGATCGAGGCGGTGGCGATCGAGGCCAGCGAAACCGGCATCGCCTGGCACGGCGCGCAGCTAACGGAGCACAGCTGGCGCGAGCTGCAGATCCGGGCACCGCAGGCACTCAGCGGGATGGAAGTCAGCGGCTGGCAGGGCGCAGGGCCGGATCCGCAACGACTCACGGACATCCCCTGAAGCCCCGCCCTGGCCGGGTGGCC
>CAZTGE010000028.1:0-37625 GCA_964612995.1 uncultured candidatus Brocadiaceae bacterium | reverse complement strand
CTTCAGGAAGGTCTGAGCAGTTACTCTCAAACATCCTCAAACATCACTCTTCTTGACGTCCGTTGCGCTCTTTGCGAGAGACATCAAAATGGTTGCAAGTTGCAAGTTGCAAGTTGCCTGAGTAGTTACCGGGCTGAAACGTGAAGCCGGGTTGGCAGGCACGGCGCAACCCAGACCCGATCGATGCGCCGGTCCGGGCCAGGGCGACTCAAAGCTCGCCCCGGGAGCGCCGATCACCAGGTCGGCATGCCTTGCGTCGCCTCCACCTGCGTCAAACCGCCCGACTCTCTTTTGTGCTTGGGTCGTAGTGACGCAGGTGGAGGCGAGGCATGGCCCTCATGTGCGAGCTTTGAGTCGCCCTGCGGTCCGGGCTATTCGACCGTCGCCTCGAGCATCACCTCACCGCGTTCACGGTCGACCGGTACGCTGGGCAGCGCGACCGTGCCCAGGCGCACGCTGTGCGCGGTGGCCAGGTCGCGCCCGGCACTACGGGTGCGCACCACCAGGGCGATGCGCCCACCGTCCTGTTCCGGAGGCAACCGGGCCGCGAGTTCGACCTGTCGCTCGGCACCGGCCGGCAGATCGTGCCAGCTGGTCTGCGCGTCGGCTACCGGCTCGACCTGCACTCCTGCGAGCCCACGCAGCTCGAGCGCGACCAGTTCGCACTCCGCCATCGTACGCAGGCTCACGCTGACCCGATAGGCGCCCGGCTCATCGTCGCGAGCGGTGCTCTGGTGTGCGATGCGCACCGGCGCATCGATCTTGACCCGGGTCCCCGGCGGCAGCGATCCGGAGGTGGGGCTCGCCGGCACCAGCCGCGCGTCGCGCGCGTCGGCATCTGCGCGCGACGCGCCTCTCGGCACCGGCTCCCCGGTCGGCTCTGCTGCGTCGTCAGCGGCCAGTGATGTCGGCGCGGCTCCGGGAGCATCGCTCGTCCGGTCCCGCCACGGCCCCCAGATCACCGCCAAGACGGCAAGGCCGATCCCGATGGCCAGCGCCACCAGGGCGCGGGCGAGACGTCGTCCTCCGAGGGGCATATGGCCTCCCTTCGTTCACCTGTGACCGCAGTCCACCGGATCGGCGGTGCAGGCGCCCGGCCCGGCGTGAGCGGGAACCCCCGCCAGCATACGAGCCGGGGTCAGTTGTTGGCCGCTGGCGCTGTCGGTTTGGCGTCCGCCTGCACCAGCTCGAAGTGCGCGGTGAACTCGCTGCCTTCCGAGTCGCCCACCGCCCAGACGAAACGCTCACCAGCGGCGAGGGTGATGTCATCGAGCACCAGCGGCGAGTTGGAAGTGAACAGCTCGCGCTGGTGATAGGCATCGCCCGGGCGCATGAGGAACATGCTGCGGCCGCTATCGGTCGGCGTCACGCTCAAGCGATAGGTGCCACTCTGAGCCACCGGCTGCGAACGCATGAACATGCGGGCATAGAGGCCGTTGTAATCGCCGAAACCGGTATCATTGGCCAGGGGCTCGCCGTCCATGTCGGTGCTGCGGGTGGTGCCCGTGGCCACGGTGACGTAGAGTTCATAGGGCTTGCCGCTGGCCCCCGTCTGCTGCCAGGCATCGAAGTCGGCCGCGCTGTCGACGAGCATGTTCTCGCCGGCCATCAGCGCGACGATGCCGTCGGCCGTGCCCGGGTGCGCGGCGCGCAGGGCATCGAGGAAGGTGTAGATCGAGGTGAAGGGGGCGGTGGTCTTCTGGCTGCCGGTGAGCACGGCGTGCAGCGGCGCGAAGCCCAACGCCACCGGGTCGCCATCGCTGTCGCTCACCGCGCCGGGCCCCCCGTCGTAGCAGTCCCACAGCACCTCGAGCACCGACCATTCGGACCAGAAGCCGTCATAGAGCCAACCATGTTCCCCGGTCCAGTCGTCGTCGATGCCGTCGGCCTCGAGGTCGATGTCGATGTAGGTCGTGCCCTGAGCCACATGGAGCGCATCGCGGTAGTGCGGTTCGCCGAGGACCATCCCGCTGAAGGCGTTGGCCAGGCCCTCGCCGAAGGCGACGGTGGGATCGAGGATGTGGCCGGCTCCGTGCTCCCCCCCGATGCTGTCGCTGCGACTGACACCGGCCTCGTAGTAGTGCATCCACTCGTGGGCGATGACGCTGGCGTCGAACTCGTCGGTATCGACATCGGCCTGGCCGAGAATGTAGATCTGCTGCTCAGCCGGCGAATAGTGGCTGGTGCCGATCTGCCCGGTGCTCTTGTCGCCCCAGACCGGCTCGTTGGCCGGCGACCAGTTGACCGTCAGCGGCGGGAAGCTGACCTGTGGATCGGCCGAGCGGATCAGCTGACGGGCATCGTAGAAGGTGTCGAGGATGGCGAAGGGCGCGGCGACGCGGGCGGCGTCGCTGATGTAGGCATCGCTGCCGTTCCAACCGGTGCCGGCGGTGACGCTGACCGTGCGGTCGGTGCTACCCAAGGTGATCGGCGCGCGCATGGTGTAGAGCGCCTTGCCGTTGGTGTTGTCGACCACCCGCCAGTCTGGTGCGCTCGGATCGCCCAGCCCCGCCATCACCACCAGGGTGACGGTCTGTTCGCCGTTGAGATCGACGCTGAAGCCGCCGGCTGAGCCCAGGTTGCCGCTCACCAGCACGTCGCCGGCGGCGCTGCGGATCTCGTAGGGCGCCTCGCGCACCGGCAGCGACAGGGTTCCGCCGTAGTCGAGTCCATTGGCGGCGGTCACCGGCGGGCGTTCGTAGAACACCGTGCCCGCGAGAACCACCGGGCTATCGGCGTTGCCGCTCGGGGGAGGAGGCTTGCTCGTGGAGTCGCCATCGTTCCCGCCACCAGAGCCACCACAGCCGCCGGCCACGATCGCCCAGAGCATCAGGAACCCGATAGACATGCGGTACTGCATGATGCCCCCTGGTTGATGGACGTCAGTAACGCGCCTGCCCTTCACCGTATACAATGAACTTGTAGGTACATAGGTTTTCGGCTCCCATCGGACCGCGGGCATGCAGACGGTTGGTGCTGATGCCGACCTCGGCCCCGAGGCCGAATTGCGCCCCGTCGGTGAAGCGGGTGCTGGCGTTGTGGTAGACCGACGATGCATCGACCTGCTGCAGGTACGTCTGCGCCGCCACCGTGTTTGCCGTCACGATCGCATCGCTGTGACCGCTGCTGTGCGTGTTGGTGAAAGCGATCGCCGCCTCGAGATCGTCGACCACCGCCACGGCCAGGATCAGGTCGAGATACTCGGTGTCCCAGTCGGCATCGGTGGCGCTCACCGCCTCGGGGATGTGCTCCCGGGCCGCGTGGTCGGCCCGCAACTCGACCCCCTGCTCTCCCATCACCGCCGCGAGCCTGGGCAGGAAGGACGCGGCGATGGCGCGGTCGACCAGCAGGTTCTCGATCGCGTTGCAGACCCCCGGGCGCTGGCACTTGGCGTTGACCGCCAGCTCCAGGGCCATGTCGAAGTCCGCGTCGGCGTGGACGTAGAGGCTGCACACGCCCTTGTCGTGCTTGACCACCGGAATGCGCGACATCTCGACGACCGCGCGGATCAGGCCCTCACCCCCGCGCGGCACCACCAGGTCGATGGCCTCGTCGCGCGCGAGCAGCAGCGGCAGCAGGGCGCGATCCTGCTCCATGACCAGCTGGACCGCATCGACCGGCACGCCAGCGGCCTCGAGACCACGGCGGAAGGCCGCAGCGAGCGCGCGGTTGGTATGCAGTGCCTCCTTGCCGCCACGCAGGATACAGGCGTTACCCGAGCGCAGGCACAGCGCCGCGGTATCGACGGTCACGTTGGGCCGGCTCTCGAAGATGATGCAGATCACGCCGATCGGCACGCTGACCTTCTGCAGACGCAGCCCTTGGGCCACGGTCCGTTCCTCGAGCACCCGGCCCACCGGGTCCGGCTGGTCCTTGACGTTGCGCAGGTCGGCGATCACGCCTTCCAGACGCCCGGCGTCGAGCGCGAGGCGGTCGATCATCGCCTTGGACAGGCCGTTGGCGTCGGCGGCGACGAGATCGGTGGCGTTGGCCTCGAGGATCGCCGCCAGATCGTGCTCCAGAGCCTCGGCTGCGGCTTCGAGCGCGTCGCGTCGTTGCTGGTCGCTCAGCGCGGCCACCGCCCGGCCGGCAGGGCGGGCGCGCTCACAGAGTTCGTCGACGTGATGCTGCAGCGATGGGGTGGCGGCTTCCATGGATGACTCCCGGGGGACGGCCGCCGCCGATCAGGCAGTGGCGGCGGCAAGTGGGCGCAACGCCGCCACCGCCTCGTCGAGCGTGGCGCAGACGACGTGGCAACTGCGGCTGAGCATGGCGTTGGCGACCACGTCTTCGGCCGGCCGCCAATCGGTACGCAGACCGACGATCGGCGTGCCGCGAGCGTGGGCGAAGCCCATCTCCCACGCGGTACCCGAGTCGCTGTCTGCGCCATCGAGGACCGCCAGGACCGCGTCGGCCGACATCAGATGATCACGGCAGGAGGCGAAGATCGCCGCACGGTCGACCGCTCCACCGGGCTCGGTCGCGTCGTGGACGGCGCAGAACTCCTGGGGCACCAGCAACTCCGTCTGCGGCAGCGCGGCGCGCAGCCGTTCAGCGTTGGCTTCGTTCCACACGCGCTCGGCGTCGGTGAACAGGGGTCCCGCGTAGTAGAGCCGCTTCATCGCGCCTCATCCTGACCGCGGCCGGTGGCGCGCAACCAGCGACCGAGCTGCAGCGCCGCCGGATCGCCGGGGTCGCGCGCCTGGAACTCGGCCAACAGCGCGCGGGCCACCTCCGGCCGGTTCTCCCGCATGCAGCGGGCGGCGAGCTGATGCAGGTCCTCGAGCGAAAACCGCAGGCCGGCAGCGCGCAGGGGCACATACTCGTCGATATCACGCTCCCCGGCCACCAGCGCCGCTGCGGCGGCGTCGCCGGGGGGCAGATAGCGATCGCGCAGCTGGGCCAGAGCCTGGGCGATGACGTAGCCGCCGCTGCCCACCACCACGAGCTGGATCGCGTGCGCGACGAGGAAGCCGGGGCCGATCCCCGCAGTGCCGGGGGTCGGCGACGCCAGCAACACCAGCCAGGCCAGATGCAGCAGCATGAGCGCGACCAGCGACACGGCGAACCAGCGCAGGCGGTGGGCCACCACCCCGCAGCCCACACGCAGACCGAGCCACCATGCTGCGAACCACCGCAGCCGCAGGCCATCGCGAGCGCCATATGTCGCGCCGATCAGACCCGCCAGCACCGCGCCGAGACCGAAGGGCGGCACCGGCTGGCCGACCAGCAGGTGGACGCTGACCCCCAGCGGCACCACCACCGCCAGGTAGACCAGGAACACCAGGCTGCCGAGGCGCCGTTCGACCGCCGGTGCCAGGACCCACCAGCCGCCAAGCATCAGGATCAGGCCCGCCGGATCGCGGTGGATCGCGGCGTGCGACCACATCTGCAGCGCCGAGAAGTCGTGCCCGCCCGCGCTGCTGGCCAAGGGCCAGCGCGCCAACGCGGCCAGCAGGTCCTCCCACCACCACCACCAGGCGTCGGGGACCAACGGCGTGGCTGCCTCGATCGCGTACACGCCGCCCACCAGGGCGAGCACCAGCCAGCTCACCGGCGCAATCGCCGGACTGCGGCCGTGACGGTCGGGTACGCCGAGCGGCAGAGCGATCAGCATCGCACCTTCGTTGCACCAGGGAACAACGCGACGCAGGCGTGTCGCATCGGCATGGCAGCGCTCAGCTGCCGGCCGACGCGTCGGGGTCGTAGCCGGTATACGGCGGCCGGTCCAGCCAGTGGGCCAGTGCACCGACCTCGTGCATCAACGCTGCGTGCAAGGGTGCCGAGGCCGCAGCGACCATGCTGCGCTGGCGCGGCAGATCGTTGGTCGCGCCGCGCAGATCGGTGGCCACCCCCCCGGCGCAGTCGACCATCAACGCGCCCGCGGCGATGTCCCAGGGATGGATACCCAGTTCCCAGTAGGCGTCGTAGCGCCCGACGGCGGTGTAGGCCAGATCCAGGGCCGCCGATCCGCTGCGGCGCATATCGTTGCACTGCGGCTGCAAGGAGCGGAAGATGGCGATGATCTCGTCGAGCGGACCGAGATTCTTGAACGGCAGCGCCTGGGCGATGAGCGCGTCGGAGAGCCGGGTGCAGCCCGAGACCTCGACCCGCTCGCCATTGAGGGTGACCCCGGCGTGGCGCTCGCCGAGGAACATCTCGTCGCGTACCGGGTCGTAGATCACGCCCATCCGCGGCCGGGCGTGGTCGTCGCAGAAGCAGATCGAGATCGCCCAACCGGGGATGCCGCGGATGAAGTTGGTCGTGCCGTCGATCGGGTCGATGATCCAGCTCGGCCCGATGATGGCTGCGCCGCGGTCGGCGGAGCCCTCTTCGGCCAGGATCCGGTGATCGGGATGGTTGGCCCGGATGCGCGAGACCACCGCGTCCTCGACCCGCCGGTCGACATGGGTCACGTAATCGTTGCGCCCCTTGCTGGTATAGGTGGCCATCCCGGTGTGCCGGAAGTGGTCGAGAGCGATCTTCCCGGCCATCCGGGCGAGTTCCTTGAGCAGGCTGCGCATGGCAGGCAGTGTCGATGCCCAACGGCAGCGGTCAACCGGAGGGCTGCGGCCTGGCCCAGGGCGACTCAAAGCTCGCAAATGAGGGCCATGCCTCGCCTCCACCTGCGTCACTATGGCCCAAACACCAAAGAAAGCCGGGCGGTTGGACGCAGGTGGAGCCGACGCAAGGCATGCCGACCTGGTGATCGGCGCTCCGAGGGCGAGCTTTGAGCGGCCCTGCGGCCTGGCCAGGGCCCGGTAGTGGTGTGTGGCAGACGTGCGCGGTAGTCCCAGGCCCAGCATTGCCAGACACCTCGCGGCCGCATCATTGATCATCCCGATCCGATGCAGGAGTGAACATGTCCCGACCGCTCGCCATCCTGTTGAGCGCTACGCTGGGCCTCCCCGCCACGGCCGTGGCTGCCGACGACGCGGCGCCACCGCGAGGGCAGGTGCTGCTTAGCGCCGGGCGCCATCCATGGACTCTGCGCGCTGAACTGGGCTTCGGCGATGGCGACTTGACCACCGAGTATGATCCAGGCGGCGACGGCTCCGTCGATCAGGATTACAGAGATACGATAGCCAGCTCCGTTCATGTGCTGATCGATCGCCATTTCCGGGCCGACCGGAGATGGGGCTGGCATCTCGGCGGCGGTTATTTCATCAACGGCTGCAGCGGCGAACTGGCCGGCGACGTGGATGACGACTACCTCGTCGCCCATGGGGCCGTACTGGTCGGCGGACTGGTCTACCACCCCAAGGCCTGGTTGCGCTGCGACCTCGGCCTGCGCCTGTACGGCGGGACCGCCATCGGATCCTACGACCAGCAGCTCACCGACGACGAGGTCGAGTCCTCCGACGGCTACTACGCCGGCCTCGCCGCCGTCGGCGGCGCATACCTCCAATTGCTACGCGTGGAGCTGGGGTTGGTCGCGACCTACGGCGCCTCCATGGCCCGCGTCTCCTTTGATGATGTGACCTTCGCCCGTGATGGCGCGGCGATCGCGACCGGCGATCTCGATGCGACCTACCATCACCACGGCGCACAGGTCATGATGAGCATGGGTGTCAACCTCGGTCCCGCCATGGGTCCCGCCTGGATCGGCAGCGAGACCACAAAGCAGGGCGATCCAAATGGGGAGAATCCGTGGAGCGCCCGCATAGAGATGGGTTTTGGCCCGGGCATCGAGACGAGCGAATACGCGTTCGCCAATGCGGGCAGCGCCTCGCGCTCCTGGAGCGACCCCTGGTCCCGGCATTACGCACTGCTGCTCGAACGCAGGTTCCGCCCCCACCCGCAATGGGGCTGGCAGGTCGGCGGCGGAGTCTTCCTCCACGATGCCTTCGGTGACGAGGATCAGGATGCCGGTGATCAGGCGGATCACGACTTCATGCAGAGCCAGGGCCTCACGGCCTTCGGCGGCGGCCATTTCCGCCCTGCGCCATGGGCCCGGATCACGCTCGGCTGCCGCGCCTGTCGTGGCGAGAGCACGATCCACATCCACGATGGCACGCTGGATGACAGCATCGAATCGCTAAGCGGCGAGTACTACGCGCTAGAACTTCTTGCCGGGGCCTACGGGACCTGGAATCATTTCGATCTCGGCGTCGTGGTCGGCTATCTCGACGGCGAAAGCGAAGCCGACTTCGCAGACGCCAGTTTCGCGCGCGGCGGCACACAGTTCGTCGACGGCGAGATGGAGGCGAACTGCTCCCTGTCGGGCTTCCATTACGGCTTGAGCTTCGGCGTGGCCTGGTAAGCACGGATCCGTGACGCTGCGGGGCCCCTGCGCCGCACGCCGCTCAGCGTACGCGTAGCAAGCCACCGCCGCAGCTGATGCGCTCGCTACCGCAATCGCCCACCGGCCCGAGGTCTGCACAGCCGGCGGCGAGCTCGGCGCGACAGCGTTGTTCGATCGCCTCCGGATCCTCCCCCAGCTCGGCGCACAGCGCGGCGTGCAGCTGCGCCACGCGCTGGGCGTGCTGCGGCTCGTCAGCGAGGTCCTGCTGTTCCTGCGGATCGGTGGTCAGATCGTAGAGCTCGCGCTCGGGTCCGTGCGTGGCGTCGGCGCGCGCATGGTAGATGTATTTGTAACGTCCTGCGCGATACATGGTCATGCCCGAACAGATGTTGTGCCCGTAATAATCGCTCAGGGCGCAGTCCTTCCACGGATGCTGCGCGTCATCCAACCAGGAGAGCATGTCGCTGCCATCCCAGTCATCCGGGCAGCAGGCTCCGCCGATCGCGGCGATGGTCTGCACCAGATCGACCATGCTGCACACCATGGCGACACTCGGCAGCATTCTACACAGCTACGCCTGAGGCGCTGCGCGACCCGCCGTCCTCGGGCCCGACGCCCTGCCGCGGTGACACGCGCGTGGCACACCGCTCGCCCGTTGCACCGATCCGCGCGAACCTTCAGCTATGCAACTGCGTACCGTGTTGGTAGTGTTCGCCGCGGGGCAGTTCCGCGGATCATGGATCACGTGAAACCAGACCGGTCGGCCCGCCAACCATGGCGGCAGGAGACGACATGACACAACAGCTCGCGACGCCGGTCGCCGGATTCGCATCCACCATCCGCGAACAGGTTGCGCGAGTCGTCGTCGGCCAGGAGGCGGTGGTCGAACGCATCCTCATCAGCCTGCTCACCGGCGGGCACCTGCTGCTGCAGGGCTACCCCGGCCTGGCCAAGACCCTGCTGGTCAACGCCGTCGCGCGCAGCATCGACCTGCACTTCGCCCGGGTCCAGTTCACCATCGATCTGCTGCCCGGCGACATCCTCGGCGGCGAGATCCTCGACCAGGCCCGCGGCTGCATGCGCGTCGAACGCGGTCCGATCTTCACCAACCTGTTGTTGGCCGACGAGATCAACCGCGCTTCGCCCAAGGTGCAGTCGGCCCTGCTCGAGGCGATGCAGGAACGGGTGGTAACCCTCGCCGGCGAGCCACACCCGCTGCCCACGCCCTTCCTGGTCATCGCTACGCAGAACCCGGTCGAACAGGCGGGCACCTTCGATCTGCCCGAGGCCCAGCTCGACCGCTTCCTGCTCTGCCATCGCCTCTGTTATCCCAGCGCGACCGAGGAGGCCGAGGTGCTGCGGCGCACGCTCGGTCTCGGGCTCAACCGCCGCGACGGCGGCGCGGTGCCACAGACCGCCTTCGATCTGATCGACGCCGAGGACCCCCTCCCACGCGCAGCGCTGAGCGAGGCGATGGCCGCGGTCCAGACGGTGCATGTCAGCCCCGTGTTCCAGGAGCACTGCCTCGCGCTGGTCCGGGCCACGCGCGAGGATCCACGCCTCGAGCTCGGCGCCAGCCCGCGCGCGAGCATCGCTCTGGCCACCGCGTCCCGGGCGCGGGCCTTCCTCCACGACCGCGACCATGTCCTGCCCGAGGACCTTCACGCCCTGGCCGCCGACGTCCTGCTCCACCGCCTGCGCCCGAGCTACGAGGCCCTGGCCGAGGGCGCGGACGCCGCCTGCGTACTCGACGACATCCGGAGCCGGTTGGGCTGATGCCGGTCGTAGCCGAGAGCGCCGATCCGCGTCGCGAGCTGCGCCGGGCCGAACGCCGGGCCTTCGATCTCGCCGTACGCCGCCTCGCCACCGCGCTGGTCCACGGCCTCGACCCCTCGCCCTACCACGGCAGCGGCATCGAGTACGCCCAGAGCCGCTGCTATCAGCCCGGCGATCCGGTGCGAGCGATGGACTGGCGCGTGACCGCGCGCACCGCACGCCCCCACATCAAGGAATACGAGGCGCTCAAGCGGCTGCCGGTGTGGCTGCTGGTCGACACCTCGGCCTCGATGCAGCTGACCAGCACCGGGGTGGCCAAGATCGAGCTGGCGCTGGTCCTGGCCGGAGCCCTGGGGCGCTCATGCCAGATGCGCGGCAGCCCGGTGGGCCTGGTCTCGCTCGGCAGCCGGCTGGTGCGCGCGGCCCCGAGCACCGCGCGCGAACGCCTGCTGGTGGCCCTGGCCCGGCTGCACGATCACGCGCTGAGCGAAACCACCGCGCTGGTCGAACGCCTCGACGCGCTGCCGGCGATGATGCGCGAGCGCAGCCTGGTGGTGGTGCTCAGCGATCTGCACGAACCCGGCGCGGTCGACGCGCTGCGCCGGGTCCACCTGCGCCACGATCTGGTGGTGCTCCAGCTGCAGGACCCGGCCGCACTCGGTCTCGGCGGTGGCTTCGTCCGCGGCGAAGAGGCCGAGACGCAGCGGCGCGCCTTGTTCTCGCTGCGTCGGCCCTGGCTCGCTGGCGCGACCGCGGCCGATCCCACGCACGCCTTGCGCGCGGCGGGCATCGACCACCTGCTGTTGCGCACCGACCGCCCGGTGGTCGCGCCGCTGATCCGCTTCCTCACCGACCGCGGCGGACTGCTGCGCAGAGCCCGCTGATGCCCACACCCCGCGCACTGCTGCTCGTCCTGTTCGTCGGTGTCATCTCCGGTGCCGAGGTCCGGGCCCGGGTCGCGGTCGGCCTCGAAGCGCGCGTGCTCGCCGACCTGCCCGCCGGGCTGACCGTCACCGGCGTCGACCATCGCGCGGAACGTCTGCTGCGCATCGCCGCGCGTACCCCTCTGGGCGCCGGACGCGAACGCCTCGACCTGCGCTTCATCGCCCTGCGGCCCGGGCGCCACGACCTCGGCGAACTCCTGTGCACCACCGACGGGAGCACGAGCGACCTGCCGCCACTGATGGTGCTGACCCACGCTCAGCTCGCTCCGGAGGCCGCACCCGGAGCGCTCGCCGGCGTGGACCCCGGCCCGCTGCCACGGCTCGGCGGCTACCACCGCCTGCTGCACCTGCTCGCCGTCCTCTGGCTGGCGTTGCCGCTCGGCCTGGTGCTCGTCCGCGCGCTGCGCCGCCGCCGCCCGGCCGCGCCGCCGCCCGCGAGCGAGGACGTGCGAACGCGACTGCGCCGCCTGCTCGCGGAGCTCGCTGCCGACCCGGCCGCGGCCCCGGCCGACTGGGCCCGCGTCGACCGCCTGATCCGCGACGAGCTCGCCGACTGCCTCGCTCTCGGCGGGGCCGACCCGGCGCACGCACTCGCCGCCATCCGCGCCGACCCGCGCCTCGGAGCGCTCTATGCCCGGCTGGCCGCAGCGCTCTACGCCGCGAACAACGACACCGACGCACTCGACGCCGCCCGCCGCGCCGAGCGCGCGCTCGATGCGGAGATGAGCGCATGAACGCGATCGGCTTCGCGCACCCGCTGCTGCTCACCCTGCTCGCCATACCGTTGCTGCTGCTGGTGTGGCGCATCCGGCGACCGGCGCCACCGGTCGCCCTGCCGGTCGATCACGCCAGCCCCGGTCGCCGCCGGGTGCTGCGCACGCTGCTCGGACTCGCCGATGCCCTGCCGCCGCTGCTACTGGCGGTCGCCATCCTCCTGCTCGCCGGACCGCGCCGCCCCGGCGCGGAGGAACGCCGCCGCGTGCTGACCAACATCCAGATCGTACTCGATGTCTCCGGCTCGATGACCGCGACCTTCCCCGGCGGCGAAACCCGCTACACCGCGGCGATGGCGGCGATCGACGCCTTCACCACCCGCCGTGCCGGCGACGCCTTCGGCCTGACCATCTTCGGCAACGCGGTGCTCAACTGGACCCCTCTGACCGCCGAGACCGCGGTCATCCGCCTCGGCACCCCCTTCCTGCGCCCGGGCAAGCTGCCGGGCCACTTCGGCGGCACCGAGATCGCCCGCGGGGTGCGCAGCGCTGCGCTGCGGCTGGGGCGCCATGCCCAGGGCGACCGCCTCCTGATCCTGCTTTCCGACGGCATGAGCTACGACATCGCCGGCGAAGCGGGGACCACCCTCGGCCGCGAACTCGCCGCAGAGGGGATCGTGCTGCACGCGGTGCACATCGGCGACGGGCTCGCGCCGCAACAACTGCACGACCTCGCTGGCCCCACCGGCGGCACGGTCGCCGCGGCCGACGACACCCAGGCCCTCGACGCGGTGTTCGCCACCATCGATCGCATGCAGGGCGTCCCGGTGACCTACGGCCGCGGCGACCCGGTGCCGGTGCGCCGCCCCTTCGCCCACATCGGCCTGGCGTTGCTCGCGCTGCACTGCGCCACCTCCTTCGGCCTGCGGTGGGTGCCATGGTAGACCTGCCCGTGTTGCTCGCCTGCTTCACCGCCGCGCTCATCGCCGGCGGCGAATGGTTGCACGCGCGCCGCTGCCGCCGTGCGGCGGTGCTGGTCCACGGGCCGGGGGCACGTCCCCGGCGCTGGGTCGCGGTGCACGCACCGCTGCGGGTCATCGCCGCCGCCGCGCTCGCCTGGGGGCTGGGCGTGCTCGCCACTGCCGGCGCCGTCGGGGAAGAGAACTGGTGGGCCGCCGAGCGACCGCGCGGCGACCGCCACCTCTTGGCGATCCTCGACGTCAGTCCGAGCATGGAGATCGCCGACGCCGGGATCGGTGGTGAGACCACCCGCGCCCAGCGGGCACGGGCGATGCTGCAGCGCCTGCTCGACCGCGTCGGCTTGCAGAACCTGCGGGTGAGCCTGATCGCGGCCTGGACCGACGCACTGCCGGTGCTGCAGAGTACGCGCGACCGCCGGGTGATCGACAACGTCCTCGCCGACCTCCCGCTGCACTACGCCTTCAGCGCCGGACCCACCGACCTGCGCCCCGCGCTCGAACTGGCCGGCGAACTCGCCAGGCCCTGGCCACCCGGCAGCACCACGCTGCTCCTGCTCAGCGACGGCCAGCCCGAACTCGCCGCCCCCCGCCTGCCCGCAGCGATCGACCAGGTGCTGATCATCGGCCTCGGCGATACCCGCCGCGCGCGCGCGATCGACGGCTTCGCCGCACGCCAGTACCACCGCAGCCTGCGCCGGCTCGCCCACGGCCTCGGCGGCGACTACATCGACGGCACCCGCGCCTGGCTGCCAGAGGATGCCTGCCACGGCCTCGGCGCCGGCCGCGACCTGCCCACCCCCGGCCCCGACCGCACCGCCTTCGCCCTGCTCGCGATCGCCCTCGGCGCGACGGTGCTCGCCGGCGTGCCGGTGCTGCTGCGCCTTGCGGGCAGCCCCTGGCCGGCCCGGCTGCGGCGGGCCCGCGCCGGATCGGCTGGCGGCCAGGTCTGGCGCCTGCTGAGCGATAGGGAGACGCTGCGATGAGGCCCTGGCTCCGCCGCCTGTCGATTCTCGCCTGGCTGCTGCTGCCGATCGGCGTGCTCGCCTGGCATCACGGCCCCGGCCAGCGCTACGTCCGTCGCGATGCCGCCGCGCCGCTGCTCGCCGCGGCCGAGCGGACGACCGACGACGCCGTGGCCTGCGAGCAACTCAGCGCCGCGCTCGCGCGACTCGGCCCGGAGGCCGACCCCGTATTGCGCACCCGAGTGCAGCTGGCGCACGCGCAGCGTCTGGCCCAGAGCGATACCGGCCTGCTCGACGGGCTCGCCGCACTCGATCAGCTCCAGACCGCAACCGCCGACGACCAGCGCCTGCCCCGACAACTACGCGACGCGGTACGCGCGGCCACCGCCATCGCGCACCACCATACCGCCTGGCGTCTGCGCCTTGCCGGCGCCGATGAGAAGAGCTGGCTGGCCGAGAACCACCGCGCCCGCCAACACCTGCGCCTGCTCACCGAATCCGCCGCCGACCGCGGTGCTGCGGAGCGCGCGCAGGAACACGCGCGCGATCTCGAGCAGGTGATCCGGATGCAGCTGCTCAGCGACGACGAGCTGCGCGCGCTGCCGTTGCCGCAGAAATGCGGCAATTGCCAGAACATCGCCAAGCGGCGCAAGGAGCAGCGCCGCAGCCGCAACCGTAAACAATCACGCAAGAAGAAATCGGATGAAGAACAACAGCAGGAGCGCGAACTGCGCGAAGAACTACGCCCTGGCGGCGATCAGGCCGGCAGCAACCAACGCGGTGGCGGCGGCCATTGAAGACGAGGAGCCCAACGATGCCTTGCCCTGTCCTACGCCTTCTGGCCCTGCTTCTCGCCATCCTGCCGATGGGCGCCGCGGAGGTCATCGACATCGACCTGCCGGTCGAAGAGCTTCTGACCGACGACCCGCATGACGCGCAGGACCCGTCGCCTGATGTCGATGACCAGGGCGACGATGGCCAGGACGAGGACGACGGAAGCAGCCTGGCGAAGATCATCGACAAGCTCGACTGCGGCCGCGAACCCGCCGCGGTACTCACGGCGATGGCCGTGCGCCGCCTCGGCCGCGATCCGGTCGATGAGGCCACGGACCAGAACGACGACGACCCCGAGGCTGCCGCCATCCGTCACGAGGCGCGCGAGCTCCAGCTGTTGGTGCGCTGCGGCGACTGGGCCGGGCTCGCGGCTGCCTTCGCGGCGATGCCGCAGGAGCGCGCGCAACGCGTCTACCCCGTGTTGCTCGGCCAGCTCGGCTCCGGCGTCCTGCTCCCGCGCGCAGTGTGGCTGCTGGCCGACATGGCCCCGACCGACGAACTCCCCGCGCCGCTGTACCCCGTGCTCGCCGGCCTGCTCAGGCAGGGTTTGGAGCAGATCGGCAGCAGCCGTGCGATGATGGCCGACCTGCGCACCGGCATCGGCCGCTTCGGCGGCGATGAGCCGGCCGGCCGCGCCCACGCCGCCCGACTGTTGCTCGAGGCCGGGCGGGTGCTCGAAGCCGGCGCCTTCCTGCCCGACCGCGACCGGGCCGAGGCCGCTGGCGCGTTGGCGGACCTCGACCTGCACGCCCGCTATCACACCGCGCGCCACGCCGCCGAGGGCGACGCCACCGCCTTGGACCAGGCCTGGCGCCTGACCCGGATCATCCTCGAACACCCGGACTGCGATGCCGGGTTGTTCTTCCGCGCCGCCCATCGCGCCGACGAGCTGCTGCGCCACGGCCGCAAGCGTTTTGGCGAGGCCTGGTTCGCACGCCGCGCTGCCGCCAGCCTCGCTGAGGCCCAGGCCGACCCGCTGCTGCTGGCTCTGTTCGCCGCCACCACCGCCAGACATCAGGCGCTCGCCCAGAGCAAGGGCCCGCCCCCGCAGCGACACGAACTGCTCGCGTCCATCGCCCGGCGCAGCTCCCTGTTGCTCGAACACCTGAGCGACCCCCAGCCCTGGCGCGATCCGCTCAACCTGCTCGCACTGGTGTGGCTCGAAGAGGCACGATACAGCCTGCAGTTCGCCGACAATCCGCCCGGCGGCAACACGCGCCAACCGATCGACCTCGCCGCGATCCGTGTGGTGGCCCCCGGCCCGGCCTGGCGCAGCCTGCTCGATGGCGCGATCGCCGAGCGCGTCGGCGAATCGGTCTGTCGGCTGGCGGTCGGCGAAGGCGATACCGCGGCCGCGCTGCCGCTGATCACGCAGCTGTATCCGATCGACGTCGAGACCGCGATCGAGCTCGCCAATCGCCTGGTCCACGTGTGGACCGACCTGCGCGACAGCGACGCGCACCAGTCGTACGGCCACCATCCCTACCATTGGCGCAGCAACTCGATCAACGCCTTCCCCACCACCCGTGCGCGCCAGGTGCTCGCGCTCGAAGAGCTCAGCGGGCTGGTGGCGGCGCTCAGACGCGAGGTCGGCGACGGGCTCGAGGGCACCACCGTGGTGCGGGCCTTCGCCGCCGCGCATTCGCCGGCCGAAGTCTACCGCCGCGAAGACATCGCGGCGGTGTTCGGACCGATCGATCTCATCGCGCCGGCCACCCTCGCCCAGCTCGCCGGGGCGATGCGCCAGCGCCTGGCCAGACAATGGCGTCAGCCGCCGGTGCAGCAACAAGCCGGCACCAAGCGCGACAACGCGGCGATCGCGGCCGAGGTCGAACGCGGCTACGACCTCGTCACCGGCCTGCTCGACGAGGCGCTGGTGCAGACCGACCACCGGCTGCTGCACCGCGCGCGCGCAATGGTCTTGTTCGATCACGCGGAATTCCGCTACGGCCAGGAGGCGCCGCTCGAGGCCTATACCACGCTACGTGAAGCCTCGTTCAGCGCGATGGCGCGCGCCGCGGAACGCTATCAGGACCACCTCGATGCCGCTGCCACCACCGAGGCCGACCCGAGCCTGTTCGTCGACTGGTTCAGCCTCACCCTCGGCGCGTCCGACGTCTCCTACCTCACCCGGCAGGGCGCCGCCGATGAAGACCAGCTCGCACAGATCAACGCACAGCTCGACGCGCTCGGATCCGAGCGCGCACAAGCCCATCGCGACGCCTTCGCACAGGCGATCCGGCAGGGGCGCAGCCAGGTCCCCGGGCACCGCCTCGTCACCTATCTCGAAGCCGCGCGCACGATCACCGGCGAGCACGCACGCAGTGCCTGGATCGATGCGGACCTGGATCGCTACCGCGAACTGCTCGCCGAGATCCGCTTCGTGACCCGGATCGATGGTCCCTCCGGCGTCGGCACCGAACCCTTCCTGCTCCACGTCGCGCTCCAGGCGACCGCCCCGGTCATGCGCGAGACCGACGACCTGCGCATCCACCTCAAGGATCAGGTCTACACCGGCACCGGCGAACCGGTCGACTACCGCAGCGATCTCGAGGACCACATCCGCACGACTCTCGGCGAGGACTTCACCATCGTCGACTGCCGCGTCCACGAGCAGCAGGTGCCGTTGCGGATCCTGCCCGACACCGCCTGGCGCGAGCTGCCGCTGGCCTGCGTCCTGCTCCGGGCCAACGACCCGGCGGTCGACACGCTGCCGAGCCTGCGCAAGGACCTCGATTTCCAGGACCGGGGTGCGACCATCAGCTTCCCACGGGCCAGCGAGCCGCTGCTGATCGACGCACGCGAGCGCGATCCGGTGACCGGGAGCGACAACCTCGCGTGCGAGCTGGTGCTCGACGCGCGCGAGCAGGCCGACGATCGTCTGCTGCTCGAGATCACCTTCACCGGTGACGGGCTGATCCCGTCCACCGACGCCGTGCTCGCCCCGGCCGCCGGCGGTTGGCAGGCAGACGCCACCGAGGATGTCCGCTACGGCCTCACCGAGATCGACTGCGATGGCCAGCAGATCCGCGCCGGACTCGAACGCATGCAGCGACGCAGCTACCGCCCCAACCCGGACGCCGACCCCTCGCACTTCGCCTTCCCCACTCCCCGCGAACCCGGACTCGAACCGAGCTTGCACCGCTACGCCGACATCGAGGTGGTGGAAGCGACGCCGGTGATCGCACTCGATCGCGGCCCCGCCACACGCAAGCCGGCCTGGTGGTGGTGGCTCGCCGGTGCAGCCGTGGTGCTGGCCGGCCTGGCGCTGGGCTTGATCCGTGCTCGCCGACGCCAGCCGGCCGCGGCGGCCGATCAGGACTGGCGGCCGCCCGCGACCGAGGCCAGCGCTGCGCGGCTGAGCTACCTCCGTCGCATCCAACACCAGGGCCCGCTGAAGGAGGCCGAACGCAGTGCTCTCGGCAGCGAACTCGACCGCCTGCAGGACCGCCTGTTCACCCGTGACGGAGACCACACAGCCGCAGCGGAGGCCCTGGGCGAACTGAGCCACCACTGGCAGCGGCGCGTCGGCAGCTGACCGAAGGGGCCTCGCCGCTCACCGCCGAAACCACTCCCCTAGTCGTATTGGCGGGATATACTGCCGATCCATCCACCGCCGCCACATGATCCAGAGGAGCCATCCCATGTCGCGCACGATCGTTCTGCTCACCGCTCTCTTGTTCGTCGCCTGTGGCGGCGATTCAACGGATTCCACCACCTATGACGGCAAGCAGTTCGCCGGCCAAGGCTACCGGATCGAAGCGCCCACAGGCTGGGAGCGGCGAGCGAAGGTCATGGGCTGCGATGTCATCCTGGTCAATCCGGCCAATGGGGCCGACGACGGCTTCGCCGAGAACCTCAACGTGGTCTTGGAGAATCTCCCCGGCTCGGTATCGGCTGAGCAGTACTACGATCTCACCGCACAGAACCTCAAGCAGACCTTCGGCCAGCCGGTCAGCGAACGCGAGAACTGCCGCCTCAACGGCCTCGACGCCCACCGTATCCGCTACAGCATGCAGATGGGCGACAAGAATCTGGACAACGACGCCTATCTCATCGTGCGCGACGGCTCGGCCTACGTCATCACCCTGTCCATGCTCGAAGGGGAGAGCCGGCGGCGGCATCTGGGTGAGCTCACGGACATCGCCCGGACCTTCCGCTTGGAGTAGACGCCCGCGCGAGCGACGATCGGCGCAGCGGTGACGCTCCTATCAGAGGGGGCGCTGCCCCCTCGCGTCCGCCGCGTACCCCCACGCGTCTCTGTCGTCGCTCGCCAGCTGCGCTGGCGTTTTCGGCGGCCCTGCGGGCCATTTTCGCCGAAAAACGCTCCTCTGTCGACCGGTCGCCCAGCCATGCCTGGCTGGGCTCCAGACGCTGCGGACGGGCGCTTTTTGCTTTTTGAGGGCCTTGTCACCGGTGATTCCGCTCTCGGATCAGCTGCCCGGTACCCCGACGCATCGTGCGCTCCCCCTGCCCGCCAACGAACGGGCGCGGGGGAGCGTCGAGGTCAGTCTGCCGCTTCCGGCGCCGGGGCGAGCGGGAGCGCGCGTTCGGCACCGGCGTGGATCTCGCGAGCCCAGAGCAGGTCGGGGCCGAAGCCCAGACGAACGCTCACCCCGTCGGCGAGACGGTAGACCAGCACGCTCAGGCCGTCGCCGTCGACGCGCTCGCTCGGCCCGAGCGCGGCTTCGACCGCGGCCCGGCTCATGCCCCGGTGCAGCGATCCGAGCCGCTCGCGGGTGATGGTCGCCCCGGTCGCCGGCGACGCGGCCCCGGCGCCGATGGTGATCGCCCCGATGTCCACGGTCTCCTTCACATCTTCGAGACGCAGGGTGAGATCACGGCGGTGCTCGTCGGGGCGACCGAAATTGGTGATCACCGTGGCGGTGACCGTGGCCGGACCGACCAGGGTCTGCTGGCTCGAACCGAAGTACCGACAGCGGATGCGGTAGGTCCCCGGCATCGCGCGGCGCAGCAGATATTCCTCAGGGCCGTAGCCCTGGGTGAAATCGCGCGACACCAGGCCGCCGATGGTGGTGCGGTTGTTGCCGTAATAGGCTTCCTCGCCCGAGGGTTCGATCACGTGCAGGTCGATGTCGGTGTTGTCGGCGTCCCAGCGCAGGAGGATGCGCACATCGCAATCGAGCAGCTTGCGCAACCGGCTGTCGATGTAGCCGAAATCGGCCGCCTCGCCGCCCGGTAGTTCGGTCGCCAAGGCAACGTAGCGGTTGAGCTCCATCAGCGCGATGACCTCGATCTGCTCGAAGCGCTGCCATTCGCCGACGACCACGTCGTAGAGCAGACGCACCGCGCGGGTGAGATCGCCCAGCGTCTCGTCCTGCTCGCCGCGGCGCGCCAGCAGCAAGGCGAGATCGCGATGCGACTGCGGGTCCTCAGCGCGCAGGCGACGCACGCGCTCGAGCAGTTCGATCGCCCGGTCGAGCGCACCGGCCTGCTCCAGACGCCAGGCATAGACCCGCAGCAGGGCCGGGTCGTCGATCTTGAGTTCGGCGAGATTGGAGAGCACCCGCAGACCCAGGGCCCGGTCCTGAGCGAGGATCGGGCCGGCGCAGTCGAGGAAGAACGCCGGGCTGCTCGCGTGCTCCGCCCGCTGCGCGAGATAGGCCGGGTAGACCTCTGTGGGCGGGGCTTCACGCAGCGCGGCGAGGTAAGGGGTATCCGGATCCCAGGGCTGGATCGCGATGGACGCGGCGGTGGATGGAGCAATGACCTCCGCCTTCGCCGTCGATTCCTCGCCCTCGAGCGTCGCGTCCGCACTGAGCGCATCGGCCGGCAGCACAAACCCGCCGTGTGCGGAGCTCTCCCGGGCGCCAACAACGGTGCCGGTGAGGCGGCGCGCGAGGCTGCCGAAAGCCGCCGTCAGTCCGGCCGCCTCTTGTTCGCCTGCAACCGGAACGGCTGTACCATCGTCATCGGCCTGCGCCACCTTCACTTCGGCGTGATGCGGGAAGTCGCGCTCCCACCAGGCCGCCCGGTCGCGCCACCAGTCGAGCACGATGGCGAGCTTGTCCGTCACCCGCGCTTCCTCCTGTTGCCGCCGCTGCTTGAGCGCGGCGAGATACCGCTCGCGCATCGAGTGCCAGGACACCGGCGGCTCGATCTCGTGCTCGAGGTACTGGCGCAGATTCTCGAGTACGATCAGCGAGGTGCCGGGAGTCACCAGACCGTACTGACGGCCGAGTCTGAGAATCTCGTCGGCATTGCGCTCGGAGAATACCGCGAGCTCGGCCACCTTGGCCCCGGCCCAGGCGCGACCGATCACCCGACCGATCGAGCCATCCGCCTGGCGTAACTGTACGGAGTGCCGCAGGACCACCGCGCCACCGGGGTAGCCGTAGACCAGGGTCGCCTCGCAGTCGGCCAGCACGCGGGCGTAGACCGTGGCCCGGCCGGCCTCCACAGCGAACCGGTGCTGGATGTCGCCGAGCGCGCCAGCCGGCGCCTCGACCCGCAGCAGGGTAGGTCGCACGGTGAGCAGGCTCTGCGCCACCGCCTCCGCCGGTGAGCGCGCCGCATCGACCAGTTGGCCGCCGGTCGCCGCGGCGATGAAGCGCTGCACCCCGCGATCGCGCCGGCTTCCGCTGGCGACCACGTGGACCGGCATCTCTCCGATCCCGGGCAGGCCCGCGCCCAGGGTGTGCAGGCCATCGGTGAACAGGATCCAGCGATCGACCGACGCGGCCGCGGCCGGCAGGGCGCCGCCGCGCAGATCGAGCGCGGCGAGATCGGTGCCGCCATCGTAGGCGAGCGCGTCGAGATGCGCGGCCAGGGCCCGGGCGCCGTCGGCGCCCGGCGCGAAGTGTTGCCAGGGAGCCGGCGCGTTGCGGAAGACCCGCAGGTCGACCCCGCAACCCGCGCGCGCGACCAGGGCCGCGAGCACCGCCCGATCACGGGCGACCGCTTCCGGATCGCGACTGCCCGAGGCATCCCAGGCCACCGCGATCCGCGCCGGCTTCGACGCGGTGCGTGGCTCCGGCAGGTCGGGAGCGTGACTGATCGCGGCGAAGGTGGCATCGCGATGATGGTGTTCGAGGGTGACCAGCTCAGAGCCCAGCCGTGGCAGACGGATGTAGAGGTCGTCATCCGGGGTCACCGCGCCGAGTTCCGCCTCCGCGACCCAACGCTGAGAGAAATCCTGCAATACCAGGTCGCCGAAGCCGCCCAGCTCCGGCTCGCCGCCTCCCGCCTTCACCTCGACCCGCAGCTTCAACTGCGGCAGTTCGGTGCGCGGCAGCGGAACATGGCAGGCGGCGCCGTCTGCGGCCAGGGCGAGTTCGGCGACGTGGACCACCCGGATGGTCCGGGTCCCCTGCGCCGGAATCGGATAGACCCGGGTGCGGAAGAGGTTGCCCCGCACGTGTTCGACCAGACCGGGGTCGACCTGGCGGCGCATCTCGGTCTCCATCACCACCCGACCCTTGTCCTTGGGCACGATCACCCCGTCGACCATCCGCCCGTTCACATCGAGGGCATAGCCACAGACCGTGGCCCCATCGGGCAGGGGAAACTCCAGCTCGCCGGCGAGCACCCGGTTGTTGGGGTTGCGGAAGGTCATGGTGGTCACGGTCTCGGCCTGGAGGCCCGATACCGTGACCGCCACCGCGAGTTCGGTCAGCCGGATCGGCTGCTCCTCGGGTGGTAGTTTGATCGTCGGCGGCGGCATGGGGCCGGGCGGCGGCACCACCTCCGAGGCGATGAGGCCGGCAGCCACCAGGCTCAGTACGGCAAGACGCAAGATCGACATGGAAGGTCCTTTCAGTGCATGGATTCCGTCACCCGCGCCGACCGTCACCGCATTCGCGGCACCGGCCCCGCCTCGCCGGCAGCGACCGGCTCCGCGCGTGGCGGGCACCAGCCGTCGACTGTCCACGCGCCCGGCCCCCGCTGACCGGGTACGATGGGCTTTCGCGGCATGTTCGTAAATGAGGCTCGGCATGACGCTCGCTTCAGAGGGGGCGTTGCCCCCTCGCGCCTGCGGCGCACACCCCCACGGCCTCGGTCGGACCTCGCGGCCTGCGGCCGTGTTTTCGCCGGGCCCACGGCCCATCATCGGCGAAAACCGGTCCGCGGTCGGCCGACCTCCTGTCCACGATTCGTGCCGTTCAAACGCTCGACGTCGACCTTTGAAGGTCCCATCCGGCATGACAGATCTCCGTGCGTATGGACCATGTCCACGGCTGGGGCTGAGGGGCTGCTACTTGGACGATCATGCTCGCCGGGGGTTCCCGGTCGAGCCCGTGCCCTGCCGCCACGCGGATCGCTCACGGCGGCTTGCCGCCAGAGCGAGGCCGGGCACCGGAATTCCGGGAACTGGTCGAAGAGGAAGTGATCCGCGATGACGATCGCGGCAACGACTTCCTCTACCTGCCCGATCCAGAACCCCTGATCACCTGGAAGGACAAGTTCTGGGGCTGGTCATCATGGGCATCATCGTGGCCGGCACGTGCTACATCGCCTGGTACTTCGATCTCGACGTCTGATCCGCACCGCGCCTGTGCAACCGCGGCCCGCGTATCAGCACGGAGCAGTTTGTGCTGGCGCGGCTGGCGTCGCTCGCCATCCTGAGCGCGCGCAGCCGAGCCGTCGATCGTTCGACACGCCCCGCGCATCGCTTCCAACTGTATTCGGAATCGGCTGTCCGGGTATGACATCGGGCCCTGCGCCCACCCGGACAATCCATGCTCTTCGACCAGCTCGGCCTCGCCGATCCCCTGCTGCGTGCGGTACGCGCCAGCGGCTACACCACCCCCACTCCGATCCAGGCCCAGGCGGTCCCGCCCGCCCTGGAACGCCGCGACATCTTCGGTTGCGCACAGACCGGCACCGGCAAGACCGCCGCCTTCGTGCTGCCGATCCTGCAACATCTGGACGCCGATGGCGCAACGCGAACGCGCGCACGCCCCGCACGCTGCCTGATCCTGACCCCTACGCGCGAGCTCGCGGCCCAGATCGGCGAGAGCATCAACACCTACGGTGCGCAGCTGCAGCTCGATCACGCCGTGGTCTATGGCGGTGTCGGTCAACAACCGCAGGAACGCGCCATCCGCCGTGGCCTCGACATCCTCGTCGCCTGCCCCGGACGCCTGCTCGACCTGATGCAGCAGGGCGTCGTCGACCTCGGCGCGATCGAGTACTTCGTGCTCGACGAGGCCGACCGCATGCTCGACATGGGCTTCATCAACGACGTGCGCCGCATCATCGCCGCCCTGCGCGAGCGACGGCAGACCTTCTGCTTCTCGGCGACGGTGCCGACCGAGATCCGCGAACTCGCCGACGGCCTGCTGGTCGATCCGGTCCACATCGCGGTCACGCCGACCTCCTCGGCCGCGACGACGGTGGAGCAGTCGCTCTATCGCGTCGGCCGCGCACGCAAACTCGCGCTGCTCGAACACCTGCTCAAGCACACCCGCGGCATGCGCCAGACGCTGGTGTTCACCCGTACCAAACACGGCGCCGATCGGGTGGCCAAGCGGCTCAACCGCGCTGCCATCAGCGCCGAGGCGATCCACGGCAACAAATCCCAGAACGCCCGCACCCGCGCGCTCGACGCGTTCAAGGCCGGCCGCGCCAGGGTGCTTGTGGCCAGCGACATCGCCGCGCGCGGCATCGACATCGACGGCATCACCCACGTCGTCAATTTCGAGCTGCCGCACGAACCGGAGACCTACGTCCACCGCATCGGCCGCACCGGGCGGGCGGGCAACAGCGGTGCTGCGATCGCCTTCTGCGACAGCGAGGAACAGCCGCGCTGGAACAAGATCCAACGCCTGATCGCCCACCCCGTCGACGAGGTCACCGACCACCCCTTCCACGGCAGCCACCTCAACGAGGAACCGCGCCCGCCGCAGCAACCGCGGCAGCGCAACGATCAGCGGCGCAACGCCAACCGCTCGCGCCAGGGCGCTCGCCGCGGCGGCGGCGGCGGCGGCGGTGGATCCCGCAGCACGAGCGCCAATGGCTCGCGCCAGCGCCCGCGCTGAAGACCGGCACGCACGCCGCGCGGCCTCAGCCGAGGCGCATTTCTGCGCGCTCGCCCGCGACAAGTTCACGCACCCCGGATCCGGTGAAAACCGGTACCGCGCCGTCGTTGTCCGGATCAGCGCTGAGGGTGATCGTGTCGCAGGCCACGCGATAGCCGATCGCCCGGCCGTGCCACTGCAGCCGGCCGCTGATCGCGGACCAGTCAGACGGCAGCGCGGGTGAGATGTGCAGGCCGTCGCGCCCGACAGTGATCCCGGCCGCGCCCTGGACCGCTGCGAGCCAGGCGGCACCGGCGCTGGCCAGATGCACGCCCTTGGCGGCGTTGCCCATCGGGTTGTCCACGTCGACACCGGCGGCATGGCGGTAATACTCGAGGAACGCATCGACCTTGCCCAGACGGGCGGCGATCACCGCCAGGATCCCGGCGCCGAGCGACGAGGTGCCCACGGTGCGCGGAACGTAGTATTCCCAGTTGGCCTGCAGGACCTCGCGCGGTGCGCCGAGCAGGTAGAGCAGCATCAGCACATCGGGCTGATTGATCGCCTGAGTGGCGTATCGCGGCACGCTGTGGGCCCCGCCCTGGCCCTGCTTGCCGCCCATCACTCCGCCAAGATCGTCGGACAAGGCGTAATAACCGGCGCAGTGCTCGTAGCGACCGGTGGCGCTATCGAAGCCGGTGGCCAGGCCGTCGGCGAGCGCACGCCAGGCCTCGCGTTCCGCCGCGTCGACACCGAGATCTGTGAGCAGGGAGCCGACCCGCTGCGGCTGCGCCGCGGCGCAGGCGTCGAGCAGGCGGTCGAGCTCGCGCGCGCAGTGGGCGACGAGGTTGTTGGTGTAGGCGTTGTCGTCGCTGCGACAGTGCGATTCGTCGGGCCCGGCGACATCGCGGATGTGGTAGACACCGTCTTCATCGCGTTCGGCCTTGGCCGCCCAGAATCGCGTGGTGGCGACGAGGATCTCCAGACCGGCGTCGAGCAGGAACCCGTCGTCACCGCTGAGCTCGTGATACCACAGCACCGAACGGGCGACATCGCAGGTGACATGCAGCTCGTGATACGGCCAGGCGATCCATTCCTCGCACTCCTCGTGACCGGAGACCGCGACCTCCCAGGGGTAGCACGCCCCGGCGAGACCGAAGAAGCCGGCGGCCTTCTCCCGCGCTTGCGGCAGCGTGCGGTGACGGAAGGCGAGGTGGCGCCGCCCCTGTCCGGGCAGGCAGTGATAGAACACCGGCGCCACGAACAGGTCGGTATCCCAGAAGCACAGCCCGCGGTAGCCCTCGCCGGTAAGACCCTTGGCGCCGATGCTCTGAACCGCATCGGGGGGAGCAGCGATGATCAGCTGATAGATACAGAAACGCAGCCGTGCCTGATCGGCCGTATGACCCTCGATCTGCACGTCACAGGCCTGCCACATCTGCTGCCACGCCGCGACGTGGTCCGCGAGCGCGGTGGCGTAATCGAGCGAGCCCACCGCGCACACGCTCGAGAGTGGATCCGCCACCCGCGTGCCGTCGCGCACGGCGATGCTGCGGTCGAACGTGATCGTTCGACCCGGCTCGAGCTGGAGCGTGGCCGTGACACGGCAGCGCTCACCCTCGGTCTCGCTGTGCCAGGCCTCATCGCCGAGGCCGGTACACCGGTGCCGGACCGCGAGCGCGACCCGCGCGCCGAGGTCGACCCCGCGGACCTCCATCGCCACCCCGGCCGCATCGAGCGGATGGACACCCTCGACGGCGAAGGTCCGCTCGTCGGTGTACTGCAGGTTGTGCACCGCGGCGTCGATGCCGCTGCGCAGCGTGAGGGTGGCGGCGCGGTCGCACGCGGTGATACGGTAGCGCACGTGCGCCCGGTGCGGATCCGCGAGCGAGCAGAACCGCTCCATGGTGATATCGTAGCGCGCGCCATCGCCGGCCGCCCACAGCGCCTGACAGACGAACAGGCCGCGCCGCAGATCGAGGGTGCGCGTGAGCCTGTGCACGGTTCCGGTGGCGTAATCGACCGCCTGGCCGTCGATGTCCAGGTCGACGTGCAGCGGATCGGGCAGGTTGATGTAGCTGCGCTCGCGATAGGTCTTGGTGCAATCGAGCTTGTAGGCGTAATAGGCATCTGCCGGCGACGGCCGCAGGACCGGCTCGGGCACGTGGGTGATGGTGTCGTAGATGCCCGCGTGGTAGGTGCCCGGCAATTCGCCGCCGGATAATTCCTGGAGCGTGCCGCGCAGACACAGGGTGCCGTTGCCGACCGCGAACAGGGTGTGGACCCAGCCGATATCGTCGTGCGCGGCGCCGTCGAGGCGGAGCTCCCATGGGTTGCTGTCGATCATCGTTCCAGCTCCTGCTCGGTGGCGGCTCGGGTGATGCGGATAGCGACGCCGGCCGGAGCGCTGAAGCGCAGGCTGCGACCGTCGCGCTCGAGTGCCGGCCCCGATTCCTCGCCGTGTTCGTGCAGCGCGACACAAGCGATGGCGGCCCCGGTCCAATCGGCCGGCAGGGTCCATTCCTGGTCGCCGCCAGCGAGACTGTAGGCGTAGATCGTATCCGCGCGCCAGGGCAGGAAGCGATCGGTGCCCCGGGCGATCGGGATGCCGTCGAGCTCGGCGTGGAGCGGCTGCGGCGGATGATGCGAGCCGGCCGCGGCGTAGCAGCCGGGGCCGTACTGTGCACGCAGGCCAAAGCGCCAGTCGCCGATGTGGTAGCCGGTCATCTTGCGCCGACCGAGCACCTGGGCGTACATCCAGTTGAGGTAGAATTTGCGGGTGATCTCGGCATGGCTGTCGACGCGCATCTCGGAAGCGACCACGCACTGCCCGAGCACCTGCCCTTCGGGCCGGGGGATGTCCTCGCTCTGCAGACCGTGCCACCATCGCCCGGCCAGACGCCCGTGGACCATGACCACGCGATAGGGGTGCAGCCAGCTGGGCCAGAACCAGACCCAGCGATACAGGCCCCGCTTCTCGCTGTCGGCGTCCTCGGTGGTCATGTCCAGGCCGCGAGCGCGCAGCCAGGCCTGGATCGGCACCATGCCCCGCTGGACCTCGCATTCGGCGCTGATGTGTTCCCCCTCATCGGTCCAGACCTCGTTGTAGGGCCGGTGGGCGTCGAAGTGGATCGTCTCGCGCACGGGCACCGCGGCGAGCAGCTTCTCCATCCGCTGCTGGAAGCGGCCGCGCTCCACATCCAGCGTGTGGCTGATGCTGAAACACTCCTGGCGCCCGGTCGACTCGCGATGGAGCCAGACGAAGGGCCGGCGACCGGGCTCGCCGCTGAGCATGCACGGATCGTGGCCCGGATGCCCGGCGTAACTGTCGTCGACATTGGCGTGCAACGAGACCAGACAGTTGTAGGCGCCGGCGTCTTCGATCAGCTGTCGCAACGCGGCGGCACCGCCGAGCGCCGCGTTGACCTGATCGAAGCTGGGGTAGCCGGTGTCGTGGCCGGCGTACTGCCACCCGACGAGGTAGACGATCTGTCGCAGGCCGCCGGAGACTGCGTGCACGCGGCGGATCACGCTGAGACAGTCGGCGAAGCTCAGCGCGGTGCCGCCGTGCCCGGTATCGGTCATCAATTTGTAGACGATGGTCTCCCGGTACGGCAGGTCGGTGCCGTAGACCCGGTCCCCCTCCCAACCTGCGGCGTCGCACCAGTCGATCCGGCCATCGCCGTTGGCATCGGCGAGAATGCCGATGACCAGCACGAAGGGCTCTGCCAGCTCGCCGCGCAGGCGGTAGGCGTGAACGCCCGCGCAGACGCTGAAGCGGCCGGCACGACCGGGCAACACCGCGCCCTCGGCGTCGAGCTCGCTGAGCAAGGGCGCGACGCGGATCGAGCAGTCGAAGGCGGCGCAGATGGCATCGTTCCACACGCAGGCGTGCTTGGTCGCCCGCTGGCCGTACTCGTGCACGCCGTCGCCGACCGCGCCCCAGTCCTCGCGGTCGTCGTAACAACCGGTGCCGGGGCACCAGCCGTGGCCCCAATTGCGCCGTTCCATGCAGTGGCGCAGGTAGCTGTCGCCGGCGGCGGCACGGCCGGTGATCAACCGGTGATCGGGAATCCGCCATGTTTGCAGCCGATGGTCGCCGCACTCATCGACCCCGATCAATTCGAACAGCAGGCCCTGTTCGAGCAGCGAGCAGCGGAAATGCATGATCAGGCCCAGCCGGTCGAGGCAGACGGCGTAATCCGCGCTCTGATCCGCGTGCGCGACGCTGCAGCCATCGGGGACGTGGACCGTACCGTCGATCTCGATCGTGAACGGACGGCTCGCATCGCAGCCCGCGAGTCGGCCGCCGGTGTCGCGTCGGCCAACAGCGCAGATACGCGGCCAACGATCATCCAGCTCGACTTCAATCAGGTCGTTGTGCAATCGCATGCCCGCCCCCCATTTGGCGAAGGAGGCTAGATCGACCCCGCCTCCGATCAAGATTGACGCGATAGTTCGTTGATAACGTAAATCGCGTTACGCAAACGCGTCGTCGACATCGGTGTGGCACCAGCCCGCCTTGAGCCGGAGCCCGACCGGCGTAGGACCGACGCCGTGCGCCCGTGCGTCCATCAGGAGACCGCCATGCTGTACGTTCCACCAGTCCAGAAACCAGGCACGACCCGACACGTCCGTGCGCGAGCCGATCGCAGTGGCGATCGACTCCAGACCGGCTGCGCGCTCGCCCGCCGTCCCCGCCGTCGCCACGCCCTGCAGCCCCTCGCGATGGCCTGTCTGCTGCTCCTGCCGCTCGGCCAGCTCACCGCCAATACCCGCTTCGGCTTCGGCACCATCGTCAAGGTCGATCCGACCGGCGAGGACAGCCGCAAGGGCCAGCCCAGCTTCAGCGTGCGCTTCGCCTTCCGCAATCTCAAGTGGACCCGGATCACGCCGGTGCTCACCTATCGCATCGAGGAGAAAACGCGTCACGGCTGGCGCGTCTACCTGCTCGATGGCCAACCCTCGACCGCCGCGGAGGCATTGCAGGTCGGACGCGCGATCTGCATGAGCGACAACGACATGGTCTGTCGCGTGGCGAGCAGCCCCGGTCCCTATCCGGTCGCGGCCACCGCCACACCCGGCGACTGCGTCTATCGCCTGAATATCGACAAGGCCTTGTGCGCCGAGCTGGCCAAGGCCGGTCGCGACGGGTTCGGCGAGTACGAACAACGCCGGTTCGACATCGAGGTCCTGCTCGATTGCCAGGATGGCAAGATCACTGCCGCCACGGCGGTGATCCCGAGTCTGCGCGGACAGAGCGACTACCGGCTCGACCCCTCTACCTGGACCTGGGACCAGGGCACCATCACCGGTTCGCTGGCGTTCACCGTCGGCTTCACCGACGACAGCCGCTACCGCCCTCGCGCAGGCACCGAGATCGCCATCGCCAGCACGCTGGAGCTGAGCACCCAGGGCGATGGTGGACTCGCTGGCACCCATAGCGGCACGAGTGGCGCGGAGTCCGTCAGCGGCTCGGTCGAGGGTCGCCGCGAGCCGCGCAGCGAGATCCCCGAGTCCGGTCGCCTGTGGCTCCAGCTCGACGAATTCGACGGCAGCAAGTGCAGTTGGGCCGTCCTGCCCTTCGCCGCGGACACCGGCGGAGCCGATGGCGATCTGCTCCACTTCAAGGGCGGCATCCTCGGCTCCTGCGATGGCTCCGGCCTGACCCTGGCCGACGGGAGACTCCACGGCACCGCCACCTGCATCGACCAACGCCACGGCGACGCCACCTATCGCCTGACCATCGACGCCGATCTCTTCGGCGGGCGCTTCCTGCTCGGTCGCTGCGTCGTCACCACCGCCGACAACCAGGAGCGCGACATCGCCCTGCGCGGCGGCCTCACCACCGCCACCGCCAACCGCATTCGCGGTCGCGAGGGCGATGCCGAGCGCCAGGAGATCGAGGACCTGCAGCGCAAGCTCCACCCCGACTCCGACTGAGCGACGCGAGCCCGGGCAGCGTTCAGAAACTCGAGGCGCCGTCTTCCGCTGCTCCGCTGGGCGGTTCGTCTTGCGGCACTTCCTCGCGCTCTGGCGGACGGGCACGCTGGGCGCAGCGGTCGCGTTCCTTGCGCCATTGTTTGAGCTGCTTGCCCTGGGCGCCGGCCGCGAGGGCGCGGTCGAGATAGGGCAGGGCCAGATCGTATTTCTTCTTCTTGGCCAGGGCCATGCCGATGTCGCCGAGCGCGGCGTCGGGTTCGGCGACCAGGTGCGCCCACTGTGCGCCGTGCGTCGCGAGCTGCTGCGCGCTGACCAGCTTGCCCTGCAGCAGATCCTTGAACAGACCGCGCTGTTTCGACTTGCCGAATTCCCGCACCAGCGGGTCGCCCAGCACCAGACCGACCAGCTCGGCCCAACGCTCCGGTGGAAGCTCCAGCGCCGCGTTCGACCGCACCCGCGCGAGCATCTGCAGCAGGCTGTGATGATGAACCGCATCCGCGAGCAGACAGCGCTCGCGGCCACCGGCGGTCACCGTCGAGCGCCGCCGGGCTTCCTCTCCCCACTGTGCGAGTTCGGCCTCGTTGCCGGCGAGCAGCTGGCAGACCATCACCCCCTCGATCACGTTGACGCTGGGCAAGGGACACAGGTCCTCCGGCACGGCGAACAGGCGCTCGAGCACCCGGGCCATGCCCGCGAAACGCTCCGCGGTCCATCCCTCGAAGGCATCGCGCCGCTTGAATGACTCGGGGACAGCCTCCACCGCCGTCTGCCAGGGAAGATAGTTGCGCGCGCGCTGCGGCCCGTCGCGGTAGAGTGCATCCACCAGGGTGATCAGCCGGACGTGGTCGCCCTTGCGGATGCTCAACTTCAGATCCCGCAGCAACAGCTCGTAGATCGCACCCGCTTCGCCGGACGGTGGCTTGCCCACGACCCGGGCGACGACACCCATGCCGCGCACCGTGGCGTCGGTGGAGATCCGGACTTCGGGACCCGGCGGCAGCGGACGGGTCAACAACCAGGCATCGAGCCGCGTGGACAGCAGCCCCTGCAGCTCGGGCAGGGTCGCGAGATGGTCCTGGGCCACCCGCAGGATCGCCTCGCGGATCGCCGGATCGACCGCCGGCAGACCATCGCTCGCAGCGGCTGCGGCGAGCTCCGAGCGCGCTGCGTCGCTCAGGTCCGGCCGGCCGCCGCGGACCATGCGCTCCTTGAAGGAACCCGGCTCCGGCAGTTTGGCGAAGAGTATCCGCGCCAGGACGCGCATGCCCGCATCCGGCAGGAGCTCGAGGAAGGGGCCGATGTCCTCGGCCAGGGTCGGCCATCGCCGGGCATCGATCGGCTCGGTCTTGATCTGCGTGGCGCGCTCGGCGAACAGCTCGGCCGCCAGTTCCTCACGCGCACAGCGGATCAACAAGGCGTAGGTGCCGCTGGCCGCACCGAGCGCGGCGTTGCTCGCCAGGTCGCGCACGGTGGCATCATCGCCGATAGCGGCCGCGGTCGCCAGCAGCGAGAAGCCCAGGCTGTGGGGATGCTCCCCGCGGGCGTAGACCGACGGGCCCATGAAGGCGAGGCGCCTGCGACGCGGCGGGTGCTGGAGCTTGCGCGCACTGGCACGGGCTGCGGTGATCAGCTGCCGCCCCGACTCGCGCCAGGGCGCATCGGGCGCCAGGCGGCTGAAGGCGATCAGGTAATCGCACACCGCAGAGGCATCCAGCGGCACTCCCGCTTCGAGCAGGCTGAGCAGGCACCGGCCGCCGTCGAGGACGGTGGCGCGGTCGGTCAGTTGAACCGGCACCGCCGCGCCATCGGCCTGTCGTTGCGCCTCGAGCACCAACAACAGCATCTGCAGTCGCCACGACGGAGGCAGCGAATCGTCGGCACACACCGCCCGGCCGTGTTCGCGCAACGCGGCGGCCCAAGAGGCGACCTGTTCAGGGGTGGCCGCGAACCGCCGCCGGCGCTTGTCGCAACGCGAGGCTATCAACTCCAGCGCCGCCGCGCTGCGCAGGCAGGCCAGCAGGCCGGAGCCTGGCCCGGGGGCCGTCTGTTCGAGGAACTCCGCCAGCTGAGGAAGGTCCTTGTATTTGTGGATCACGCGCTCGCGTATCGGATCGATCAGCGGCACCGCGCCACGCTCGCCGAGCAGCGGCGCGAGTTCGTCGAGCAGCCAGGCCGCACGATTGCCATAGGTCGGCTCCATCCCGCGTTCGCTCAACGCAGCACTGGCGCTGCGAGCGATGTAATCACCGATGTTCGGCGGTTGGCAGCGGGTCAGCATGACGCTCGGGCCGCAATCCTGGCGCAAGAGGTCGCAGTAGAGCGCCCAGCCCGGCGGGTTGTGGTCCTTGCCGGCGACCTCGCGCAGCAGGCCGGCGAGGAACTCGACCGCTTCCTGCGGGCTGCCGTGGTCGCACGTGGCCAGGTGACGGTAGCACGCCAGGCTCGTCGCGCGGTCCTCGACCGACAGACGCCGTAAAGCCGCGCCCAGGCCGGCGCTGCGCTGGGAGCTCGGACGCTCGCTGCGCAAGGCGCGCTCGACCAGTTCCCGATCCTCGCTCGCAGTGTTGCCGACGATGTGGTCCCAGGCCTCTTGCGCCGCAGCGCTCAGGCCCTGTGGCGCGCTCGCCGGGCCGTTCGAACCGGCGGTCCGGCGCACACGTCCGATCCATGCCATCAGACGGCCGTACAGCGGCGCATCGCGGTCTTCGAGCACCGAGGCGTGCTCGCCGACCGCTTCGAACACGCGCCGGAGGTGATCGACCTGCGGGCCGATGGCGGCGTGGAGCAGTGCGCCGGAGAGATGCTGCTCCGCCGCTGCGCAGAAGGTCTGCTGCAACCGCACCGCGGCGGCGTCCGGCAGGCCGTGCAGGCAGAAAGCGATCACCGCCAGGGGATCGCACTGCGAACGACCGCCGCAACGGACGCAGATCTGGAGCGACTCGCGTGCGGCCGCGAAACGCGCATCGCTCTGGAATGGCGACAGCTGCAGAAACCGCTCGACCCGTTCGACCACGCATTGCGGTCGATCGATGTACAGGGATGCACGCAGGAGGCGATGCAGGGTCTCGCTCCAGCTAGCGCTATGCATGCCGAGGCGAGCTCCGAGCGCGAGCACGGGAAACACGCTATGCTCATCGAGCAGACAGGGGGTGAGCACGGCGTCTAGCTTGCGCAACAGTTCGCGCTCGCCATCGGGCCCCCGACCGCGCGTCAGCTTCCACGAGCGTTCGCCCACCGCCGGCCAGTCGGCGCGTGGGCCGATGAAGATCTCACCGACGCGCCAGACCAGCTCGTGCGCCATGTGCGGCTCGCCGGCGCGCGAGCGGATCGCGGCCCAGGTGGCCAGCGGCAGACCGTGGACCGGGGCATCGCAGGCCGCGTGCTGCTCCTGGTAATATGCCATGACCAACGCGTCGATGTCTGCGGCGCAGTCCATCCTCCCGCTCGCCGCGGCCCACCGCGCGAGGTCGCACAGCGCCTCGATCCGATCCGGGCTGCGTTCGAGCTGGGCCCGCAGGGCGGCGGCATCGACGGCCGCCGGATCCGCATACAGCGCACGCAGCCCGGCGACCGCATCCGCGTTGGCCTGCTGCCCCGCGGCCGCGACCTGCTCCAGCGCCGCCGCGACGAATGCGGCATCGTCGTGGGTGGCGAGCCAAATGATCGCGCCGGGCAGATAGGGCTCGGGGTAGCGCCCGTGGAGGCGGCGGGTGCGATAGGCATCAGCAGCCAGCGGCACCGTCGGCCGGCTCAGCACTGCGATGGCAGCCGCTTCCAGTTCGGGGTCGTCGGCCGCGGCGAGGGCGGCGTAGCGACGGAAGCCCTGGCCGGCCAGACGCGGAAAGACGAGCATGCGCTGCGCCAGGCGCTGATGCGCATCGATGCGCTTACGGTGCAGCCTCGCGCCCGCCTCCGGCACCGGCGCGGCTCGGTCGTAGAGCCGTGGCAGCCAATGGTCGCGCTCGTCGCCATACGGCTGCGGCTCGGTCAGGCATTCGAGGAACGGCACCACCCAGGCGAGGTCCGGCTCGGGGTCGTCGACCCGAACGGCCAGCAGCGCGTCGACCATCGTGCTCGCGCACACACGCCGCTCCAGGAAGGCGGCGGCTTCGACGTAGCGGAAGGGCGCGGCATCGAGCAGCGCATCGCCGAGCGCTGACAGGTGCTGCTCAGCGGTGCGGGTGATATACCGCGCTGCGGTAGCCAGCTCGGCGCCACCTCGATGCGCGAGCGCCGCGTGTGCACGTACGAAGCACAGGTCCGGGTCCTCCGGCGCCATCGCTTCGGCCGTGTCGAGCGCTGCGGCGGCGGCGTCGCGGTAACCCAGCTCACGACAGGCGAGCGCGTACACGAGCCATGGTCGCACACGCTGCTCGTCGGGGGCGAGCGCCTGCATGGCGGCCTCGCGCTGCCGGAGGTCCAGCAGGCCGAGCGACGGGGGGTCGGCCTGCGTCGATCCGTCGAGGTGGTCCTCGGCCCAGGTCGCCAGTCGCATAGCGACCGACAGCACCTGGTCTTCGGCCGCATCCAGCGCGGGTCCGGCGGTAAGACAACAGAACAGGAGTACGAAGAGGAGAGAACGCATGGCGCACAAGTCTTACCACGCGCGTAGAAAAGCAAGGACCAACCGTGGCCACTCGTACCCCGCAGGCAGACGCGCGATTCAGCGGACGATCCGCTCCACATCCGGTCCAGGTGCGGGGATCGGCCGCAAGGAGCCCACCGCGCAGGTGGCCAGGCGGATGCGCGCGGTCTTGATCACCATCCGGGTGATGTCGACGCAGCGCGCACAGGTGGTGGCCAGTGCGGCCACGCCGTGGTTCTGCATGTAGATCACCCGCGGCGGCTGACCGTGGGTCGCAACGAAGGCATCGACTGCATGGCGCATGCCACGGGCCAGCTCCAGCCCGGGAGTGGCATACGGGACGAAGGCGGCGGCCGGCCCGAGCAGTTCGAGCTCGTCGGGGAACAACCGCCCGGTGAGCAGGTCCTCCCACTCGGCAGCGCAGGTGAGCGCGTTGACCGCGGTCGGGTGGGTGTGGGCCACGGCGTGGACGCCCGGATAGCCCAACAGCAGGGCGTGCAACGCGGTCTCGATCGAGGGATCGCGCTCCGTCGGGAACACCTTCGCCTCAGCGCAGGCGCGCCGCAGCGCGGCGGCGTCGGCCTGTGGATCGTCGAGCACCGCGCGCACCGGTCCGGCACGCAGCCGCACGAAGCCCTCGGAATCGATGCCGCCGAGCCGCGCGCCAGACGCGGTGACGTGGAACACATCCGGCTCGCACTCGGCGGAGGTGTTGCCCTCGCCGAGGATCACCGCGTCGAGCTCCGGGGCACCGAGGGTCTGCGACATCCGCACCAACTGATCGAGAGTCTGCATGCCTGACCTCCTTCTCTGATCTCCTTCTCGTGTTGTGGGCGCCGTCGCCAGCGGTCAACACGCGTTCGTGTCCCACCGCGTAGCTGCACTGGCGTACCGCCGCCACACGTCGCGGTGACCGGTCCTGGCAGCGGAGCGCAGACGCCACGAGTTCTGATGGCCTCCGCTGCGACACAGCACTAGCCTCCGCGCATGGAACGGCCCATCGCCTGTCTGGTCGTCGGCGCCGGTCCCGCCGGCCTCGCCGCCGCGCTCACAGCGCGACGGGCCCTGCGCCGGGCGGGCCGTCCGGATCGGGTGGTGGTACTGGACAAGGCGCCGCAGCCCGGCGCCCACTGCGTCTCCGGGGCCATCTGCGACCCTGCCGCGCTGGACCTGCTGCTCGGTCGACAGGCAGCGCCCGTGCGCGCACGCGCTTGCGCCGCGACGGTGGCCGGGATCGAGCTGCACCTGCTCACGCCGGGCCACGCGCTGCGTCTGCCGCGTCTGCTGGTACCGCCGTTCCTGCGCACCGGCGGGCTGTTCGTCGAGGTCCCGGCGCTGGTCGCAGCGCTCGAAACGGTGGCCGCGGATCGCGGCGTGGAGATCTACCACGGCCTCGCGGTCCAGGCGCCGTGGTGGCGCGACGGGCGCCTGGCCGGGGTACTGGTCGGCGAAGGCAATCCGCAGCGGCGGCCGAGCACCCGCGGAACGGTGGAGCGGATCCCGGCCGATTGCACCATCGTCGCCGACGGCGCCTGCGGCAACCTGAGCGAGATCCTCGGACGTGGCCGTCGGCGCGACGCGCGGCGCGTCTGGTCACTGGGACTCAAGGCCGTCTTCGCCCACGACGCACCGACCGGTTTCGCCCATCTCGCCGGCTGGCCGCTGGGGCCGCTGGCGTGTGGCGGCGGCTTCTGTTACCGCCCCGGCGACGGCCGGGTCCACGCCGGCCTGATCGCCCCGATCGGCCCCGGCGAGCCGCCCTGCGATCCCGTTGCCCTGTGGCGCGAACTGCGTGCACACCCCCTGCTGCGAGAGTGGTGTGGCACGGCGCCACCGCTAAGCACGGGCGCGCGTCTGCTGCCGGAATCCGGGCTGCGCTCGGCGGGGCCATTCGCCGGACCCGGGTGGCTGGCGGTCGGCGATGCAGCGGGTCTGGTCGACGCCCGTCGCCAACGGGGGCTCGAGCTGGCTCTGCGTTCGGGCGTCGCCGCCGGGCGGGCCGTCGCGCAGGCCGATCCGGGTGCGGCCTGCCCGGCGCTGCTCGATCGGCTCGGGGTATTCGCTGCACTGCGCCGAGCGCGCAACTTCCGTCAGGCCTTCGCCCTGCCCGGCGGCCCCGCCCTGGCCTGTGTCCAGGAATTCCTGCCGCTCGCACCGCCGCATCGCCGCGGCCGGCAGCGGCTGCGCCACCCGCCGACACGCAATCGGAGCAAGGACGTTTTCGCCGCTCGCGCCCGCTGCCGCTATCCGCGGCACGCCCTGCCGCACGTCGCGGTGGGCGATACCGCCAGCTGCCGCGACTGCATCGATCGCTTCGGCGCCCCCTGCGTGAGCGTCTGCCCCGGCGGCGTGTACGCCTGCGGCGCAGACCGACAGATCCGTGCCAGCCACGAGAACTGCCTCCATTGCCGCGCCTGCGCCGTGGCCTGTCCGCACGCCGCGATCGCCTGGAGCCCGCCGGCCGAAGGCGGTGGGCCGTGTCTGCCGCCTTCGGACTGAGGAATCCGAGGCGTAACTACTCAGGGGCTTCGCCCCTACGGTCCTCACTGCGTGAGGACCTACCCCTCTGGCTTTGTCGTGGTTCGCCTGAATCTGCAGGCAGATTCAAGCGTGGGCGGATCGGCTGCGCCGAAACGTATCCGCCCTCCGGCGGCACTTGCTCC
>CAZTGE010000027.1:31278-38504 GCA_964612995.1 uncultured candidatus Brocadiaceae bacterium | reverse complement strand
CGGCATGGACGCGCGCGGCCCCGGCCGGGTGGCCAGGGCGACTCAAAGCTCGCCCCGGGAGCGCCGATCCCCAGGTCGGCATGCCTTGCGTCGCCTCCACCTGCGTCAAACCGCCCGGCCATCTTTGCTGCTTGGGCCATAGTGACGCAGGTGGAGGCGAGGCATGGCCCTCATTTGCGAGCTTTGGGTCGCCCCGGCCGGGTGGCCCCGGCGGTGATTGTGAGCCGGGTTCGATGTCGTATGGTGTTCGGTGATGCGCCTGCGCGACCTGACCATCGGGGCCAAGATCTGGTTGAGCATCAGCGCGCTGCTGGCGGTCTATGCTGGCCACATGACGCTGACCTTCTTCCAGGGGCTGCGCACCGAACGTCAGCTGGAGCAGACGATCGCGCGCCTGGCACCCGCGGCGCAGATGGCCACGGCCGCCGCCTCGGCTTTCGATGATCAGGTCGCCTGGCATGAACGGGCGGTCGCAGATCTCGATGCCGATGCGCTGGGTGCGGCGCAGGCCAAGGCCGCGGAGGTGCAGACGCAGTACGCGCGGCTGTACGGCGTGGAGCCCCTGCCGCCGGTCCTCCGCGAGCGGGTGCGCCTGTTGCGCGGCGAGCTGGACGAATTCGCGCGGCGGGCGCACGACATCTACGCCGCGTTCATCGCTGACCAGTTCGATGAGCGGGCGGTCGCTGCGGCAGCCGGCCTCCACGCCGTCAAGGAGGATCTGAAGCGGCGCTGCGAAGCCGTCGAGGGCGACAGCGCGCAGGCCTTAGAGGACGAGATCGCCACATTGGCCGCGCATTCCAAGCTCCGCCGTCGGGTAGGGCTCGGCGTGTTCATGGTCGTGCTGTTGGCCTCGGTGTCGTTTCTGGGGCTGACCATTCGCGCCTGGATCACCCGCCCACTCGGTCAGACCCTGCGGCGGCTGCAGGAGCGTGGCAGCGACTTCACCCGCATCAGCCAGGGGCGCGATGAGATCCACACCTTCCGTACCGCCTTCGACGACATGTGCCGCATCATCGACACCCAGCTCGCGGACCTGCGTCAGGAGGTGGCCGAGCGACGGCGGGCGGAGGAGCGTTCGGCCACCTTCCGTCAATTGGCCGAGGTCTCGACCCAGGCCTTCAGCCTGTGCGATCTCGATGGACGGCTGACCTGGGTCAACCCCGCCTTCGCCGCCATGCTCGGGCTCGAGCGCGCCGCGTCCCTCGGCGAACGTCTGGATCGGTTCCTGGTGCCGGTCGCCGGCGGCAACCAGTCGAGCTCGGCGTTGCATCGGGCGATGAAGCAGGGCAGCTTCTCGACCGCTGCGGAGCTGCGTGGCGCCGGGGGACATTCGGTGCATACGCTGCAGCATTTCGCCGTCATCTGCGACCGCGACGGACAGCCGTTGTGCATCGCCAATGTGCTTACCGACATCAGCGAGCTCAAGCGCACCCAGGAGCAACTGGCCGAACTCAACTGTACGCTCGAGCACCGGGTCGAACAGCGGACTGTCGAGCTGCGCGAAGCCAACGCTTCGTTGACCGTCGCACTCGATGACGTGCGCTCGATGCAGGAGCATCTGGTCCAGGCAGAGAAGCTCTCTGCGCTCGGGGGGATGGTCGCCGGCGTGGCGCATGAGATCAACACACCGGTCGGGGTGGGGATCACCGCGGCCAGCCTGCTCGTCGACGAGCTCGAACGGCTGCGTCGCGATTTCGCCCAGGAAGCGCTCAAACGTTCGCAGCTCGCGGATTTCATCGAGCGAACCGCCGAGGCGGCGGGGATCATCCAAGCCAACCTCGAGCGCGCGGGCGAGCTGGTGCGCTCGTTCAAGCAGGTGGCGGCAGACCAGTCGAGCGGCGCGCCACGCGAGTTTGCGCTGCTCGACTACACCCGCGAAGTGCTCAAGAACCTGGAGCCCCAGCTCAAGCGCACGCGCCACCGGCTGGAGATCGCGGGCGATGCGGACATCGTGGTGCGCTCGTTCCCCGGCCCTTTCGCGCAGGTGCTGACCAACCTGTTCACCAACGCGCTCGACCACGCCTTCGACGGCGTGGACCAGGGCACGATCCGCGTGAGTGTCGAGCGCGAATCCGCGACCATGGCCGTGGTGCGCTGCAGCGATGACGGCGTGGGCATGGATCCGGCGACGCGTGAGCAGGTCTTCGCCCCGTTCTTCACCACCAGGCGCGGTCGCGGCGGCACCGGTCTCGGACTGCATCTGGCTTTCAACCTGGTGGCGCACAAACTCGGGGGAACCCTGACGTGCACCAGCACACCGGGCGCAGGCAGTTCGTTCATGATCAGGCTGCCCCTGCGGCGGAATCTCGATGGCGTGGAGATCACGCCGCTGGCAGTGAAACGGATCTGATATGGATGAACCTGGCGACATGGACGAACTGCGCGACTCCGATGCCATCGCGTTCGCGGCCGAGGATGCGGCGCCAGCGCCGAGCGGAACGATGCGGGGGTCCTGGAAGGTGCTGGTGGTCGACGACGACATGGAGGTGCACAGCGTCACCCGGCTGGTGCTCGCAGGCTATCGTTTCGCCGGCCGTGGCATGACCCTGATCAACGCCTTCAGCGCGCGGGAGGCCAAGAAGCTCTTCGCCAGCAATCCCGATATCGCCCTGGTCCTCCTCGACGTGGTCATGGAGCACGACCAGGCCGGGCTCGAATGCGTCCGTTACATCCGCGAGAGCCTGAAGAACACCGACGTGCGGATCGTCTTGCGGACCGGCCAGCCTGGACAGGCGCCCGAGGAGCGGGTGATCGTCGACTACGACATCAATGACTACAAAGAGAAGACCGAGCTCACCTCCACCCGTCTGCTCGCCACCGTCACCGCCGCGCTGCGTACCTACGGTCAGCTGCACACCATGCGTCGGTACCGCGAGGGCCTGGAGCTGATCGTGCGTTCGGCTGCCAGACTGTACGACGTGCAGACCATGCGCTCCTTCCTCACCGGGCTGCTCGCCCAGATCACCGCGCTGATCGACTGCGTCGGCGGTCCGGCCGCCGAGGGCACGGCCGGCTTCGCCGCTGTCGGTTCCACCTCCGCATGGGAGGTCCTCGCCACTGCGGGCCGATTCCAGGGCGCGATCCCGCCGACGGTCGACGACCTGCTCGACGCAGACGTCAGTCATCTGGTTGCCGACCCGCGCCTGCTGCCGGCCAGCCATTTCGGTGAAGCCTGCTTCGTCAGTCTGCATCGCAGCCACGACGAGCGCACCGTTGTGGTCTATCTCGCCGACTGCCCGCAGCTCGACGCCGCCGCGCGCGAGTTGATCCAGGAATTCACCGCCACCATCCCGGCAGCGTTGGCCAACGTCCAGATGGCCGAGGACCTGCGCGCACAGCGCAGCCAGGGTGCCGGGCCGAAGGCGGACGAGGCCACCGGATAGGGCACGCGAGCGGGGGTGGACGGATGCGATCGACGCAGCGAGATGGTGACGATCGCGCCTGCGTAGCCGGTCGCGGTAGCAGGCTGGACCCGAGCGCTCGCTACCAGCCAGGGCCGAGGAGGTCGATCTCGCCCTCGGGCCAGTCGGCCGTGGCCGGGTGGATCATCACGATCGGATCCCAGAAGGTGCTACCGTCGCCGGTGGAGTTGACGATCGGATTGTCGATCCGACGCGAGCCGAGTTTCTCATAGAAGCCGGGGACCTTGGTCTGGAACAGGGATAGCGGCAGTTCCGGACCGAGTCGCTCGAAGGCGGCGAGGACCACCATCCGTCCGAGCCCGGTGCCGCGTAGCGCCGGATCGCTGCAGACCCCGGCGAGGGCGAGGATGTCGCACACGCCGTTTGGGGTGTGGATCGAACGGATGAAGCTGCGGGCCTGGGCCAGCACCCGGTGGCCGTTGCGCAGCAGATGGATCTGTTCGGCCCGGTGCAGAGGGCTGTCCTCGCGAGCGTAACGCAGCTTCTCGTCCACGTCGGCTTCGAGGTCGTTGCCGTCCTTGGGCCACACCGAGCGCCAGAGGCGCACGCAATCGCGCATCTCATCGCGGCCGAGACTGGCCAACGATACCGTGGTGATCCGGGCTTCGACCTGCACAGTCGCATTCCATGCAGGCCGTGGACCGGGCGCAAGGGCCAGTTACTGCTTTCACAGCCAGCAGGTGCGACACCGCGGCGGATTCACATGGGTTTCGCTGCTTGCCCGATGCGTTGTCGGCCGAGGCTGGCCCGGGGAGGTGCGACGGTGGACGAGTTGCGTATCGATCCCGTGGGGCCCGCGGTGGCCGGGCGCATCGCTGCGCTGGCTCGCCGGATCTGGCGGGAGCACTACCCGGCGATCATCGGCCGCGAGCAGACCGACTATATGCTCGATCGGTACCAGAGCCCGGCGGCGATCATCGCCGCGATGGCCGACGGCTACCGCTACTGCCTGATCCGCGTCGGTCATCGCGCCATCGGCTACCTCGCCTGCCGCGTCTCGGGCGAGGTCTGCGAGTTGAGCAAGCTCTACCTTGCGGCCGGTTTCCGTGGCCGGGGCTGGGGGCGTTCGGCGCTCGCCTGGGTCGAGGCGCGTGGCCGGGAGGCCGGCGCGCGCATGGTGCGCCTGCGGGTCAACCGCCGTAACCGGATCAGCCTCGCCGTCTACGCCGCCTGTGGCTACCGGCGGGTCGAGGATGTGATCGACGACATCGGCGCCGGCTACGTCATCGACGACCACATCTACGCCAAGGTGCTGTAGGCAGTCGCGTCAGGGCCTGCTGCCGATCCCGTCGACTGTTCTGTTTTTGAGCGCCTGCCGCTCGGCGTACAGCATGATCTGACAATCCGGTAATTCGCACTGTTGACCGCGAGTGATCCGGCGACTGCACAAGTGGTGTGGTTGCAGTCACCTGCACTGGATCTGCGTCGTCAGGAGAGCGCGGCATGGCCTTTGCACCAGGGGGATGACGCCGATTCCGTTTTCCCCTCAGGAGTACACACATGCTGCGTTCATTACTGTTCACCTTCGTCGTGCTCGCCGCCGCCTGCGGCTTCGCGACTCCCGCGGCCGCCGACGGCGGCGGCGTGATGCCGGACATCCAACGGATGGTGATGGCTGATCAGGCCATCACCGACCTCCCCGGGGCAGAGCAGACACCGCCTGCGGATGTCGAGGACATCGCCACCGCCGACGCGGAGGCCGCGGCCGAAGCGGAAGACCCCAATGCGGACACACCGATGGACGCGGCCGGTGGCGGCTTCCCGGTCGATATCCTGTGGACCATCATCGCCGCGATCCTGGTGTTCTGGATGCAGGCCGGCTTCGCCCTGGTCGAGGCCGGATTCACCCGGGCCAAGAACGTCGTCAACATCATGATGAAAAACATCATGGACTTCTCGGTTGGCAGCCTGCTGTTCTGGATCATCGGCTTCGGCTTCATGTTCGGGCAGATGGGCGAGAACAGCTTCATCGGCACCGCCGCGTTCATGTACGCGCCCGACGGTATGGAGGACGCCTGGTTCTACACCTTCCTGATCTTCCAGACCGTGTTCGCCGCCACCGCCGCGACCATCGTCTCCGGCGCGATGGCCGAGCGTACCAAGTTCGGTAGTTACCTGCTCTACTCCATCGGCATCACCGCGTTCGTCTATCCGATCTTCGGCGGCTGGGCCTGGGGCAGTTTGTGGACTCCGCCGGATGCAGATGCCTCGGGCGGATGGCTCGAAGGCATGGGTTTCATGGATTTCGCCGGTTCGACGGTGGTCCACTCGGTCGGCGGCTGGGCTGCGCTCGCCGGTGCCCTGGTGCTCGGCCCGCGTCTGGGCAAGTACCAGGAAGACGGCACCATGCGCCCGATCCCCGGCCACAGCATGGCCTTCGCGGTCCTGGGCATGTTCATCCTCTGGATGGGCTGGTTCGGCTTCAACCCCGGCAGCACCACCGCGGTCACCGGTGAGGGCAGGTCCCTGGCGATCATCATGGTCAATACCAACATCTCCGCCTGCGCCGGCGCCATCGCGGCCATGGTCACCAGCTGGATCCTGCTCAAGAAGCCGGATGTGAGCATGGCGGTCAACGGCGCGCTCGCCGGGCTGGTCGCGATCACAGCGCCCTGCGCCAACGTCGCTCCCGGCGGTGCCCTGCTCATCGGCTTGATCGGCGGCGTGATCGTGGTCTTCTCGGTCCTGTTCTTCGACAAGATCAAGATCGACGACCCCGTGGGTGCGATCAGCGTGCACGGCGTCTGTGGCGCCTGGGGCACCATCGCGGTGGCGCTGTTCGATGTCACCGGCGATGCCAGCTTCGGGGTCCAGCTGCTGGGGATCGGCGTCGGCTTCGCCTGGGCCTTCGGCGCCAGCCTGGCGATCTTCCTCACCATCAAGTACACCGTCGGCCTGCGCGTCAGCAAGGAGGAGGAGATCGAAGGCCTCGACCTCCACGAACACGGGGCCAAGGCCTGGGTCGACCTGGCCTGACCCGGCCTGGCATCAGGGTTCCCCGGGGGCCGGTGTGGTGGCCCCCGGGGACCCACTCCCTCCACCCAAAAGCGAATCAGGAGCCATTCATGAAACTCATCATCGCCGTCATTCAGCCGCCGCGTCTCGAAGCGGTCAAGGAGGCTCTGGCCAAGGTCGATATCTCTCGCCTGACCATCAGCGACGTGCAGGGCTGCGGCAGGCAGAAGGGCCACAGCGAGATCTATCGCGGCCACGAATATACCGTCAACCTGCTGCATAAGGTCAAGCTCGAGATTGCGGTCAACGATGAGGCGGCCCAGTCGACCATCGAAGCGGTCATCGGCGCGGCCCGCTCCGGCAGCGACGGCAAGGTCGGCGACGGCAAGATCTTCGTCATCCCGCTCGAGTCCTGCATCCGTATCCGCACCGGGGAGACCGACGCGGAGGCGATCTGAATCCTGCAGGCCGGGGCGGGTGTCCGTCGTAGCGTATCCCCCCGGATGGCGGTCTGTCCGCCCGCCCCGGCCTGCTTTTTGTGCAGGGGCTTCGCCCCTACGCCCCCGGCGCTGTAGCGCCGGGGGCTACCCCTCTGGCTTTGTCGGGGTTCGCGTGGATCGGCTTTGCCGCTCCCCGCGTCGGCGGATCGGCTTCGCCGCTCCCCGCGTCGGCGGATCGGCTTCGCCGATTGTATCCGCCGATCACCCCTCTGGCGCCAGGCCCGCTTTTGTGCAGGGGCTTCGCCCCTACGCCCCCGGCGCTGTAGCGCCGGGGGCTACCCCTCTGGCTTTGTCGGGGTTCGCGTGGATCGGCTTTGCCGCTCCCCGCGTCGGCGGATCGGCTTCGCCG
>CAZTGE010000027.1:0-31178 GCA_964612995.1 uncultured candidatus Brocadiaceae bacterium | reverse complement strand
GATCACCCCTCTGGCGCCAGGCCCGCTTTTGTGCAGGGGCTTCGCCCCTACGCCCGCTTTTGTGCAGGGGCTTCGCCCCTACGCCCCGGGCGCTGTAGCGCCGGGGGCTACCCCTCTGGCTTTGTCGGGGTTCGCGTGGATCGGCTTTGCCGCTCCCCGCGTCGGCGGATCGGCTTCACCGATTGTCTCCGCCGATCACCCCTCTGGCGCCCGCCCGTTGATGGGGCTTTCGTGCCTGCGTGCGCGGGTGCGGTTGCTTCGCTCTCGTGTTGGTTTTGCGCTCTGACACGAGCGACCCCGCCGGGTTTCGGCGGGGTCGCTCGTGTTCTGTGTGTGTGGGGTCGGTCGGTGGGTCAGAGATTGGTGGCGCCGACTTTGACCGTTACCTGGTAGTAGGCGACCTTGCCGGCGTCGATGTAGCCGCGGGTCTCGACTACTTCGAACCAGCGCAGGTCGGTGTGTTGCTTGCTGACCTCGTCGATGGCGTTCTGGATCGCGTCTTCGATGCTCTTGGTGCTCGAGCCGACGATTTCGATCTTCTGGTAGGTGCGGTCGGACATGGGGATTCCTCGTCAGTGGTGATTGCCGGATAAGCACCGGCCGGGAGAGGGATTGTCCCCTGCCCGGCCGGGTGTCAAACCACCGTCGCATGGTGGCTCACAGCACTGGTGCAAGCCCGGCCCCCGGGGGCGCCGAGCTCTGAGTGGCCCTGCGGTGGCTCAGAAGCTGAGCTGGTGCTGGAGGCGGAAGATGATCGCGTCGGCGTCGCCCGCTTCTGGTGTGAACGAGGTCAACGCGGCCTGTAGTTTGTGGTAGTGCCCATCGAAGTAGCAGTTGACACCGGCGGTGACATACATGCCACTGGCGCCGCCATCGTCCGAATAGGGGGTGGTCTCGTCGTCGTCATCGTCGTCCTGGTCGACCAGGGCCAGGCGCAGCGCCGGTTCGAGCAGCAGGTCGTTCTCGAGCGGGAAGCAGTAGCCGCCCTGGGCCTCCACGACCATGCTCGTGACATCGGTGTCCGGGCCGGTGTCGGCGGTGCGATAGATCAGGTCGAAGCTGGCGGTCAAAGCATCGCGATGGAACAGGCCGTCGAGGCAGAACTGGGTGATCTCCTCGTCCTCGTCGTCGCCGTCGAGGCGGGTGGCGACCGCTGCGCCGACGAGCCAGTTCATGCCTTCGGCGCCGAGGAAGGACTCGGTGCGCTTCGGCGCTTTGTACTCGGGCAGGAACGCGGTCTCGCCGCGGAGGTAGAGCCAGTAGTCACCGCCGTCATCGCCGCCGATCTCATCGGCTTCGATCACGCCAGCGTAGGCGTCGATGTATTCGCTGCCGAGACGGTATTCCAGCGCCATCGTACTCAGTGGCGTCGACAGCGTGGTCGAGAGGCGGAGGGTGGGGAAAAGCAACGAGCCGGTGCTGGTGTACAGCGCCGGGGTGAAAGCGGGGACGAACTTGCCGAACACGAGCATGTGGTTGGCTGTTTCGGTCGCCATGGTGTGGCTGACCCAGCCGTAGAGCATCTCCCACTGATCGTCGGTCGCGCCCTTGCCGCGGGCGCCGGTCTTGTCGGCGGCGAAGGTCAGACTGAACTTCGTGTTCTCCTTGTAGCTGCCGGAGATCCAGGCCCGGGCGCGACGGAACATGAGGTTGACGTTATGGGCCTCTTCGCCGGCGGCGACAGGGCCGTCCCAGATGTCGTAATCCTCGCCGGCGGCATCCGAGGCGCTGATCACCTCGAGCCGGCTCTGGATCTGCACCGAGAGATCGATCGAGATGTCGCCGCTGAGCAGTTCCACGGCAGAGCCGGCAGCCGGCAGTCCGACGAGGAGGGCCAGTGAGGGAACGAGTGTGCGCGCGGTCATGAGAGCTCCTTCTACGCGATGTCCAGGGGACACGGTAAGCCGGAACCATGCGCGCCACGGAGCAGACCGCAAGCGAAACGCCGCGGACATGAAATGGTAAAACAGGAATGGCGTTGCGCACAGGCCGTGTCAAGGGATGATGAAGGGTTGGCCTGTAATCGCGCGGGCGCGCTCGTTGCGCCATGTCCGATGGCGGTGTCGTTGGCGGCACGCAAAAAATACGGTGGCGACCGTGGTCGCCACCGTTCGCGCTCATCCGGGAAGATGGGCGGATTCAGAAGTCCAGCTGGTGCTGGATGCGGAAGACGAAGCCGTCTCCGTCACCTTCTTCTGGGGTGAAATACTGCACTGCAGCCTGGATCTTGTTGCTGTGCCCGTCGAAGTAGTAGTTGACGCCGGCATCGACGTAGATGCCGGAGGCCCCGCCTTCGCGCTGGAGGACGCCTGCCTCGTCATCGTCATCGTCGTCAGCGTCGATGTAGGTCAGACGGAAGGCCGGCTCGGCCACGCAGCCGCTGTCGAGGGGAACTGCATAGCCGATCTGGGCGTTGGCGATCATACCGCTGGTATCGGCACCGGTTCCGCCGATTTTGCCGGCATCGCCGGTGCTCGGCAGGGCGATGTCGACCAGACCGGTGATCTGGTTGTAATGCACCAGGTAGTCGAGGAAGATCACGGTGTGGTCGTCGTCCTCGGTTCCGTCGGGATCGTCGCTGCCGTCGGTCTTGATGTTGATGCCGATACCGGCCTCATGGCCGAAGCCATCCTTGCCGAGGTAGCTCTCGCTGCGCTTCTTGAGCTTCCACTCCTCCTTGAGGCAGGAGGCGAGGCGGAGGTGGAAGTGCCAGTCGTTGTTCTCGTCGCTGGTCTCGTCGGCGAGCCCGGCGTCCAGGCTGAACACCGGAGCGGAGAGCTTGTATTTCAGACCGATGCTGCGCGGTCCGGTCCATCCAGCGACCAGACGACCGTTGGGGAACAGCAGCTTCGACGAGCTGTCGGTGTCGGCAACCGCGGCGGTGTTCTTGTCGAGCCCGAACTGGATGTAGTGCGTGAGGTTGTCCGTCTTGATCTTCTTGCCGAGGTAGGCATAGCGCACGTCGATGTTCGCGTTGTCCCGGTCGTCCGCACGGCCGATGTTGTCGGCCATGATCGTGTAGTTGAATTTCCAGCCGTCATCCGTGCCGCCCTTGAAGTAGACGCGCGCGCGGCGGACCATGAAGTTCAGCGCCTGGGGGTTGTCGGTGTCCTGCTTCTCCCAGATATCGTAATCGGTCTCGCCGTCGGCGCTGGATGCGCTGGCGAAGGCCGCCCGGAGTTGGAACCGGGGTTCGATGCTGAGTTGCCATCCATCACCATCGACCTCGAAGGCCGAGGCGGCGGGAATGGTCGCGGCCGCGATGGCCAGCGAGGGAACGAGGTGTCGCAGCTTCATGCGTGCTCCTTATGATGTAGCATGGTGGTGCTGTCGTGAAGGCGGGATTCTAACGCGAGCCAAAAAGATCGGCTGGATCAAATGGTTAAGCTTCCATTAAGGATGAGGCTTCCCATCAAAGCCCCCGCCGGCCCGATGGTCCGGCTGCGAAGAGCCAGGAACTTGGCCGCCCCGGACGTTTGTCGCAATGACGCGACCCGGACCGTGAGCGTGTCGAATGAGCGTGATGGTGTGCGAAGTTCCTGGGAAGGGGCTCTGCCCCTTTGGATCCCTGAGTCGGCCCGCGTTGCGGGCCTCGCGCTCCTCCGTCGCGGTTCGCGGCTTCGCCGCGTTTTCCGCGGGCCTACGGCCCATTGTCGCGGAAAACCACCGCTCGGTCGGTGGGTGGAGACGCCCGGCCTTCACGGGATATTTATCTGGCGCGGGGTTGCTGTGACGTACGCTCCCGCGTTAGACCACCCCGACCGGAGCATCCACCGATGACCGTCCATCTCCAGCGCGACCTCGACAAGATGAAGAAGGACCTGCTGACCATGGGCGGCATGGTCGAAGAGGCCATCCGCAAGGTCATGACCGGGCTCATCGAGCGCCGGCAGGACCTCCTCGACGAGGTGATCGCGGAAGACAAACGCATCGATGAATGGGAGAACGCCATCGACGAGGAGATCATCCACCTGCTGGCGCTGCATCAGCCGGTGGCCGACGATCTGCGGTTGGTATTGATGGCGATGCAGGTCAATAACGAGATGGAACGCATGGGCGATCATGCGCGCAACATCGCGCGGATGTCACGTAAATTCCTGTCGCACCCGTCGATGGCGCCGTTCTACGATGGTCTGGCCCGCGCGGCGGAATGCGTGCTCGAGATGGTCACCGAAGCGCTGGACAGCATGGTCAAACGTGACGCTGCGTTGGCGCGCAGGGTGCGGCGCCAGGACAGCCGTGTCGACGAGTTGTGCGACGAGACCCTCGACGGGCTGGTCGCGGTGATGCAACGGGATTCGAGTCTGGTGCCGTTCTCGGTCCAGGCGGTCAATGCCAGCCGCAACCTCGAGCGTATCGCCGATCTGGCGACGAATATCGCCAAGGACGTGATCTTTCTCGTCGAAGGTCAGATCGTACGTCATGGCGGTCGGCGTGCGGTGACCCAGGGCGATCAGCAGATCGGTGGGTAGAGCCGATCAGGGCCCGCTGCATTGGCGGCCCCGCAGACGCGGCGGCGCCCGGCTGGGTGCCCGCCGCGTCTGCGTATTCGCGTCGGCGCAGTTTCAGCCGAAACGGCCGGTGACGTAGTCGGTGGTCTCGGTCAGCTTCGGGTTGGTGAAGATCTCTACAGTCGGGCCGTACTCGACCAGATGGCCGAGGTACATGAAGGCCGTGTAATCGCTGGTGCGCGAGGCTTGCTGCATGTTGTGGGTCACGATCAGTACGGTGTACTCGCCTTTGAGTTTGTCGATCAGATCCTCGATCTTGCCGGTGGCGATCGGGTCGAGCGCCGAGCAGGGTTCGTCCATCAACAGCACCTCGGGTTCGGCCGCGATCGCGCGGGCGATGCACAGCCGCTGCTGCTGGCCGCCGGATAGTCCCAGCGCGCTGTCCTTGAGCCGGTCCTTGACCTCGTCCCACAGGGCGGCGGCGCGCAGGCTCTTCTCGCAGACCTGATCGAGCAGGTTGCGATCGCGCATGCCATCGATGCGCATGGGGTATATCACGTTCTCATAGACCGACATCGGGAAGGGGTTGGACTTCTGGAACACCATGCCCATACGCTTGCGCAGCTCGATCACATCGACGGTGGGATCGTAGACCGAGATGCCGTTGAGCAGCATGTCGCCTTCGATACGGACGCTGTCGATCAGATCGTTCATGCGGTTGACCGAACGTAGCAGGGTCGACTTGCCGCAGCCGGACGGCCCGATCAGGGCGGTGACCTCGCCGCGCGGAACCTGCATCGAGATGTCGAACAGGGCCTGCTTCGCACCGTAGTAGAGCGCGAAGTCGGTGACCTTGAGAATGGCGGGACGCTCCTGGGTCACTGGGTGGATGTAGCTGTCCACCGGTTCGCCGCGGGTGATGGCTTCGAGCCGGGAGTAGTTGGCTGCGGCGCCGGCTGCGGGATCGGTCTGGTTCACTGCTGGTTCGCTTTTCATGGTTGCGGTATGGGTATCCACGGGATCTCCTCAAAAGTGGCCGCCGACGAACTTGCGGGCTATGCGGGTGCGTAGCCAGATCGCGGTCAGGTTGAGCATCACGACGATGGCGATCAGGAGCAAGGTGGTGGTGAAGACCATCGGCTTGGCCGCCTCGGCGTTGGGGCTCTGGAAGCCGAGGTCGTAGATGTGGAAGCCAAGGTGCATGAAGCTGCGTTCCGGGTGGAGCGGCCCGATCGGCAGCGCACCCAGGTTGCCGCTCCAGTCGCTGAAATCGAGCGGCAGCTCCGGGGCCAGCTTGACCGCGCCGACGAGCATCAGCGGGGCGACCTCGCCAGCACCGCGAGCGATGGCCAGGATCATCCCGGTCAGGATGCCGGGCATTGATCGCGGCAGCACGATGCGCTTGATGGTCTGCCACTTGGAGGCGCCGCAGGCGTATGAGCCTTCGCGCATCGAGCCGGGAACCGCGGCCATCGCTTCCTCGGTGGCGACGATGACTACCGGCAGGGTGAGCAAGGCCAGGGTCATCGAGGCCCACAGCACGCCCCCGGTGCCGAAGTGCGGCGTGGGCGCCTGCGCGCGGTAGAAGCCATCGAAGTAGGGGTTGCCGCCGATGAAGAAGATCGCGAGCACGATGGCCTTGATCCACATCAGCCCGACAAGGACGTTGATCGTGCGTGGCAGGCGGCGTTCGGCATTGGTGCCGGCGTTGCCGCCAGCGAACCACATCGGCAGTGCCAGGCCGACGGCGGCGAGCAGGAACAGGATGGTGATCCAGGGCGAGACCAGGGTGCTGGTGACCAGATCGAGCAGGGCGAAGACGCTCAGTGCGATCACCGCGAGCAGGCCACCCGGGACCCTGCCCGACTGCGAAAACTGCTTGTTGACGATCAGGCCGGAGACCGCGAGGGCGACAGAGAGCCCGACTGCCGCGAGTGCGGCGAGCCACGCGACGAGCGGGATGCCGACGCCGGGTCCGGTGTCGATCCACCCGCCCATGAGGTAGCAGAAGAATCCGAGGCCGAACACGCCGAAGACGATCGACGGCACGCCAGCGAGATTGTTGATGGCGATGCGGATCGCGCTGACCACCGGACCGCTGCTGGCGTATTCGCGCAGATAGAGCGCGGCGAGCACGCCGAAGGGGACCGCGAGCACGGTCATCAGCAGGGTCATGACCACGGTGCCGAAGATCGCCGGCCACACGCCGCCTTCGCTGTTGGCGTGTCGCGGGTCGTCGAAGATGAATTCGCGCCAGCGACTGAAGTAGATGCCGAGGCGATCGCCCCAGCCGATATGGTTGGCGGGATAGGTCCGCACCACCTCGGCGAGCGGCAAGACGGTCTTCCTGCCATCGACCATGGTCATGCCGATACCGTAGCGCGCGTTCTCGGCCTTGAGTTCCGCCGCTTGGGCGCGGTAGTCGGTGATCGCTTCCTCTGCCTCCTGGGTGATGCGCGCCTCTTGCGCCCGCAGTTGTTCGAGTTGGGCGGTGAGTTCGGCCTCGCTCTCGCTCGGATCACTCAGCGTCCAGGTGGTGGTCAGGACGGTGATGGCGACGATGGCACCGGTGATGCCGAGCCAGAGCTGGAGCGAGCGCCCCGGGCCGGGCGCGGTGCGTGCGCGGCCGACGACGGCCAGCACCGTGCCGATGGCGAGCACGATGGCGACGATCCAGCCCAGACGCCATTCATCGGCGCTGGTGGCCGGGTCCTCGCCGCGGGTCTCGAGCGCGATCTCGGCTTCACGGGTGGCCAGCTGGGCCCGCTTGATGCGGTGGCTCTCGTGGCCGATGGCTTGATCCTCGAGCTCCTTGATCCGCTCCTGGCGTTCGCGGATCTCGGGGTGGTAGCGTTCGATGAACGCCCATGCGGCGGCGGGATCGGCGGTCGCGACCTCGCCATCGAGGGTGGCATGTTCGAGCAGTCCGTAGAAATTGCCATGGTGGCGGCGCTCGATGGTCAGCGCCCATTCGGGTTCGCTGCGTTGCGCCATCTCGTGGTGCGGGACCCAGGTGTAATGGGTATTGGAGAACTCGAAATTGCCGGTGCGCAGCAGCACGCGCGAGACGGTGGCCTCGATCTCGGGATGGCCGAGGATGTAGGCGATCTCGGCGCGCACGTCCGGCTCGAGGGCAGAGAGGTCGACATCGGGTGGCGTGTCGCTCTGCCACGCCGCCGCGGCCTCTGTGAAATCGACCTGGGCGGCGACCTGGGCCATGGATTCGGGCGGCAGCGCGGCGAGGTCGCTGTCGGGCAGGGCGTAGGTCTCCTCGCGCGTCGGTTCGCCGAGGAAGGTCCGCCCGGAGGTCGTTCCGCTGTCGTGGGTGTCGACCTGCAGCAGCTCGCTGGGCCAGAAGGTCTGCATGCCGTGCATGAACACCAGAGCGAGCAGGCCGAGGATCATCAACAGGCCGAAGATGGTCGCACCGCCGGTGAGCCACAGCATCGGTTCGCCGCGGCTGAGCAGCGAGGTCCGGGCGCGGCGTGTGGGTGGTCTGGCCGCGGAGGTGTCGGGCGCAGTGGGGTCACTCATGCGATTACATCCGGAGTGCGGAAGTGGGATGGGATGGCAGCGGTCCGGCTCACAGCTGGACCGCCTTCTTGCGGAAGCGCAGGCGCACCAGTTCGGCGGCGGTGTTGAGGACGAAGGTCATGCCGAACAACACCAGGCCGCTGAGGAACAGCAGGCGGTAATGGGTGCTGTTGCGAACCGATTCGGGCAGTTCGACCGCGATGTTGGCCGAGAGGGTGCGGAAGCCGTTGAACATGTTGGCATCGAGGATCGGCGTGTTGCCCGCTGCCATGAGCACGATCATCGTCTCGCCGACCGCGCGACCGAGTCCGATCATCACCGCGGAGAACAGGCCGCTCATCGCGGTGGGGATGACGATCCGGGCGGCGGTCTGCCACGGTGTCGCGCCGGCGCCGAGCGAGGCGGAGCGCAGGCTATCGGGCACGGTGCTCAGCGCGTCCTCGGCGATGGTGTAGATGATCGGGATGATCGCGAAGCCCATGACGAAGCCGACGATCAGCGCGTTGCGCTGCACGTAGGGGCCGATGAAGCCGCCGCGTGGGTCCATGATCGCACCGGCGACCGTCGCCAGGCCCCAGGCCAGCAGCACCGTCGCGAGCACGGTGACGAGGAAGCTCATCAGGCTGGCCATCGCGGTGCGCGCTTCGGTCCATTCGAACGAGGCTTTGCGCAGCGCCGGTTTGATCAGCAGGGCCGAGAGTGCGCCCATGATCAGCGCCGCGAGGGGGATGAAGAGGAACATCCAGCCGCCGGTGGGCGAGGTGTCGTAGGACACGCCTTCGGCCAGACCACCGGTGCCTGCGCTCAGCCACATGATCAGCGAATGGTGATGGATCACGCTACCGTCTGCCTGATACTCGATGACGGTGAACAGCCAGCGGTCGACCAGCGGGCCGAGCGCTGCGGCTGCGAGGGCGCCGAGGATCAGGAAAGCGCCCATGAACCCGAGTCGCAGGGAACCCGAGGCGACCTTGGACCATTTCTGCCGCTTGTCCTTCGGCAGCAACTGCCAGCAGTGGGCGCCGGTGAGTGCGCCGACCGGCACGAGGAAGAAGGCGGTCAGCACGCCAGTGAGGTTGTCTTCGACCCACACCGCGATGACCAGCGCGCCGATGAAACCGAGGACCACGCTGGGCAGACCGGCCATCAGTTCGATGGTCGGCTTGACCATCGCGCGCGTGCGTTTGTGCATGAATTCACTGGTGTAGATGGCGGCGAGCAGGGCGACCGGGACCCCGAAGAGCAGGCTGTAGAAGGTGCCCTTGAGGGTGCCATAGATAAGGGCCCAGAACGAGAGCTTGGGTTCTGAGGAGTCGTCGGTGGTGGTCGACTGCCACATATGCATCGGCTTGGTGTAGCCTTCGTAATGGATCTTGGAGAACAGGGTGCCGAAAGTGAAATCGTGGTGTTTCGGGTCGAGGTGCCAGGTCATGAACCGGTCGCTCGAGGTGGCGACGAGCGCGTCCTCCTTCGGGGCGATGGTCAGAGAAGCGAAGGCGGTATCGGTCTTGCGGGTGAGCACCTGATTCTCGTTGGTCGCGTTGATCAGCGCGAGGGTGCCGTCTTGATGGGAGATCGCGAACAGGCGCGAGCGGTTGGAGGGAGCGTAGGCGATCACCGGGGAGGCGCTGGCGGATGCGAAGGTGTGCGTCTGCGCGAGGCGGAACGGGTCGAGGTGGTCGTTGTCGCGTTCGATCTTGGCACGGGCGAAACTGCGCATGGTGCCGTCGGCGAAGGTGACCAGCAGCGATTGCCGCCCGGTCAGCTGCGTGACCAGCCCCAGCTCGGCATCGGTATCCGTTGCAAGGTCGACCTCCTCCGCGAGGAAGATGTCACGGCCTTCCGCGGCCACGCCGATGTTGTAGCGGTGGCAGAGACCGTCGGGCCAGACGACCAGCGCGTTGTCGCCATCGCCGGTCAGGGCGAGATAGCCGGCCTCATTGGAGATCTGTTCGGGGAATCGCCATTGTTCGCGCTTCTTGTAGCGCTTGGAGGCGAAACTGAGGCCGCTGTAGGCGAAGCGGGCCGCGATCGCGCTGCCGTCGGCATGGATGGTGGCCAGCATCTGCGTGTCTTTGCCGCTCTCGGCGTTGGATATCAGCCGCACAGGCGAACTCACGCCGAGGTCGGTGATCCGCTCCATGGTCGTCTCGAAACGGATCTGGCGGAACAGGCCCCTGTCGGTGCGTTCCACGATACCGGTGCCGTCGGGCGAGGCGATGATCTCGCCGGTCTTCAGCTTGATCAGTTCCGGATCGTTCTTGGGCAGATACTCGACGATGAAGCGGACGAAACCGATGCATACGCTGCCGTCGGCGAAGCCGATCGAGGCCACGCGCTGCTTGACGTTGCCAGCGAGCAGGTCGCTGTCGGAGATGGTGCTCTCGCCGTAGCGCGGGAAGCTGAAGGCGGTGGCCTGGCTGTCGTGTGCGACCAGGGGCGCGCGGGTGATCAGCTCGCCGGTGTCGAGGCGCCGGAGGACATAGGTGCCGTCGCGTTCGATGCTGCAGGCGAGGCGGCGATACTCGTCGACCATCAGCTGGACCGGGGCGCTGTCGGTCTGCAGATGCCGGTCGGTGCGCGGCTCGAGCTCGGGTGCGTCGAACAGGTGTGAGACCACATAGGCGAGATAGACGCACACCATCAGCACGGCAGCGATGGTACCGAAGCCACCGATGGTGATGATCGCCTTGGACATCACGTCGGCGATCTTGACCCGTCGTGGCGTGGTATGGCGCCGCTGGAAGCCGGTGAAGGAACCGCCTGTGGATGGAGCGTCGGTGGCAGCTGGCTCTGTCTGCGGTGCGCTCGGTGGATCCACAGGTTCAGCGGTTGGCGGTTCGCTGGGCATGGCGGTGGCGCTCTCCGGGCTCGGCGGTGGGCCGCGGTGGCCCACGAAGGAAGTGAAAGGGGGCGGGGCCACGCCCCGCCCCCCGGCTGGTAGGAGTCAGAATGCTGTCCCGCTGGGATCAGGATCCGGGCTCGATACCCACGGCCTTGAGCGCGGCGCGCGCAGTCGCGGCATCGATCGGCAGGTAGCCGTCAGAGACCACGGCCGACTGGCCCTGCTGGCTGAAGATGTACTTGATGAATTCCTGGCGCAGGGTGTCGAGTTCGGCGCCCGGTTCGTAGTTCACCGTCAGGTAGAGGTGGCGCGAGAGCGGGTAGTCCTCGACGTTGTCGGCGCTGGCTTCGACGTAGTCGGTGCCGGAGGCGGCGAGCGGGACCACGCGCACGTCGGCGGTCTTGTAGCCGATGCCGCTGTAGCCGATACCGCCCTTGGTCTTGGCGATGCCGTTGACCACTGCCGAGCTGCCCGGCTGCTCCTTGACGCTGTCCTTGTAGTCGCCCTTCTTCATCGCGTTCTTCTTGAAGTAGCCGTAGGTGCCGGAGGCCGAGTTGCGGCCGTAGAGGCTGATCGGCAGGTTGGCCCATTCGCCGGTGAGGCCGACCTGGCCCCAGCGCTCTATGTTCTCGGAGCCGCTCTTGTAGGTCTTGGAGAAGATGCCGTCGATCTGCTTGAGAGAGAGGCCCTTGATGGGGTTGTCGCGATGGACGAAAACGGCCAGCATATCGATTGAGGTAGGCAGCTGGGTCGGCTTGAAGCCGAACTTCTTTTCGAACTCGTCGCGTTCCTTGTCCTTCGTCGCGCGGCTCATGGGGCCGAAGATCGAGGTGCCGGAGACCAGGGCGGGAATCGCAGTGCCCGAGCCCTTGCCTTCGATCTCGACCTGGATGTTGGGGTACATCTGCTTGAAGGCTTCGGCCCAGAGCGCCATCATGTTGTTCATGGTGTCGGAGCCGACGCTCTTGATGGTGCCGGAGACGCCCGATGTCACATTGTACACCGGCAGCTTCGGATCGACCGTGACGGCGGCGTGACCGGCGACGGCTGTCGCAACGAGGCAGGCGACGGCCAGCGAACGCCGGATGGTGGCAGAGATGTGCATGTGTGCTCCTTGGGGAACGGTGTTGGGTCGCATGCTAGCGACAGGGGTCAATCGATTGTGAGGAGAAGATGAAGATCGGATGAAGACGGCGCCATGTCGGGTCTGCGCGGTGGTGTCGGGTGCTCTCATGGGGGTGGGGCTCCTTCCACGAAGATCCCGGCCGGAGCGGAAAACCGGAACCGGGCCGGGGCAGTGATGGCGCTTCGACGGGTAGTCGGTGTGGATAAGCGCCGTGCCCCGGACCCGGGCCGGCCTCAGCTAGGAGGACGGCTATCCTAGGCCACAGGGCTCGCGCCCAAATTAAGCTATGTGAAAGCGGGCGTTAAGCCGGGTCGTCCATGCGCCGCCGGCCCGGCGTCCAGGGGTGCAGGGCCGGGTCTGATGGCGGAAGGTATGGCCGATGTGTGTGGGTTCATGTATTCTTAACGTGAATTCCGGCGGTCCGGCGACGAAAATTGAGTTCTATCCGGCGACGGGATCATGCCCTCGCCATCTCTTTACCGGTCCTTCATGCAGCGGGTTCCGCCGGGCAGGGGTGCAGTGAGCAAGATCAAACGTTCGATCATCGCCATCGAAGACGACACCGACATCCTCGATGTCATCGTCTACAACCTCGAACGCGAGGGCTTCGATGTTCGTGGCTTCACCGATGGCGAGAGTGGTTTCGCTGCCGTGTGCAGCCGTCAGCCTGACCTCGTGGTACTCGATCTGATGCTGCCGGGCATCGACGGTCTGGAGATCTGCCGCAGCATGCGCGCCGATCCGCGCACCAGCGGCATCCCGGTCATCATGGTCACGGCCAAGAGCGAAGAGAGCGATGTGGTGCTGGGGCTGGGTATCGGCGCCGACGATTACGTCGGCAAGCCGTTCCGGCCGCGGGAGCTGATCGCGCGGGTGAAGGTGCTGTTGCGGCGCAGCCGCGGCGGGGCCGCCGCGGTGGCGACCACGGTGATCGAGGCTGACGGGGTGGCGATCGACGTCAACCGGCACAAGGTGACCGTCGACGGCTGCAAGGCGGATCTGACCGCGACCGAATTCCGCCTGTTGCACTACCTCGCATCACATCCTGGGATCGTGTTCTCGCGCGATCAGATCATCGCGAACGTCATCGCCGATGGGGCGATCGTGATCGATCGGAATATCGACGTGCACGTGCGCGCCGTACGCAAGAAGCTCGCACCGCATGCCGACCTGATCGAGACGGTGCGCGGCGTCGGCTACAGGTTCCGCGAAACCTGAATCGGTTGCCCGGCCAGGGGCCGCCGCTGCCTGGTGGTCGGTGGCGAGGAGGACAAATGCGCCGCGGGCGCTTCGTCTGGAAGCTCTACACAGGCTACGCCGCGGTCATCCTCCTGATCTGCCTGCTGCAGTGGCTGCTCGTTGCGCGGTTGCTCATCCGCGGCAGCCATGAAGCCGCCGCGCGCGAGGTCGCGCACGTCGCCGATCTGCTCGCGGAGCTCGCGCGCGATGCGCTGGCCGGTGACGCTGCGGCGGTTGCGCTCGATGTCCGGTTGCGGCGGCTCGGTGACTCCACCGGCCTGCGCTACACGGTCACCGATGCGTGTGGCAGGGCGCTCGCGGACTCGCATCTGGTCGCTGCCAGCATGGACTCGTTGCGCGAGCGGCAGGAGGTGCGCGCCGCCGCGCAGAGCGGACACGGCGAGTTCCTGCGCCGGCCGAACGGTGGCGGGCAGCTTTTGTTGTTCCATGCCCGCAGCGTCGACGTCGGTCAACGACGCTTGGGATTCGTGCGCGTCGGCAGTCCGTTGTACGACGAACACGACGGTCTGTCGGATCTACGGTGGATCCTGGCCTGCAGCGCGGTGTTGGGCATGGCGGTCGCGCTGGTCTCCGGTCTGCTGCTGGCCCGCCGGGTGACCGATCCGATCAAGTCGATGACCGCCCGCGCGCGGACCATCGCCGCCGGCGGCTATCACCAGCGCATCGCCGTGTCCGGGCGCGACGAGACCGCCCGGCTGGGCGAGGCGCTCAATGCGATGACCGATCAGCTGGAATCGCGTCTGCGCAGTCTGCAGGAGGAGAAGGGCAAATTGCAGGCCATCCTCAGCAGCATGGTCGAGGGCGTGTTGGCGGTCGACCGCCGCGAATGCCTCCTGCATCTCAATCAGACCGCGGCTGCGATCCTGCGTATCGAGGTGGAGGACGGCATCGGCCGGCCCTTCCTCGAGGTCTGCCGGTCGGTGGGCATGGATCAGACCTTGCGCGATGCGCTCGCCGGCCAGGGCCCGCGACATGCCGAACTCGACCTCAGTGGCGCGCATCGCAGCCGCTGCGTCCAGGTCCACGCAGATGCCATCCGCGATGCCGCCGGGGCCGTGACGGGTGCAGTCGCCGTGTTGCACGACATCACCGACCTGCGCGAGCTGGAGAAGGTGCGCCAGGATTTCGTCGCCAACGTCAGTCACGAGCTCAAGACGCCGTTGACCGCGATCCTCGGCATCACCGAGACCCTGGCCGGCGACGCGGCGATGCCGGTCGGGACGCGGATGCGTTTCCTCGAGCGGATGATCGTCCAGGGGCGACGGCTGGAGCAGCTGGTACGCGACCTGTTGACGCTCTCGAGGCTGGAGAGCGTGGATATCGGCTCGGACATGGGAGCGGTCGATCTGGTGGCGATCGCGGGCCGGTGTTGCCGGACCTTCGCCGACGAGGCCGAACGCAAACGGATCGCGCTCGAGCTCACCACCGCGGCCGACGAGGTCCGGGTCCACGGCGATGGCGAATCGCTGCAGCAGGCTGTGGACAATCTGATCAACAACGCGATCCGATACACTCCTGCCGGCGGCAAGGTGGAGGTCACCGTGTCCTGCGATGGTGCGATGGCGCTGGTCAGCGTCAGCGATACGGGGATCGGGATCGCCAAGGTCGATCGCGAACGCATCTTCGAACGCTTCTATCGCGTCGACAAAGCACGTTCGCGCGAACTCGGCGGTACAGGTCTGGGTTTGTCGATCGTCAAACACGTGGCTCGCGGCCACCGTGGAAGCGTGACGGTGGACAGCGTGCTCGGAAAGGGCAGTTGTTTCACGCTTTCGCTGCCCTGCGCATGGAGCGTACGGTCTACACAGATCGCATCGTCTTGAGCGATGGCGACTATGCCGAACATGTATTTGTCGGTCTGCGGGAAGGTTGTGCAAGGCGGAATACGACCCTGGTCGCACGCTGCGCCGGGCACCGCTGGCACAGGCGTTCGTGGGCGGTTCTGCGCTTTGACACGGCCGGGCTCCGGCGTAGACCGGCGGCAAGCCTCGCATGGCTTTCACTTCAGCCCCCCAGGAGACCTCTCCATGCGTACCACCGTCGTATTACTCTCTGTGACGACGATCGCCGCGGCGATCGTGTTCGCTCTGCGGCCCGGGCCCGGTGCCATCGGACCGGCCGGGGCGCCCCCGGTCGCGGCTGGCGAGCAGATCCCGACCCAGGCACCCGCGGCAGCGGTCGCGGCGATCGAAGCCCGCCTCGCGGAGGCCGACTACTGCGCGCAGCGCGATGGCGCGGCCTACCAGGCCGAGAACGCCGCGCAGCGCTATGCGACCCGCTTCGCTGCCGATGGCGTACACGTGAGCATGCCCGGCCGCTGGGACCTGGGCTGGAACATGTCCGGTTTCGGCCGCGGCGAGCAGCTCGAGCCGGTGTCGCCCGCCGCCGCGACCGCGTGCGGATCGGTCGTCGAGTACCATCGCGAGGGGATGATCGAATGGTACGTCAACGAGGAGACGGGCCTCGAACAGGGCGTGACCATCGCCGATCGCCCCACGGGCGATCCTGAGCAGCCGGTGCGCGTGCGTTTCGCACTGGATACCGAGCTGACCGGCGACCCGCTCAACGAGCGTGCCATCGTCTTCCGTGATGCGGATGGTCGCGGGCAGGTGTTGTACCACAAGCTGTTGGCCTACGACGCCGCTGGCGCGGTCCACCCGGCGACCATGGAGCTCGACGCCGACGGGGTGGTGCTGGCGGTCGACGACCGCGACGCGGCCTACCCGCTGACCATCGATCCGACGGTCGACAACCTCGTCGCCGGCAGCATCTCGATCTTCGTCGACAGCATCACCCGCTGCGACGACGGCAGCCTCGAAGCGCAGTTCGGCTACTACCACGAGAACTTCGAGTGGCATGAGAACGGACTGGTGTTCATCCCCAATGGCCCGGACAACAACTACAGCGGTGACGTCGGCGACCAGACGCCGGTCGAGTATCTTGAGAAGGGCGTGTACGCCACGCCGGCGGGTCTGCGCGTGAACTACTCCGACAGCGAAGTCACCTGGACCATCCGCTACTTCAACTCGATGGTCGGCGAATGGGAGCAGCAGACCGCGGTCGCTCCCGCCCGCAGCCGGGTCAAGCCGGTGTTGGAGAATGGTGGCTACAGCTTCCGCGATCCGGACGATCCCGACATGGTGATCAGCGAATGGGGCTATCTCAACCGGCTGTCCTTCCCGACCACCATCGCCCACGGGAAGTACAACCGCTTCTACCGCACCAACGGCGTCGAAGGCGCCGACGATCGTCCCGAGCTCTTCACGCCGGGCCGGCATTACGCCGTGTTCCAGACCCGGTGGGATACCACCATCCTCAGCCGGCTCGTATGGGTGCTCGATCGCTCGACCGCCACCGCCGGCGCCGACCGGGTCACCGATCCCGATGGCGTGGCCGCGCTGCTGCCGTGGGATGCCGCAACGGGTCCGCGGGTGATGCGCGCCGCGCTCGCAGCGGGCGAACGACCGGCCGACTGAATCCGGTGACAGCTTGAAACGCACGCAGGCCGCCGGGGATCCGGCGGCCTGCGTTGTTCAGGCGGCGCTGCGATGGTGGAGCGGTTCACGAGCCGGCGTCATCCTTTGCGCCGAGCAACTGCTGCATGAAGCGGTATTCGGCGACGAAGGCGGGATCATCGGGATAGCGTTGCGCGGCGCGGCGAGCGGCCAGCAGGGCGTTGTCATCGGATCCGGCGATCGCCGCGCGCCAGGCGATCCAGAAGTACTTGGGCTTGTAGTCGAGTTCCTCGCGCCACAGGTCCATCACGGTGGCGAACCATTCCTGATCGAGGAAGGGCGCGGTGTCGCCGATCCATTGGGCGGTGCGGTCGCGCAGGCGCTTGTCGCCCTTCGCAGCGGCTTCTGCCAACAGCGCGCGCAGGGCCGGGGCGTCTTCGGTCAGCAGGGCGACGATCAGCCGTCCGAGGTGGAGGTGGTAGTAGGTGGTCGCCCCGACCATATCGAGTTCGCGGCTGGCGGTCATGGCGGCTTCGAGGTTTTCGCCAGATGCGGCAACGCGCTCCCGGTCGAGCTGCTCGGGGGCGAGTTCGTCCACCAGTCTGCTCAGACGATCGCTCCAGTAGGGGACGCTCGCCTTGATCCACGGCAGATCGTTCTCGATCTGGTCCAGGCCGCGTTGCCGGCCACTGCGGTGGTCGCGATCCTCCTGCGGCAGCGTCGCGGCGGCGAGCTGCGCCTCGAATCGCTGCGGATCCATCATGGCGCGGTAGTAGGCTGCGGCGGTGGCGTAACGCTGCGGGATCTGGCTGCGATCGTCGATGTCGGCGAATGCCACCGCCTGCAGGAATGCTTCGGCCAGGCTGCGGCAGGCCTCCATCTGGTCGTTGTCCGCGATCTGCTCGGGGGTGACGAGGTCGAGCAGGGCGATGGCGGTACTGGCGCTGCGGCGGACCATGCGTCGGGCCATGCGCAGGCGGGGGTCGGTCTGCCAGGCGGGGTGATCGGGATTGCGCTGCAGGACCGACAGCAGTCCGCGCATGAGGTTCTGCGTCATCCGCAGGTTGGTCCGGGCCATGGTCTGGGCCGCGAGTTCGGGCAGGTCGTGGGCGATGCAGGTGCCGGCGAGGTTGAGCCCGATCTCGATGATGCCGGTGCCGAGCTCCTGTTGCAGGCTGGAGAGCTGCTGTTCGATGATGTCGGTGAGCAAGGTGACGCCGCGCTCGCGTTTGTCGGCCTCGAGCAGGTGGTTGGCCTGTTCGATGCGGATGGCCAGGCGGCTGGTCTCCTCTGGCGTGCGCTCGATCGCCTCGTCGAGGTAGTCGGCGGCCTTGGCGTATTGGCCGGTGAAGGCGGCGAGGCCGGCGAGCTCGCGGTAGTTGGCGTTGTCCTCGTCGCCCGAGGCGATCAGCCGCTCCATCTTCTCGATGCCTTGGAGGTAGGTCTGGTAGTGCCAATCGCGCTGAACGTCGATCATCGTCTGTGCGTAGGTCGGATCGGAGAAGATCCGCTTGGACAGGCGCCATGAGGAGCGGGTGTTCTCGCCGGAGAACCGCAACAGCAGCCCGACCGCGTTGGGATCGAAGTTCGCCGTCTGATCGAAATGTCTGTAGGTCTGCTCCAGGCTGCGTCCGAGGTCGGGATCGACGAACTCGTAGGCTGGGCCGGTCTGCAACAGATAGGTGTGCCAGGCTCCGTCTTTGTGTTCGGTCCAGGCCAGGGCCGCATGGGCGGGCAGGATGATCACGTGGGCGAGCTTGTTCTGGCGCTCGGCGATGTGCTGGTAGAGCTCGCTGAGGTCGTCGCAATCGCCGCGGCAGACGCCACCGGCGGCGGTGGCGAGGCTCTCGGCCGCGGTCTGGTGGATGTCACTCTTGATCTCGGTGTTGCCGATGGCCAGCGGCACCGAGGGATCCGGGCTGTCGAAGACATACTGGAACATGTATTGCCCGATGAGGTCGATGTGCGCGGCGTCGGGCAGGATCGCAGCCGCCTGGTCGAGGAAGCGCGCGGTGTCCTCGGGGGTGCCGCGTGGGGCGACGAGGCGACCGTCAGCGGTGATCAGGCTGTCGACGTCGCCCCAGGGATCGGTGATCACGATGTGCGGTGGATAGTAGTTGCGCACCACGTCGCCGCCCTGCTTGGGAAACAGCTTGCGCCAGGCCGAGGTGTCGGCTTGGAAATCGTCGGGCGCGCGCCAGGTGACGATGTCCTTGCCGATCGCATGCAGGCGGGCGGCGCGCAGATCGGCGTAGGCGTTCGGGCCATCGGTCACCGTGGTGCCTGGCGGCAGCTCGAGGACCACGGCCAGGCGGGGGATCACCCGTTTGGCCGGCAGGTGATACAGCGGTGCCGCAGCCTGGACCTGAAGCAGGGTGGCGGTCTGGGTGTCGAGGGTGTTGGCGCGACGGCCGAAGGCGTTGATCAGTTCGGAGAAGGTGACCGCATCGTCGCTGTAGACATTCTGGGCAGCGAATGCTGCGGCTGCGTCCAGGGCGCGCTCGAGCGGCTCCGCCGCAGCCGGATCGGCGAGCACGTCGCGCAGCCAGCCGTGACGCACCACCCGGCGCGCGAAGACTGGCGGCATCTCGTCGTGCTGCAGGGCCTGGTCGAAGGCGACCATCCGTTCGAGGGTGTCCTGCACCGCCTTGCGCACCAGGTCCTGCGGCACCAGCTGCTCGAGCCTGGCGATCAGGGCGTCGATCTCGCGCTTCAGGGCGTCGATCTCGGCCTCGGCTTCGCGCGGGGCATCGGCCTGGCGGCGCAGGACGCCGCGATCGCAGACCAGCGTGCGTTCATCGGTCAGACAGGGCCCGAGCAGGGCGTTGTAGTGTGCGACCAACGCGCCGTCAGCCGGGGCGCGCAGGTCCGGCGCGGTCGCGATCAAGGCGCGTAGCTGCGCCGGCGTGAACGCGCCCGCGCGGATCGGGGCGAGCGCGACATGGATCGGTCCGCGCTCGCTCGAGAGCGCCAGCCGTCGATTGGCGAGACCGGTCACGGTGAAGCCGCGCTGCTTGCCCCAGGTCCGGGTGCCGTCGGCGACGGTGATGCCCGGCAGGTCGTCGATCTGGGCCGCCGATTCGAGTGCGGCGAGCGGGATGGCGAGGGTCAGCAGGAGCAGGACGATCGGGTTGCGATACAACGGCATGGGCGGTTCCTCTTGGCGGGAGCTACGGGAAGGCTGGTGACAGATTAGGCCTCAGCAGAGGGAGACAACGTCTGCTTGCGCATGCCGGACGGGCGCTCGCCTTGAATGGCGCGATGCGGGCGCAGCCGGGTTCAGCCCTCGGCGGTGAACAACGGGGCGAATTGTGCCAGGCCTTCGGCTTCCAGCTCGACGGCCGGCACGAAGCGCAGGGCGGCGGAATTGATACAGTAGCGCAGACCGGTGGGCTCGGGGCCGTCGTCGAACAGATGCCCGAGGTGGGAGTCGGCGTGCTTGCTGCGGACCTCGGTGCGGACCATCCCGTGGGAGCGGTCCGTTCGGGAGACGAGGTTGGCCGGCACCAAGGGTTTGGTGAAGCTGGGCCAGCCGCAGCCGCAGTGGTACTGGTCGGTCGAGCTGAACAGCGGTTCGCCGCTGACCACATCGACGTAGATCCCCGCTGCCTCGTTGTCGGCAAAGCGGTTGCTGTGTGCCGGCTCGGTGCCGTTCTCCTGCGTCACGTGGTACGCGGTCTCGCTCAGCCGTTCGCGTAGCTCCTCCTCGCCTGGTGGCTGATAGTCGTCGCCGACCACCGGTTCGGGCCAGACCCGTTCGACCTGCAGGTTGGCCAGGCATTGCGTGCGCCCGGAGCCGGCGGCGTAGTTCTGGTAACGCCCCGGGTTCTCACGATGGAAGTCCTGATGGTAGTCCTCGGCCGGGTGGAAGGGGCCTGCCGCCAACACCGGTGTGACCACCGGGCCGGGCAGGATCGCCGAGCGCTCCAGAGTGGCCTTGCTCGCAGTGGCCCAGCGCCGCTGTTCGTCGTCGCGATAGAAGATGGCACTGCGGTATTGACTCCCGCGGTCGACGAACTGGCCGCCTGCGTCGGTCGGATCGATACTGCGCCAGAACACACGCAGCAGGTCGCGGTAGTGGATCCTGGTGGGATCGTAGATCACGCGTACCGCTTCGTAGTGGCCGGTGTCACCTCGGCTGACCTTGTCATAGCTGGCATCGGCAGCATCGCCGCCGATGTAGCCGGATGTGGCCTCGATCACGCCGGGCGTCTTCTCGAACGCTGCTTCCATGCACCAGAAGCAGCCGCCCGCGAAGATGGCATCGAGCTGGGCACGTGGCTCCTCTGCGGCCGGGCTGTTGCTGGCACAAGAAACCATCAGCCCGGCGAGGGCGAGAACGATAAGCATGCTGATGGCGATCATGGTCGCCTCCTCGGCCGCAGGGCGACCGCGATTCGAGCAGAAAGGGGGGTACCCCACAACGTTTACGCGCAGGCCAGGCTCGTGTGAGCGGCGATCTCACCCTCAGCGCCGGCGGAAGACACAGGCCTGCTCGCGCAGCACGGTCGTGCGGTTGGCATCGAAACGTCGGTGGCGCTGCAGGGTCACGGGCTCGGCGCAGGGGGTGAACGCATCGGCGAGCAGCGCGGCGAGACTGGCTGTGGCGACCCGGTTCTCGCCGGTGGCGTCCTTGATCCCGCCGAGCCAGCGCTCGCGCGGCGTGATCGTCGGGTCCCACTGCCAGGCGGATGCGAGCACCAGCATGCCGCCGGAGGCGACCAGCTCGCCGAGCCGGTCGAGCAGCTGGCGCGGGTCTGCCATCGCATCGAGCAGCTCGGTGACGACCACCAGATCGAAACGTCCGCGCTGCGACTTGAGGTTGGCCGGGTCGTCCTGGAGGAACTCGCACCGTTCGAGGTGGCGGCAGCAGGCGTGATCGTCGCGGCGCAGTTCGCAGTGGGTGGTCAGATCGCCGGTCTGCGGCAGGGCATAGGCGACCGCGCCGTGCGCGCGCAGCCGATCGGGGACGCGCAGGAAGCGTGCGCTGCGGGCGAGACCGAGGCAGCGATCGTAGCGTCCGGCCAGCTCGCAGACCAGCCGTCCGGTGCCGCAGTCGAGATGGAGCGCTGCCGTTCCGCCGGGCTGGTGCTGCGCACAGAGCTCGGCCAGTCGCTGGTGGTAGGTGTCCTGGGCGCCCCATTGGTCATGGCAATCGCGGCAGACGTCGGCCTCCTCGATCCGCGGTTCGGCCGGGCGCGCGGGCGGATGTTCTGCGGCGATGTAGCGGAAGCCGGCGTGTTGGTAGAAATGGCGCCGGAAGGCATAGCGGGCGTCGTGAGTCGCCTCGTTGCCGGTTGCGATCCAGCTCCCGCCGACGATGAGATTGTGGCGGTCGTCGAAGGTCGGGGTGGAGAAATCGTCGTAGATCGGATGGACGCGAAAACCGGGGAAGGGGTGGATCGGGGTTGCGGTGTGTTGCCAGACATTGCCGATCACGTCGTGGAAGGCGCCGTGGCGGAAATGGTCGACCGGACAGCTCGAGGCCCAGTGGGCCAGATCGATGTTGGCCGCGTCGCGGTCGCGTTCCGGCTTGTCGCGCACCCCCGCCACCGCGCGCAGACGACGGTACTCCTCCTCGCCAGGCAGGCGCAGCGCGCGACCGTTGCGCTGCGCGAGCCACCGGCAGTAGGCCGCGGCCTCGAGCTGGTTGACCTCGACCGGCCAGTTCCAGGGCATGGGGATCTCTTCGGCGACGCAGCGCAGCCGCCACGACCCGTTGGAGCCGCGGCGCCAGAAGCGGGGGTGGCCGGTGCCGTCCCAGCTGCACCAGGCCCAGCCCTCGTCGGTCCACCATTCGCGCCGGGTGTAGCCGCCATTGGTGACGAAGGCGTGGAAGGCGCGGTTGCTGACCAGATCACGCGCGGCGGCGAAGGCCGGCACGGCGTGGTGCAGCTCGCCGTATTCGTTGTCCCAGCCATAGAGGCGGTCGTCTGCGGCTTTTCCCAGGCGCACCGGTCCGGCGCTCACCGGCACCAGAACGTTGTCTGGCGGTTCGACGCGATCCGGACACACCGGCCAGTCGGGATGGGGGCGGACCAGTTCGAGCGGGAGTTGCCGGATGAGCACCGACGAGGTCTCGAGATGGATCCGGGCGTGTTCGATGCCCATGAGCACGGCCCAGAACGGGCTGTTCCAGGTGATGGGCAGCGTGAGCGGCAGGGCAGCGATGCACGCATCGACCGTTTCGCGAACCCGGTCACGGTACGCGCGCACCGCCGCGATCGGCGGCCAGTCGTAGTGGGTCTCGTCGAGATCGTCCCAGCTCATCTCGTCGACGCCGATGGCGAACAACGATTCGTAGGTCGGTTCGAGGCGCTGATCCAGTGCGCCGGCGCTGACGAGCTTGTTGATGAAGAAGCAGGCGGTGTGGCCGAAGTAGAACACCAGGGGATGGCGCAACGGATCGGCCCGGCGGTAGAAGGCCGCCTCGTCGGCGAGCAGATCGAACAGGCGTTCGTCGGTATCGAAGGTGTGGTGGAAGCAGCGGCGGATCTCGTCGCGCTTGGCGGCGGGGTCGGGACCGGTGAGCAGGACCGAGGGCGATGCGAGCATGGGTGGCTTTCGCGATGGGTCGGACGGCGGAAGAACCAGAACGCGGATCCGGCCTCCGCTCATAGCGGCGAGCTTGGCGACCCGCTGTGGGGGGTGCAAGCCCCGCCGGGCAGGGCGACTCAAAGCTCGCAAATGGGGCCATGCCTCCCCTCCACCTGCGTCACTATGGCCCAAGCGCCAAAGATGGCCGGGCGGTTGGACGCAGGTGGAGGCGACGCAAGGCATGCCGACCTGGTGATCGGCGCTTCCGGGGCGTGCTTTGAGTCGCCCTGCCCCGCCGGGGAGATCCTGGACCGCCGCGCTCAGCGCATGACGCGTGCGATCGCCGTCAGCAGCTGCTCACGGGTGAAGGGCTTGGGCAGGAAGACCAGCGCTTTGTCCGTTTCGGTGCTGGCCAGTTCCTCCTCATGGCTGAAACCGGAGGCGAGGATCACGCGGATGGTGGGGGCGAGTGCGGCCAGGGCCCGGCGGGTCTCATGCCCGTCCATGCCTGGCATGACCAGGTCGAGGATGACCAGGTCCCAGCTGCCGGGGGCCCGGCGTACGGCATCGAGGAAGGTGGCGCCGTCGGGAAAGGTCTCGGTCTGGCAGCCCAGGATGCTGAGCAGCATGCTGGTGCACTCACGTACGCCGGGTTCGTCGTCGACCACCGCGATGTTCAGATCCTTGACGATCTCCGCGTTGATCACCGGCGTCGCTTCCGGCCTGGGATCGGGCAGATCGAGCGGGAGGTAGACGCTGATACGCGTTCCGGAACCGGGTTCGGTGTCGACACGCAGGCCGCCAGCGTGGTGTTCGACGGTGCCGTAGACCGCGGCCAGACCCATTCCGGTGCCTTGTCCCTGGGCCTTGGTGCTGAAGAATGGCTCGAAGATGTGCGGTAGCGTGTCCGCGGCGATGCCACTGCCAGTGTCCGCGACATCGATCCGGACGTAGTAGCCCGTTTCGACGGGGAAGAGCAGGTCGGCGTCCGCGTCGAGTTGGACCACCGTGGTGTGCAGGCTCAAGGTGCCACCGTCGGGCATGGCATCGCGGGCGTTGAGCGCGAGGTTGAGCAGGGCGTTCTCGATCTGGGTCGGATCGCCGGTCACCACCGGTCGTTCGGAACTGAAAGCGCGCACCAGTTCGATGTTCGGCCGGATGGTGTGGCTGAGGATGGTCGCGACTTCGCCGAGCGTGGCGTTGATGTCGACCGGAATCGCGCGGTAGCGTCCGCGACGGGCGAAGGCGAGCAGTTTGCCGGTCAGGTCGGCCGCGTGTTCGGCGGCGCGGGCGATCCCGGTCACGTACTGCCGTTGTGGCCCCGCCGTCTGTTCGGCGAGCAGGTCGGCGTACCCCATGACCGCGGTCAGCTGGTTGTTGAAGTCATGCGCGATGCCACCGGCGAGTTGGCCGATGGACTCCATCTTCTGCGATTGCCGCAGTTGCTCTTCGGTCCGACGCAGCGTGGTCACATCGCGTAGCAGGAGCACCAGATGGTCATCGATCAACGTGGCACTGCTCTCCACGACCAGGATGCGGCCCGTGGCGGTGCGCAGGTGGATCTCCAGCGGCTGCTGATCCACCGCGGCTGGCGGATGACGGGGATCGCGGATCCACCAGATCTCGCGGCCGGCCTCAGGCGCCGGGCCAGCCAATGTGTCCCAGGCGTCGAGGTGGGGCAGGTCCGACTGGGAATAGCCGAATGTGCTGACGAAGCAGGGATTGACATAGCGGATGCGGGCATCGGTGTCGGCGACGAGTACCGGCAGGGGGAAATGCTCGACCAGCTGGCGGAACCGTTGCTCGCTGCGTTGCAGATCGTGCTGGGCGCGTTCGCGGGCCTGGACCATGCGGTTGGCCTCGATGGCGAGATCGGCGAACTCGCGATGCGGCAGGTCGGTGGGCTCGATCCCGGCATGGCCGGCCGCCGCCTGGGCGAAGAAATCGTGGAAGCGGTGGAACTGGCCGGATACCGAGCGGCTGAGGTGGGCGGCGGTGAGCCAGGCCACCATGCAGAGCGCAGCGAGGACGAGCACGATCGACAGGATGTGCCGACCGACGTCGCCGGCCAGACGTTCGCGCTGGTCCGCGATCGCTGCATCGATCCGGTCCGTATAGACTCCAGCGCCGATGTACCAGCCCCACTCGGGTACGGGCAGGACGTAGCTGGACTTGATCGCTTCACGTTGGTTGTCGAGCCCCGGCATGCGGTAGCGGACGAAACCACCTCCGGCGTGGGCGCGTTCGATCAGGGTGCGCATCACCCGGGCCGCCGGTTCCGGGCCATGGGCGAAGACGTTGGTGCCCCGGGCTGGCCCGACCAGGCTGACGCCATCGTAGGTGCCGGCGAAGAGATAGTCCGCGCGGCTGACGCGCCAACGGGCGAGCTGATCGAGCACCACCTGCTCGAGACGGTGCCGCAGCACGGGCCCGGTGGCGACCAGAGCGACGATGTGCTCCCCGCCGGCGATCGGGAGCGCACGGACCATGTGTTCGCGGCCGGCGATCACCTCGGAGCAGCTGACCTGTGGCGCGTGGATCGCTGGCCCGCTCGCCCCGGCACAGGCCGTGCAGATGGCCGCGATCACGGGACGGAGGCTGGGAGCCGGGTCGGGCAGCCAGACGGCGTGCTCGCCGGCGCGATCGAGCACGAGCACGCGCCAGGGGCCGTAGATGGTGGGATTGTCGGCGATCCAGTCGCAGGTCTGTGCGCGGCAGTGTTCGGGTTGCCGGTCGCCTTGGCCGAGCGTGGCGGCGACCGAGGCCACGAGTCGGAGCTGGCTGCGCATGTCCTCGTCGATGTGGGCCAGCTGCGCCGACTGGAGCCGGCGGATCTCCTGGAGAGCGTTCTCGACATCTGTCTGGACCAACCGGCGCTCTGCGCTGAGTTGCGAGGCCTGCAGCCGCTCGAGGCCGGCCTCGGTCGAGTGCACGTGCATGGCGATCCACAGCGCGCCGGTGAGGCAGATGCCAGTGGCCGTGACCGCGAAGAAGGCGCGCGCCAGCACCACCCGCAGGCTGCGTCGCGTCTGCGGGGTGGACGTCGTGGACCGGGCGGCTGGGGTGGCGGAAGCGGTCATCGTTTGGGACGCCTGGCTGTGGTGCCGTACGGCACGAGGTGTGCCGGTACCGGCTATGCTACCATGTGGGCAGTGGCTCGCAATGCCGGTTCCAGGACCCCATCGCTACACGACGAGAAGATAAAGATCTTGTAAAGACCTTGGTCCCTTGGCCGTTTGCGCCAGCGATCTTTTTGAAGATCGAATCGGAATCGGTGATGCAAGCGACCAAGGGACAGGGGGTTCGGGGGACGAAGTCCCCTGATGGAAAAGCAGAAAGGTGGGCCGGAGCCCTATGCTCGCAACCCTTGGGTTGTGGGCGGAGGCCCACCTTGGATACTTCGTCGCTGGTAGGCAACACGCGTTTCTGCCGCCGGCTGCGGGAGGCTCATCGACGCGACCCTGACGTCACGGCGTCGATGAGCCCGGCGAGCGGCTCGGGCCCGAGCTCGTCGAGGGCGTCGACGACCAGGTCGGCCTCGGTCTCGAGTGTCGCGCGCGGGCAGGTACCGGTCAGGCCGACCGCGGCCATGCCGGCCGACCGGGCCGCGCGCAGGCCATGGATGCTGTCTTCGATCACCGCGCAGCGTGTTGGCGCGACCTCCAGCGCTGTGGCACAGCGGAGGAACACCTCGGGGTGGGGTTTGGGCTCGCTGGTGTCGTCGCTGCTGACTGTGGCTCGGAAACGATGGCCCTGGCTCAGCTTGCGACAGAGACAGTCCACGTTGCCGCGCGCGCCGGAGGAGCCGATCGCGAGCAGGAAGCCGGCGGTATCGAGCGCGGTGACCAGCTCGGCGGCTCCGGGCATGGCGGGGAAGTCGGCCTCGATGATCGCGCGGTAGCATTCCTCTTTCTCGGCGTGCCAGGCATCGATCGCCGCCGGGTCGGTCACGTGCGGGCACAGTGCCGCGACGAAGGCGCCGAAGCTGCGGCCGAAGAGCCGACGGTAGCGCTCGGGATCGATGGACACGCCGCGCGGTTCGCAGGTCGCGACCCAGCTGCGGTAGTGCGGGGTGTAGCTGTCGATCAGCACCCCGTCCATATCGAAGATCACCGCCCGATCGGTGCTTTCGGGCATGCCTGCGTCAGGCCATCTCGGAGGTGGCGTCGCGCGCCAGCAGGTGACGGTCGTCGGCGATGCGGACCACCCGCCAGCCTTCGGGGCCGCGACGCAGTTCGCTGACCGAGGCCGGCGGGATGCCGGCGCCGGTGCCCAGCCCGGAGGGGCCCGCGAGTTCGGATTCGAGCCCGCGCAACAGGCAGGCGATGACATCGCCGTGAGTCACCACCGCGAGGTGGTCGCCATGCGGCAGGGCGTCGAGCGCGCGGCCCACCCGCCGGGCGAAGGCTGCGCCGGTCTCTCCGCCGGGGGGATCGGGCAGCGTGCCGTCCTCGCGCCGGGGCAACTCCGTGAGGGGAACGGTGGACCAGTCGCCGAGCTCCTGCTCGCGCCAGGCCTCGTCGACGGTGCAGGGTATGCCGCGTGCAACGAAGGCCTGCTCGGCGGTGGTGGTGGCGCAGTGGCGATCGCTGCAGATGGCCTCGTTGGCGCGGAACAGCAGCGGGCAAGTGGCAAGGGCTTCGGCCTGGGCGCGGCCGATCGCGTCGAGTGTGCCGGTCGCGCCGCTGCAGTTGCCGTGGCGGATGAGGTGGACCACTTGTTCGTTGGCTTCGTGGCAACGCCGGGAGAGGGCGAAGTCGAGGAAGATGCGGTCGCCGCGCTGGAACCGGCGCTGGATGCCGAACCCCGCGCCCTCCCAGGCGACGCGGGCAGCGGTGGCGTCTTCGGGTACCGCAAGCACCTGGAGCTCGTGGCTCTTCATGTGGTCGAAGGCGAGCACCAGGCACAGCCGGATGGCGCGCGAGCCGATACCCTGGACCCAGAGCTGGGGCCGGGCGAGGATGATGCGCAGATCGGTATGGGTCCGCAGGTGGTCGAGCGCGAGCAGGCCGCAGGGCTCGCCTTCCAGCTCGATGGTCAGCAGCGCGTCCTTGCCCAGGTCCTCGAGCACGGCATCGGTGTCTTCGGGCCGGGTGACCGGGCCACCGTCGGTCGCCGACCGGTCACGGCTGATCGGTCCGCTGATCCAGTCCACCGCTGCGACCCGGTCGCCGTGGACGAAGGGGCGCAGCGCGATGGTCCCGTCGCTCAGGGGCGGTATCTCCATGGCAGGACTATAGGTGGAGCAATCGGTCTGTCACCCCGGAAGGGCATCACCGGGGCAGGGCGACTCAAAGCTCGCTCCGGGAACGCCGATCACCAGGTCGGCATGCCTTGCCTCTCCTCCACCTGCGTCAAACCACCCGGCTATCTTCGGCGCTCGGGCCATGGTGACGCAGGTGGAGGCGAGGCCTGGCCCTCATTTGCGAGCTTTGAGTCGCCCTGATCACCGGGGGGTCCGGCGATTGGCAGACCCGCCAGGGCGGGTTAGGATCGCGACGATGGAGCACACGACCGCCTCCGTCCACCGCCGTGGCGTCACCCGGGTCACCGCGATCGGGATGACGATCAATCTCGCCCTGGCCGGTGGCAAGATCGCGGTGGGTCTCGGTGGCGCTTCGCATGCTCTGGTCGCCGACGGGATCCACAGCCTCTCGGACACCCTCACCGACCTCGCGATCATCGTCGGCGTGCGCTTCTGGACCCAGCCGGCCGATCCGGAGCACCCGCACGGCCACCAGCGGTTGGAGACCCTGGTCACCCTCTGCATCGGGCTGCTGCTCGGTGCGGTCGCGATCGGGGTGCTCTATCGGGCCTTCGTCGAAATCGGCGGCGCGAGCATGCTCGCGCCGCATCCACTCGCGCTGGCGGTTGCGGCCGGAGCGATCGTGATCAAGGAATGGCTCTATCGCTGGACCCGGCGCGAGGGGATCCGCTTGCATTCGATGCCCCTGATCGCCAACGCCTGGCACCACCGCAGCGACGCACTGAGCAGTCTGCCGGTGGCGGCGGCGGTCGGCGTGAGCCTGATCGCACCAGGGTTGGCGGTGGTCGATCAACTCGGCGCGATGCTGGTGGCGCTGTTCATCTTCCACGCCGCCTGGCGCATCGTGCGCCCGGCCTTGGGCAAACTCCTGGACAGCGGGGCGCCGCCCGAGGTGCTCGACGAGATCGACCGCATCGCCGGGACGACCGATCGCGTGCGTCGGGCCCACGCGATCCGCACGCGGTACATCGGTTGCTCGCGACTGGCGGTCGACCTGCACATCCTGGTTGACGGCGCGCTGAGCGTGAAGGAAGGTCATGACGTCGCCACTGCGGTGAAACGACGCCTCGAAACCGAGGGGCCGGGCATCGCCGACGTGGTGGTCCACATCGAGCCGGATGATCACGACGCGCCCCAGGTGCCGCGGTCGTCCAGCGGGAAGCGAGGAGGCCGATGACACCGGGCCTGGAACAATGCCGCGGCTATCGTGAGGCCGGGTACACCATGTTGCCGGTCATGCGCCGGCTGGTGGCCGACGACCTGACGCCGGTCGCCGCCATGTCGCGTCTGATCGACGAGGAATTCGGGTTCCTGTTCGAGAGCGTCGTCGGTGGTGAACGCATGGCGCGTTACAGCATGCTCGGCGTCGCACCGCGCGAGCGGCTGGTCGGAGGGCTGGACTGCGTCGAGGTCATCCGGGTCGACGGCAGCCGCGAGCGCCTGCCCGGGGATCCCTACGCTGCGGTGCGTGCCTACATGGCGCGGTACACCGTGCCCGATCTGGCCGAGTTGCCGCGTTTCTCCGGCGGGCTGGTGGGTTATTTCAGTTACGACACGGTGCGCCTGCTCGAGCATCTGCCGGCGGTGCCGCCGGATCCGCTGGGACTGCCCGACATCAATCTCATGCGCTGTGATACGGTGCTGGTGTTCGATCACAGCTACAACCACCTGCTGTTGATCACCCATCTCGATCTCAGCGATCCGCAGACCGATCTGGTCGCCGCCTACGGCCGTGCCGAGGCCGAGCTCGACATGCTGCAACAGCGGCTGCAGAGCCCGGCCGCGCCACGGTTGGTCGCCGCGGCCAAGGTCGCCGCGCTCGAGCACAGTTGTCACACCGAGCGCGAGGACTACATGGAAGCGGTGGAGCGGATCCGCGAATACATCCGTGCCGGCGATATCTTCCAGGCGGTACCGAGCCAGCGATTGAGCGCGGAGATCAGCGTCAGCCCGTTCCAGGTCTACCGCAGCGTGCGCAGCCTCAACCCCAGCCCCTACATGTTCTGTCTCAAACTCGGCGAGACCAGTCTGGTCGGTGCCAGTCCCGAGATCATGGTCCGGGTCGAGGCGGGCCAGGTGGTGGTGCGGCCGATCGCCGGCACCATCCGCCGCGGGGCCACGCAGGAGGAGGACGCACAGCTCGCGCGTCAGCTGCTCGAGGACCCCAAGGAGCGCGCCGAACACGTGATGCTCATAGACCTCGGGCGCAACGATGTCGGTCGGGTATGCGAGCCCGGCAGCGTGCGCCTGCTCGAGGAGATGGTCATCGAGCGCTACAGCCACGTGCAGCACATCGTCAGCCACATCGAGGGGCGTCTGCGCGAGGGGCTCGACGCGCTCGATGCGCTGCGTCACTGCCATCCCGCCGGCACGGTCTCCGGCGCGCCGAAGATCCGAGCTATGGAGATCATAGACGAACTCGAGCCGGTCAAACGCGGACCCTACGCCGGGGCGGTCGGCTATCTCGACTTCCGCGGCAACCTCGACACCTGCATCGCCCTGCGTACCGCGATCCTCACCCCAGGCGAAGCGCACGTCCAGGCCGGGGCCGGGATCGTGGCCGACAGCGATCCGGCGCGCGAGTGGCAGGAGACGATGATGAAGGGTGAGGCGATGCTTCAGGCCATTGCTCGCGCGCCCTGCTTTTGACAGAGGGGGCGCTGCCCCCTCGCGGCTTCGCCGCGTACCCCCACGCGCCTCTGTC
>CAZTGE010000026.1:0-38688 GCA_964612995.1 uncultured candidatus Brocadiaceae bacterium | reverse complement strand
GCGATACGGCTTTGCAGCAGTTGTCTCATGAGGGATGCGGGCTAGCATCATCGCCTGCGATGCGCCGCTATCTGCTCAAACGGCTGCTGCAGACCCCTCTGGTGTTGCTGCTCCTGGTCACGGTCAGCTTCTTCATGATGCGGCTCGCCCCTGGCGGCCCCTTCGATGCCGAGAAACCGCTCGACCCGGCGACACGCGCGGCGCTCGATGCGCGCTACGGCCTGGATCGCCCGCTTCACGAACAATACGGCCGCTTCCTCGGGCGCCTGATCCAGGGCGACCTCGGCCCGTCCTTCCAGTTCAAGACGCGGACTGTCAACGAGATCATCGCCGGCAACCTCGGCCCCTCGATCGTGCTCGGGCTCTTGGCCTTGAGCTTCGCACTCGGCATCGGTCTGGCTGCCGGCGTGGTCTCGGCCTTGCGGCAGAACACGGCGCTCGATTACAGCACGATGACCATGGCGATGGTCGGGCTCAGTGTGCCCGCCTTCGTCATCGGCCCGCTGCTGCAGCTGCTGGTGGCGATGCGTCTGGGCTGGCTGCCGGTGGCCGAATACGGGCAGGGCCTGGCCACGCCGCGCTACCTGATCCTGCCTGCCCTGACCCTCGCCCTGCCCTTCTCCGCGCGCATCGCCCGACTGACCCGCGCCGGCATGCTCGAGGTGATCAACCAGGACTTCGTCCGCACCGCACGGGCCAAGGGCCTGCGCGAACACACCGTGATCCTGCGCCACGCCCTGCGCGGCAGCCTGCTGCCGGTGATCGCCTTCCTCGGCCCGGCGGTGGCCTCGCTGCTCACCGGCTCGCTGGTGGTCGAGAAGATCTTCCAGATCCCCGGACTCGGCCGCTGCTTCGTCGACAGCGCCCTGGCTCGCGATTACACGGTGGTCATGGGCACGGTGATCGTCTACGGCGGGTTCATCATCGTATTCAACCTGGTGACCGACGTGCTCCTGGTCCTGGCCGACCCACGGGTGCGCCATGGCTGATCCGATCAAGGGTGTCAGTCTCGGCCGCGACGCCTGGCGGCGCCTGCGACGCAATCCGGGGGCGATGGCCGGGCTGGTGGTGGCCAGCGTGGTCGTCCTCGCCACCGTCTGCGCACCGCTGATCACCCGTCACGATCCGGAACTGCAGCGACCCTGGCTGCGCACGCTGCCGCCCGGGGCGAGCCATCCGGACGTGCTGCCCGAGAACCGTTTCGTCGTCGGGCGCGCGCCGGCCACCACCACCACGCTCGCCGGAGCACGCACGCTGGAGCTGCGCGCACGACCGCAGGGCCTGACTCGCTACCGCGTGGAACTCGACGGCGGCCTGGTGCAGCGCATCACCCGCGGCGCCACCAGCCTCGAGACCCTCGCGCTCGAAGCCCCGGAGCTGCAGTTGACCATGCAGCTGGGCGCAGACGAAGAGGCGCCGGCCGCTCCCGGCATGACCTTGCGCACCGGCGAGCCGCTGCCGGGCAGCCTCGCCGCGCACGCCAGCCGGTCCGGCTTCACCCTCAGCGTGCGCGAGCCCCGCAGCCTGCGCTACCGTGTGGTCGTCCGTCAACGGCGGCGCCGGCCAGCGCAGGTGGCCACCATCCAGCAGGGCAACCGTTTCCTTCAGCGTCTGGAGCTCGGGGCGCAGCGCGAGATCCTGGTCGAACAGGCTTCGGGCGAGACCCGGCCCGGCCCCGAACGCGCGCTGTTCGTCGTCGGCGAGGCACCACCGGAGCACCCGGCGTTCGCGGCCGAGGGCAGCCACGTGATCAACCTCATCGCTCGCATCCCCGAACACCCGGTGACCCATCGCATCCGGCTCGACGACGGCGTGGTGCGCAGCATCGACTCCGACGGACAGGCGGTGCCGAGTCTGACCCTGCCCGGCGATGCCGTGGTCGCGGCCAAGGCCGACGGACGCCCGGCCCGAGCAACCCACCTCCTGGGCACCGACACCGCCGGACGCGACCTCTACGCGCGGATCCTCTACGGCGGTCGCATCTCGTTGATGGTCGGGGTGGTCGCGACGCTGGTCAGCCTGGTCATCGGCGTGGGCTACGGCGCGCTCGCCGGGTACCTCGGCGGTCGCCCCGACCGCCTGATGATGCAGGTGGTCGATATCCTCTACGGCATCCCGTTCATGTTCCTCGTGATCCTGCTGCTGGTCAATTTCGGCCGCAACATCATCATCCTGTTCGTCGCGCTCGGCGCGGTGCAGTGGCTGACCATGGCCCGGATCGTCCGCGCCCAGATCCTCGGCCTGAAAGACAGCGAGTTCGTCGCCGCCGCGCGCCTCGCCGGCTGCAGCCACCGCCAGACCCTGTTCCGCCATCTGGTGCCCAACTGCCTCGGCCCGGTGGTCGTCTATACCACCCTCACCGTCCCCATCGTCATCCTCGAAGAGAGCTTTCTCGCGTTCATCGGCCTCAACGTGGAATTCGGGGGCCGCCAGTGGGACAGCTGGGGCGCGCTGGTCGACGCCGGCGCCCGCAGCATGCAGGAGCACCCCTGGCTGCTGATCTATCCGGCCGGCGTGATGGCCTTGACCCTGCTCGCGCTCAATCTGCTCGGCGATGGCCTGCGCGATGCGCTCGACCCACGGCTGCGGGGGCGTTTATGAGCGAGCCCGTACTCACTGTCGACGACCTGCGCGTCAGCTTCGCCAGCGACGACGGCGCGACCGTGGCGGTCGACGGCATCGATCTGCGCTGCGAACGCGGCGAGACCCTGGCCCTGGTCGGTGAGAGCGGCTGTGGCAAGAGCGCGGCCATGCTCGCGATCCTCGGCCTGTTGCCCCGGTCCGGCCGGGTGTGCGGCGGCGCGGCCCGTCTCGCGGGCCATAGGTTGATCGGCGCCAGGGCCCGCGACCTCTGCGACCTGCGCGGGGATCGGGTCGCGATGGTGTTCCAGGACCCGATGACCAGCCTCAATCCTTTCCTCAAGGTCGGCAAGCAGGTCGCGGAGCCACTGGTACGCCATCGCGGAGCCTCCTGGCGTGCAGCGCGACAACGCACCGTCGAGCTGCTCGACGCGGTGGGCATCGGCGGTCCTGCCGTGGCGGTCCGGCGCTATCCGCACGAGTTCTCCGGCGGCCAGCGCCAACGCATCATGATCGCCATGGCCCTCGCCTGCGATCCGGACCTGCTGATCGCCGACGAGCCGACCACCGCGCTCGACGTCACCACCCAGGCGCAGATCCTCGCGCTGCTACGCGAACAGCAGACGCAGCGTGATATGGGCATGATCCTGATCACCCACGACCTCGGCGTGGTCGCGACCACCTGCGACAGGGTGGCGGTGATGTACGCCGGACGGATCGTGGAGACCGCGCCGGTGAAACGTCTGTTCACCGCGCCACGCCACCCCTACACCCGCGGCCTGCTCGGGGCGATCCCCGACCTCGAGGGCCCGGTCGACCGCGACCTCGCGACCATCCCCGGCCTGCCGCCGCGGCTGCGTGAATCCTGGGCCGGCTGCGCCTTCGCCCCACGCTGCCCCTGGTGCGAACCGGCCTGCCGTGACCAGCCGGCCCTGCTGCGCGAGCAGCACAGCGGCCACCGCCACCGCTGCCGGCGCGACATCGCCGGCACCGGCTTCCCCAGCGGCGGGGGAGACGGCGCGTGAACGAGCCCGTTACCGAACCGCTGCTGCGTGTGAGCTCACTGAGCGTGCGCTATCCCCTGCGCCGGGCGAGCCTGTTCGCCCCACGCCCCTGGCTGTGCGCGGTGGACGCGATCGACCTGACCGTCGCCGCAGGCGAGGTGGTGGGCATCGTCGGCGAGAGCGGTTCGGGCAAGAGCACCACCGCCCGCGCGATCGCCGGACTGCTGCGCGACCATACCGGCACCGTCGCGCTCGACGGCGTCGCCTTGTCCGCTGAGAACACCAGGCGATCACGCACACAACGACGGCGGATCCAGATGGTGTTCCAGGATCCCTACGCCTCGCTCGATCCGCGCATGAGCGCGGGCGCGATCATCGCCGAACCGCTGCAGAACTACGGTCTGGCCAGCGGCGCGGCCCAACGCGAGCGCGTCTGCGACCTGCTGGACCGGGTCGGGCTCGCCGCCGAGCACCGGCTGCGCTACCCGCACGAGTTCTCGGGCGGCCAACGCCAGCGCATCGGCATCGCCCGCGCCCTGGCCGCCGCACCCGACCTGCTGATCTGCGACGAACCGGTCAGCGCGCTCGATGTCAGCATCCAGGCCCAGGTGCTCAACCTCCTCGCCAGGCTGCGCCGTGAGTTCTCACTCGCGATGTGCTTCATCGCCCACGACCTCGCGGTGGTCCGCCACATCGCCGATCGCATCGCGGTGATGTACCGCGGGCGCATCGTTGAGCTCGCCACGCGCGATGCCCTGTTCGCCGACCCGTTGCACCCCTACACCCGCAACTTGCTGCGGGCCATTCCCCGGCCGGACCCGCGCGAGCGCGCACAGCCACCGGTGAGCCCGCCGGTCAAGCGCGCGGCCACGCGTGCCGGTTGCGTCTACGCCGGTCGCTGCGGCCGGGCCGGGCCCGACTGCGCCACCCGACCCACGCTGGTCGAGCACGCGCCGGGCCACTGGGTCGCCTGCACGCAGACCTGATGTTCTCTACAGAGGGGGCGCTGCCCCCTCGCGGCTTCGCCGCACACCCCCACGCGCCTCGGTCGTCACTCGCCAGCTGCGCTGGCGTTTTCGGCGGCCCTGCGGGCCATTTTCGCCGAAAACCGTTCCTCGGTCGGCCGACCCGCTGTCCGCGATGCGTGCTGCGCGAACGCTTCACTGCGAGCTCTGAGGGCCCGTCGGACCTGAGGCTTTCCTCACAGGGGGCGCTGCCTTTGTGAGGAAAGCCTCACTGCTCTGCGAGCTGGGCGCGGATCTGTTCCTGGACCGCCTTGGGATCGGCCTTGCCGCCGGAGAGCTTCATGGTGCAGCCGATCAGGCGCCCGATCGCCTTGGCGTTACCGGCTTGGATGTCGGCCACCACCTTGGGGTTGTCGCGCAGCACCTCGGCGACCCAGGCTGCGAGCGCGTCGTCGTCCTGTTCCTGGATCATCCCGCGTTCGGCGAAGTGGTCCTCGACCACGAGTGCAACTGGCGCGACGCGGTCGATGGCGGCGAACAAGGCATCGCATTCCCCCTTGGCCACCACTCGGGCGACCTTCCCCGCCTCGACCAGGGCGACCAGGGCGCCGAGCGTGGCGACGAAGGGCTCACGCAAGGGCGCGGCAAGCAGGGCCGGCTCGGCCGCTACCAGTCGTAGCGCCTCCTCGCGGGTCCAGTTGGCCGCCGCCTTGGCGCTGACGCCGGTGGCCACCACCGCTTCGAACAACTCGGCGATGGCGCGCTCGGCGGTCAGCTCGCGCGCCACCGTGTCCGAGAGCCCCATCGCGATGAAACGCTCCTCGCGCGAGCGCGGCAATTCGGGCAGCTCGCCACGCAGACGCTCGATGGTCACGCTGTCGATGTGCAGCGGAGGCAGATCGGGATCCGGGAAATACCGGTAGTCGGCCGCACCTTCCTTGCCGCGCATGCTGCGGGTGACCCGGGCATCGGGATCCCACAACTTGGTCTCCTGGACCACCGCGCTGGCGTACCGGCCGGCACGGTGCAGCGCCACCTGGAGCTGGGCCTCGTGCTCGATCGCGGCTTCGACCGCGCGCATCGAATTGAGGTTCTTGATCTCGACCTTGGTCCCCATCTCGGTGCTGCCGCGCGGCCGCACCGAGATGTTGGCATCGCAGCGCAGCGAACCCTCCTGCATCTCGCAGTCGGACACGCCGCAGTAGCGCAGGACCCGTCGCAACTCGTAGATGTAGGCGTAGGCCTCGGCTCCGGAGCGGATGTCCGGCTCGGACACGATCTCGATCAACGGCGTGCCGGCGCGGTTGAGGTCGACCTCGCTGTAGCGGCCTCCCTCCTGATGCACCAGTTTGCCGGCGTCCTCCTCGAGATGGATCCGCGTCAGCGGGATCAGCCGTCGGGTGCCGGCGGCGCAGTCGATCGCGACGCCGCCGCCAGTGCAATAGGGCTGGTCGTACTGGCTGATCTGGTAGCCCTTGGGCAGGTCGGGGTAGAAGTAGTGCTTGCGATCGAATTTGGAGTGCGGGTGGAGCTGGCAATCGAATGCCAACGCCGCCTGGACCGCCAGTTCCACCGCATGCCGGTTGATCACCGGCAGCGTGCCAGGCAGCCCCATGCTGTAACCATCGACCTGCGTGTTGGGCTCGCGGCCGAAGGCACAAGTGGCGGGGCAGAACATCTTGGTCTGCGTGGCCAGCTGGACATGGACCTCGAGGCCGACCACCGTTTCGTAGTCGTTCATCGAGCGCAGCCTATCCGGCCGTCGACCCAGTCCAGCCTCGAGCCCGCGCGTGGTCCAGGGCGACTCAAAGCTCGCCCCGGGAGCGCCGATCCCCAGGTCGGCATGCCTTGCGTCGCCTCCACCTGCGTCAAACCGCCCGGCTCTCTTTGTTGTTTGGGTCATGGTGACGCGGGTGGAGGCGAGGCATGGCCCTCATTTGCGAGCTTTGAGTCGCCCTGCGCGCGTGGTTGGCAGCATCCCTGCCAACGATATCGTCCGACCATGGCCGGAGCGTTGGCGGATCTGCGCGTGGGGCGCCAATCGGCGGGTTTCATCGGCCGTGGCCACCCCTGGGTCCGCCGTGACCGCTTCACCCGCCTGCCCCCCGGTTGCGCCGCCGGCGACCCCGTCACCCTGGTCGCCGAAGATGGCCGGGGCCTCGCCGCGGCGCTGGCCGATCCGGGCAGCACCGTATGTGCGCGGATCCACCACCGGGAACCTGGTCGACGCTTCGACCCCGCCGCCGCCATCGCCGCGGCCTGGCGACGGCGCGCCGCGCTGCACGCCGATCCAACCACCGACTGCTACCGCGTGGTCCACGGCGAGGCCGACGGCCTGCCAGGCCTGATCGTCGACCACCTCGCCGATACCCTGGTGGTGACCTATCGGTGCCGGGCCATCCTCGCCTGGCAGACGGCGCTCACCGAGGCACTGGCGCAGATCGCGCCGGGGATGACCCAGCTGCACCGTCGCCATATCACCGACATCCGCCGCAGCGGGCCGGAGCTGTGGCGCGCTGACGGCGCACCGCTGGCGAGCGAGCGCGAGCTGGTCGGGCACGAACTCGGCGTCGAACTGCTGCTGCGGCCCGAGGGCGGCCTGGCCACGGGGGTCTACGTGGACCAGCGCGCCACCCGCGCCTGGCTGCGCGAGCGTTGCGGCGGCGCCCGGGTGCTCAACCTCTTCGCCTACACCGGCCTGTTCTCGGTCAGCCTGCTGTGCGCCGGCGCCGCCGCCGCGCTCGATGTCGATACCGCCCGCCCGGCACTGGAGCTCGCCCGACGCAACGCCGACAGCAACGGCGTCGCCCCGCGCCACCAGACCCGGCGGGTCGACTGCCGCGCCTTCCTCGAACGCTGCGAGGACCAGTACGATATCGTGATCTGCGACCCCCCCACCGCTGCCACCGGTGGGCGCGGCTGGGTCGCACACCGCGATTACCCGACGCTCCTGCGCGCGATCACCGCCCGGCTGGTGCCCGGCGGTCTGCTGGTCGCCTGCTGCAACACCCGCGGTGGTCGGGCCTTCGACCTCGACCGGGCCATCCGCCGGACGCCGGGGCTGCAGTGCGTACCCGGCCCCGAACTCGCAGCAGACCTTCCGCAATTGCCCGGCTTCCCCGAGGGTCGGCCTTATCGGCTGATCGCAGCAGTCGCCGCCTGAGCCGGCGCCGCTCTCACAACCACCGCGGAACCCGCTCGCGATAGCGGCGGAAGGCCTCGCCGAAGTGCGCCTCGAGCCGGCGCTCCTCGCCGGGCACCAGGACCCGGTCGCAGTAGAGCGCACACAGTGGCCAGACCGCCAGCGGGTAGAGCGAACCGAACAACAGGGCCACGCCGCCGATGACCACCAGCAGCCCGAGGTACATCGGATTGCGGCTGAAGGCGAAGGGACCGTCGCTGACCAGTGTCTGGGGCTCGGCCCCAGGGCGCGTGGGCGTACCGGCGCGCGCGAAGCGACGCGCGAGCCAGGCGTTCCACAGGCTACCGCCGATGACGTCGCCCAGGCCCAGCAGGTTCCAGGGCCAGGGCAGCCAGACCACGTTGCCCGGCAACAGGTGCAGCCCGGCCATCGCCGCCACCGCGAGCAGGAAGACGACTGCGGGATGGACCCGCGGCAGGCTCACCGCCGCTGCACCCGGCGCCAGCCGAGCATCAGCGCGCCCACCGCCGCGCGGCGCTGGATGCGCTCGCGCTCGCCGACAAGATGCAGGAGTTCGGTGCTCACGCCGCCGTCGTCGGCCGCGGCGACCCACACCGTGCCCACCGGCTTCTCGGGCGTCCCGCCGCTCGGCCCGGCGATGCCCGAGGTCGCCAACGCCAGATCGGCGCCGCTGCGCTCGCGCGCGCCGCGGGCCATGGCCGCGACCACCGGCTCGCTCACCGCCCCATGCGCGCGCAACAGTTCCTCGCTCACCCCGAGCTCGTCGCGTTTGACGTCGTTGTGGTAGGCGATCAGGCTGCGCCGCAGCACCGCCGACACCCCGCCGACCCGCCCCAGTGCAGCGGTGAGCTGGCCCACGCTGCAGCTCTCGGCGGCGGTGATGGTCCAACCACGCTCGCGACAGGCGGTCACCAGACTCGGCGCAAACCCGGCCTGCGGCAGGAGGTAGTCGCGCATCACCGCGCGCACCGCCGCCGCCCGGTCGCAGGCGCGCTCGCGCTCACCGACCACGCGCACAGTGAGAAAATAGTCCTCGTGGGCGCAGATGCCCACCTGCATGGTCTGGTCGACGAGCAGCTCGCCGAGCATGTCCTGGGCCTGCGATTCCCCCAGGCCGCCGAACCACACCTCTTCGATGTGCGGCACCCGCAAGCCGGGCACCGCCGTGGCCAGACGTGGCGCGAGCCGTTCGGCCATCGCCCGCATCTCGTGCGGCACGCCTGGCAGACAGGCGATCACCACGCCAGCGTGCTCGGCGTAGAGGCCCGGCGCAGTACCGCGATCGTTGGCCAGCACCGTCGCACCGGTCGGGATCAAGGCCTGGCGCCGGTTCGACTCCGGCACCGCCTCGCGCTTGCGGATGCTGCGGTAATAGTGTCCGACCTGCGACCAGGCCTCGGCGCTGTGCACGAGCCCCACGCCAAGCAGGTCGGCGAGTGCATCGCGGGTGCGATCGTCGTGGGTCGGGCCCAGGCCGCCGGTGATCAGCACCACCTCGGCGCAGGCGCAGGCGCGCGCCATCGCCGCCGTGATCTGGTCCTGGATATCGCCGACGGTCTCGCTGCCAACCAGCCGCAGGCCCCAATCGGCGCAGCGCGCGGCGAGCCAGGCGCCGTTGGTGTCGATGATGCGCCCGAGCAGGATCTCGTCGCCGATGGCGATGATGCGTGCGCGCGGAGCCGTCCCGCCCGCCCCGGTTCCAGTGCAGGGCATGGACCCCTCGGGAGCCGGCATCACCGCACCATCTCCACCCGGACCGGCGCGGTGCTATCGAGGTGGACGTCGCGTTGGGGGAAGGCGATGACGATGTCGTTCTCGCGGAACAGGCGATCGATGGCGAAGCGCAATTCGCTCTCGATGCGCAACCAATCGAAGGCATTGCGCGGGCGACACCAGGCGAGCAGCTCGAACGCGAGCGAGTTGTCGCCGAATTCACGGAACAACACCGCCGGGGCAGGGTCGGTGAGCACCTCCTCGACCTCTTCGGGTACCAACAGCAGCAGCTCACGCACCCGCTCGCAGGGCGAACCGTAGGCCACGCCGACCGCGACCCTTGCCCGCACGCGGTCATCATGATGGTGCCAATTGACCACGGCGCTCTCCAGCAACATGCTGTTGGGCAACAGGCAATTGGCCCCCCCGACGTTGCGCAGATCGGTGGCCCGGGCGCCAATGGTCTCAACCACCCCGCGTTTGCCATCGACCTCGATCAGGTCGCCGACCTTGATCGGCCGCTCGATCAGCAGGATCAGCCCGCTGATGAAGTTGTTGACCACATTCTGCGAGCCGAAGCCGACACCCAAGGCCAGCGCACCGCCGATGATGGTGAACACCGCCAGCGGCACCCCCGCCAGCTGCAGCGCGACCATCGCCATCACCACCAGGAGCAGGTAATAGGCCAGCTTCTCGATCGCCACTGCCGGCCCGCGGCTGATGTGCAGCCGCGGCAACAGCCGCGAACCGATGCGCCGAGCGACCAGACGGGCCAGCAGCAGGCCGACCAGGAACACCGCCAGCGCGATGATCAGCTTGGCCGGAGTGATCTTGTCCCCGTTGACGCTGAACAACGGAAACTTCCAGATCTCGGCCAACCAGGCGAGCGCCTCGTCCATGACGGCAAGCCTAGCCCGGATCCCTCATGAGACAACTGCTGCAAAGCCGTATCGCACCGCCACTACAGGACTTCACTCGGTCGGCGGATCCTCACGTAGCGCTGCTCCGCTCCGGTTCGCCTCGGTCGCGAAGCCCTGTATTGACAGCACGCTACGACTCTGCGCGACGTTGCTCATGAGGGATCCGGGCTAGCGCCGTCACCTGACCGTGCCAGAGCCCAGCAGGCCCGACCCGATTCACCGATGGAGCGCGGGGGCCGAACGCCATAGTGACCGCGTCACGACGAAACCCTCCCCCATCCCTCCGGAGCGACCCATGTTCCTGCTGTTCATCCGCAGTCTCCACACCCTGCTGCTCGGTCTCGCCCTGCTGGCCCCCGCCGCCGCCGCCGAGTCCACTGCTGCCTGGCCCCATCTCCTCGGACCCGACTTCACGACCAGGACCGCGCCGGGCGTGCCCGGGCTCGACGGTCTCGCAGACGTCCGGCGCATGTGGACCGCGCAGGTCGGCACGGGATTTTCCGCCTTCGCCGTCGCCGATGGCCACGCCGTCACCGCCGGCTGGAGCGACGACACCACCACCGTGACCTGTTTCGACGCCGAATCCGGTGCGGTGACCTGGACCCATGCCTACCCCTGTACCCTCCAACCCAAGTGGGGCGCCATCGGCGCACCGACGATCCTCGCCGACGCGGTGTATGTCCTGGGCAAGGAGGGGCAGCTGTTCTGCCTCGATCTGGACAGCGGCCATGTGCGCTGGCAGCGCGACCTCGCGACGGATCACGCGGTCTCGCCGCAGCGCTGGGGCTTCTCCTGCGCACCCACCCCCCACCAGGGCACGCTGCTGCTCAACGCCGGTGACGCCGGTATGGCCGTCGACGCGCGAACCGGCGAGACGATCTGGGCGAGCGAGGGCAGCGGGGCCAGCTACGCCACCGTCACGGTCACCCATCTGCCCCAAGGCCCCCGCGCGTTGATCTTCACCGCCGCCGGGCTCAAGGCCGTCGACCCCGCCACCGGCACGGTCGACTGGCTGGTGCCATGGACCACCAAACACGACATCAACGCCTCTGCCCCGCAGCGCAGCGGCGATCGGCTGTTCATCTCGTCCGGCTATGGCACCGGCGCGGGCATCGTCGATCTCGCCGGCGGCCACCCGGAACTCGTGTGGACAGCCACCGCCCCGCAGACCCAGATGGCCGGCGGGGTGCTCATCGATGGCCACCTCTACGCCGTCGACGCCCACCGTGGCAAGCCGGGGCGCCTGGTGTGCGTCGCCATCGCCGACGGCGCCACCCGCTGGGCCGCCGACGGCTTCGGCCAGGGCTCGCTCATCGCCGCCGGAGATCGGCTGCTGGTGCTCACCGGCGATGGAGAGCTGGTCCTGGCCAAGGCCGATCCCACGTCCTATGAAGAGCTGGGTCGCACGCGCGTGCTCGACGGAACCTGCTGGACACCACCCGCGCTCAGCGGCGATCGGCTCTACGTCCGCAACCAGAGCGGCGCTTGCGCCGCGTGGCGGCTCACCCCCTGAATCTGCTGCGAAAGCGATGGCGCCCGGCGGGCAACTGACGGGTACCATGAGCGATCCCCACGCCACCCCTGTCGCCACGCAGACCCCGGGCGAGACCGCCGACGGCAACTGCGTGTGCATCCTGATCCTGGCCTATCTCGTCATCGGCCAGACTCTCTGGACGCTGCTGGTCTGACCCTGGGTGCCCAGTCGGCAAACGTGAGCCGACTGGGGCCCGACCACTGCGCTGTCATCCGCTGCGCGCCGACGGCAGTTCGATCACGAAGCGCGTGCCCTGTCCCGGCTCGCTGGCCAGCTCGATGCGGCCGCCGAGTTCACTCACGATCTCGCGTACGGTCGCCAACCCGAGACCGGTGCCCTCGCCTTCGGGCTTGGTGGTGAAGTAGGGCTCGAACACGCTCTGATGCAGGTCCGGCGGGATGCCGCACCCCGTGTCGCTCACGCTCAACTGCACCGTGTCCGCACCGCCGTGCGCACCGCACTGACAGGCGAGCCCGACCACGATCGTCCCGGGGCGCTCACCGATCGCATGCCAGGCATTGGTGATCAGGTTGAGCAGGACGCGATGCACCGCCACCCGATCGGCGGCCACCGCCGGGCAATCGACCGCGATCTGTGTCTCGAGCCGCACGGCTGGGGGAATGCTCGAGCGCAGCAGCGGCAGGATCTCCTCGACCACCCGCCCCAGATCCACGGGCTCGCTCCCCTCCACGCCTTCGCGGCCCACGGCGAGGATCCGACCGACCAGGCCGTTGGCGTGGGCACAGGCCACCTGGACCTGCTCCAGGCATGCGGCGAGACCCTCGGGGTCGTGCTGCAGCCGACAGGCCGCATCGGCGTAGCCGACCACCGTCTGCAACACGTTGCGGAAATCGTGCGCGATACCGCCGGCGACCTCGCCGAGAACCTCGAGCCGACGCGCCTGTCGCAGCCGTCCCTGCATCGCCCGGCGCTCGCTCAGGTCACGCCACAAGGTCGCGAAGCGGCCAGGAGACGGGCGGTAGACCATCACCTCGCAATGGCGGGCGAATTCGGGCACCTGCTCCTGAAAGCGTTCCGCGCCCGCTCCTTCGGCCACCCGTGCGAAGAACGGCAGACGTTCGCGCGTGGTGTCGGGCAGGACCTCGCTGCCCAGCCGCCCCACCAGCTCCTCGCGCGATCGGCCGCAGAGACGGGCGAAAGCCGCGTTGACCGCCTTGAACCGGAAGTCGACCACCCGTCGGCCGCGTCGCACCACCTGATGCAGGGCGAAACCGTCCTGCAGAGCCTCGAACAGCGAACGATAGCTGTCCTCGGTCTCGCGGTGCTCGGAAATGTCGCGACTGATGCCGAGCACCGACTCGACACGGCCGTTGGAAGCGAGCTCCGGCAGCAGGCGCCAGTTGAACACGTGGCGACGGCGACCGATGGTCAGGACATACTCGCCTTCGAACGCGCGGGCGGTGGCGAACACCCGCCGGATCGCGTTTTCCCAGAATGTGCGATCCTCGGGCAGGAAACCGAGCTCGGCCATGCTGCGGCCGAGCATGTCGGCCGCACGCACCGGCAGATAGCGCTCGATCGCCGGCGAGACGTAGCGATAGCGCAATTGTGGGTCGAAGCGGGCGATGACGTCCGGCAACAGCTGAGCCAGGGCGTGGTCGATGGTCTCCACGCTGCGTCCGCCTGCATCCCCGTCCACCGCGACCGTGCCCCCCGGCTGTCATGAATTGAGCGTTCATCCGCAGAGCGCGAATGACACTCAGACCATATACGCCAGGAGGGCCCGGGTCCAGAGACAGATGGGCCCGGCCTTGCCGGATCCAGCCGCGCTCCCCCGGCCGGACCCGATCACGCTGTCCTTGAGGTAAGAGGCGGCGTAACTACTCATGCCCAACGGGCATGAGTGGTTACCTCGCCCATTTTCGGGGCCCCATCGTACGCGATGGGGTCTGGCGCCGAGTGGTGGTGGGCGGATATAATCGGCGCAGCCGATCCGCCCACGCCTGAATCTGCCTGCTGATTCAGGCGAACCACGACAAAGCCAGAGGGGTAGGTCCTCACGCAGTGAGGACCGTAGGGGCGAAGCCCCTGAGTGGTTACGACTGGTCAGGTAATGCCATCTGTGACTACTCAGGCCCAACGGGCACGAGCGGTTACGTTCCAATATGGTTCTCGTCCATCTCCGTGCCTCCGTGACTCCGTGAGAGACCTCTTCAGTGATCGAACACGCAGACGCAAGCGCGTCAGTTGCGGGTCTGGATCGTCTGTACCGTACGGATCACCTGGACGCCGAATGGGGTGTAGGGCGGCTGGCCCGGACGGGTAAGCAGGTCACTGTTGAACTGCAGATCACGCGACGGCGGGCTGTAGAACACCGCGCCCGAGGAATAGGCGCCCTTGTTGTTGCAGACCATGCCGCCGATGGCGTACTTGGCCCGCCCCATGACCACGACGCTGCCCTTGATGTGGTAGGTATCGCCACCCCAGTTCTCGAGATAGCGCACCAGGTTGTGCGGGCCGCCGCTGGCGCGAACGGTCCAGTTGCTCACCGGGTCGCCCGCCGCAGCGATATCCATCCACGTCGGGATGTTGTTGGTGATCACCGAGAGGTTGTAGGTCGTGGTACTGGCGTTCTGCAGCGAATCGTCCCAGTCACCGCTCCCTTCGGCCACATCGGAGTAGGAGTTCGACATGACGCTGAGATGGTCGCAGAAGATCGCACAGGGCGGCAGGCCGTTGGTGCCGATCGAGTCGGGATGCTCGACGGTGTTGTAGTCCTGCCACAGGAAGCCCTGGTTCGGCGTGATCACGGTCAGGCCACGCGGTCGCCAGTAACCGGCATTGTGGAACCTGCCGCCCCATTCCGTGTCCTCGGCCTGGGTCAGACGCACGCCACAGGTGAAGGTCACATCCGGACCCTCGCCAGTGCGGACGGTGGCCATGCCCTGAGCATCGGTCCAGCCGTGGGCCGGCATGACGTAGGTCTGATTGTAATCAGCCTTGTAATTGCCCCACTGGTTGACGAAGTCGCGCCGCCATTGCGGGCGCCAGATCGGATGGAAGCCACCGGTGTAACCATCGCGACCGGACAGGAGCGAGGTGCCGGGCACCCGCCGGGTCCGATGGGCGAAGATCATGCCGGAGAACCGCTGCACCAGCTCGCCGGCGGCGTTGGTTTCGCGATCCTTGATCTGACCGCTGGCGGTGGCATCACCGACCACCCGCGACCAGTCGGTGTTGCGGATGAAATCGGTGATGCGATCGACATGCAGGTCGAGATAGCCATAGCGGAAATCGTTCAGGTGCGGAAGCGCCGCGGCGCCGTGGTCGGTATCCGTGAAGCCGCAGTGGTAGTTGAGCGAACCGCATTCGCGACGGTTGCGCGCCCAGGTGTCCACGGCCACCATGTCGGCCTTGGTCACACCGGCGATCCGGCTGTCGTCGGCCTGATAGATCCCGTGGCGGAAGAACAGGTCGGTGATGTCGCGATAGGCGTAGTCGCCGGCCACCTGCGGGGTGGCCGGATCGTCATCGTGATCGATGTAGACCGGTTCGCTGCCCATGTAGACGACGTACTGGGTACGCATGTAATCGACCATCTTGTAGGCGTAGTCTGGATCGGAGTCGTCCGGGACAACGGTGGTCAGGATCGGCGTACTGGGGAAGGTCGATGGCAGGCCTGTGACAGCGACGTTGTCGAACATGTACTGCTCGGTGGTATCGCCCGCGCCGGCTGTGATCAGGACCTGGATCTGCACCTCCAACGAGGCGGCGACCGAGACATCGACCGTACCGGACACCGTCTCGGAACCGATCTCACCATATCGTTCTTCCAGCAGGACCGGCGCACCCCCATCGAGGATGTAGAAGACCTTGATGCTGTCCATGTTGGTGCCGCTGGCGTCGAGACTGCCGCCGGCGCTGGCGAGGCCCACACTGATCTCGACATCGTCGCCGTCAGCGGAGACATCGATCGCCTCGCTGGTCCAGGTGGCGACGGTGTTGCCCAGGCCCTGGGCGTGGAATCGCCCATCGCGCACCGCGAACTCGCCGCCGGTGGCGCTCACGCTCCAGGCGGTGTCGCCGGTGTCGGCGGTATTGCCGTCGACCAGGCCGTCGCTATGGAAGTCCTCGACCCAGCCCGGCCCCGGCGAATACAGCGGGGGAATCGCTGCCGTGTCGGTGATCTGGGCCGGCCGCTCGCGGATCACCAGGCCCCAGCCCGGATTCTTGATGTCGCCACCGTGCAGTCCTTCGTCGAGATAGAAGCCGTGCGCCTCGTTACGGCTGAAGCCGTCGCCATCGTCATATGTCACCGCCGTGCCGTACCCGTCCGGGATGGCGCGCAGGATGGTCTTGCGCCTGGCCGCGGCCAGATTGGTCGCGTAGCCGCTGCGATAGGGATCGGTCAGCGGATCGTTGACATCGCGCAGCGGTGGCCAGATGCCGGGGTAGATCGATTTGCCGTCGAGATCGACCTGGCGGTACATGGTCATACCCTCCGCCGAGACCCTCCGCGCCGCGGTGCAGATAGCCTGGTTCGACAGGTCGGAACGCAGATAATCGAGATATGGCGGGAGCCCGCCAAGACCCGTGGTTTCGCCGTTCTGGGTCGGGGTGATGGTATCGGGGTCCTGGGTGTAGTAGACCGGGCGGCTGACGCTGCGGCGGAGGTAATCGTCGCCGATGCGGCCGCTGGTATCGAGCGCGAAGGTCGTATCGGCGAGCAGCAGCACGGCGTGGTAGTCGTCGTCGGGATCGCTGTTGAGCCCGAAGGGGTCCTTGTAGTAGTCGCCACCGACCGTATCGCCATCATGGTTGGGCAACACGGTCAGGGTGTAGTCGCCCTCGCCCGGATGACGGAACCACAGCCCGGTATCGGCGCTACCCATGATCTGTGGTTCGAACGGTCGACCGCCGAGCTCGGGGATGTTGGCCAGGGTGCGCACCGTGGTCGCGCCGAGGTTGACACCATCGCGGACGAACACGCTGAAGCTCTCGGACATACCTGCGGGCGAGCGGCTGTCGTTGGCCGATTCCGAGCCGTAGGCGGTGGCATTGATCGCCACGCCGTTGACCTGGTACTTCGTGCTGTTGGGCCCTTCGACATCATGGCCGATGGGCACATCATAGGGATTGAGCGAGCCCCAGGCCTCGATGCCCTCGGGCAGGATGGTCAGATGGGAGCGCATGGCGTCCGTATTGTTGACGAATGCCTTCCACATCGGCACCTTCATGAAGCGGTAGACCCCATCGACCGCCACCAGCGTGCAGTTGACGGCGTATCCGCCCTCCGGGATCGACACCCTGCCGTTGTTGTTGCCATAGCCGCCGGCGAAGTAGACCGCGCCGTTCGTGTGGACCGCACCGTTGATGTTCATGTCCGGGCCGTTGTGGAATTCGATGTCGCCATCCTTGCCCTCAGCGGCGTAGAACAGAGCGTATTTGAACAGCGAGTTGAGCTTGATCTGCACCAGACGCTGGGCCTGAGCCACCGCGCGACGCTGCTCGGCGTTGTTCCAGGGCTCGGGGTTCTCGATGCTGACATCCCGCAGCGCGTAGGCCTCGGTCGAGATGCGGAAATTGTAGAATTCGTAATTGTTGAGGTAATCCGCGTCGACCGAGCCCGTGCCGTCTGTCGGCAGCGAGACCGAGGGCGCATGCAGCGGGTTGATGGTAAACCGACCATCCTGGCTCTGCACCAGCACCGGCTCGATGCGCCAGCGGACCATGCAGCCGCCCAGCCATTTGGTGCCCGACCAGGTCCCGTCCGGCGCGGTCGCCTTGCTCGCCAGTGCGGCGAGGTCGTTGCTCGCGGCGAGCTCGACCAGCTCCACCTCCTGCAGCGCTCCGACCGCCTCGGCTGCGAGGCTGGCCTGCTGCACCGCGGCCGAATGGTCCTGCATCTCGCTGACCGAGTAGGTCTCGCGCCCCGAGGTCAGCAGCAGGAAGGCGACCATCATGGTCACGATCATGGTGGTCATCAGCGCACTGCCGCGCCGGGCGGATGTCCGCGGGGCGGGCGATCGGGATTGCTGTGCGCGGTTCATGGTTCTCTCCTCAGAAGTGACCGGCTTCACCGAGCCAGGTCTCGAGGTTGAGCGCATATTCGGGGTCGACCGTACTGCGCAGGGCGACGGTCACCGAGACCTTGTGCATGGCACGTACGCCACCGGACTCGCTGGTCGGCCGTTTGGACATGTACAGGGTGAAACGCACCTGATTGACCTGCAGCGCGGCGTCGGTGCGGTAGGTATCGACCTGCAAGCGGTCGACCGAGGTCGAGAGCACCTGATCGACGTGGACCGTATCGCTCGCGCCGTTGCGATAGCAGCGCTCGAACCGCGCACGGTTGTTGCCCTCGTCGGGGACCAGACGGTAGGAATACTCGCGCAGCTCGCGGTAGTCGGCGCCCTTGAGCGGAAAACTCCCCCAGGGATCGGCGCCCGGGTAGGTCTCCCAATCCAGCGGTACATCGGTGACCGTGACCCCGTCCTGCGACTGCAGGTTCAACCCCTCGACCACACTGAGTGCGCTGACGTTGGCATACTGATCCATCTTGGTCGCCGGCTGATTGAAGTTGACCCAGTCGGTCACCTCGGGCTCGGGCACTGGGGTCGGCAGAGCCTTGCGCACCTTGAGGAAGACCACCTCGTCGCTGGGCTCCTTGTGCGAGGCGGGGAGCCGTTCCCAATGGTCGGGGTCCATTGTCGAGGCGCCGACCACGTTGCCGCTGCTGTAACGCTCGTAGCCGTCGTGGAAGGCGTTGGTGCTCGGGAGACTGCTGGCATCCTGCCTGAACACGTAGGGGAAGTAGACCGCGCGCTCGCGGTCATAGTCCGGCTCGACGGCCAGCTTTTCGTAATTGGTGTCACTGCCGGTCGCATCGATCGGCGAGATGAACCAGGCGCTGTTGCCGAGATCGGAGACCAGCGCATCGAGCACGTCCTGGGCCTCGATCGCCAGATCACTGCGCATCGACTTGCTGCTGACGAACATCCGCGTGCTGCTCAGCGCTTCGAGGATGGTCACCATCAACACCGAGAACAAGGCCAGCGAGACGGCGATCTCGACCATCGTCAGACCGACACGGCCACACCTTGCCGGCGCTCGACGCCGCGGCTGCGCCTCGTCGCGATGGGGTACCCGAGCCATGGTCATTTCCTCCTCGCCATCACCACTTCGTGGCGCCGGCTGCCACCGTCGCGCGAACGCCAGGTCACCAGGATGCGGAAGATGATGGCTTCCTGCTCCTCCTGGAGATCGAGCACGTCGGGATCCTCGGGCAGGATGTAGGTGGCCTCGTCGCGGTGACGGTTCCAGGAGTGTTGCGAGTTGAGCACTTCGGCCAGGTCCATGCGCATGTATTCCAGGTGGAGCTCGAGATCCTCGAGGCCGGTGCGCTGATTGATGATGCCCTGGTCGATGAGGTTGTTATCGGGATCGGGGGAGTCCTCGCGCAGTGGCGGGTTGCCGCTGCTCGGATCGGGGTTCTCACGCCGATGCCACGACCAGGGCTGCTCGCGCCCGCCCAGGGAGTGCCACTGGGCCCCCTGCAGGCCTTCGGCCATCGCCGCGACCACCTCCATCGCCTTGCTCTTCTCGCGGTTGGCTTCGTGGGCCATGTGCAAGGGGTACATGTTGCCCAACAGGGCCACCAGAGCGGTGGCCATGATCACCACACAGATCATCAGCTCGATGAAGGAGATGCCGGCGCGGGCACACCCGGAGCCGCCAGTCCGTCGAGGGTCGTCCACGCTCCACCTCCGGTCCTGTCGCCGCCGCGTTGCCCACAACCATGGCTTCCCGCCGATGGCGGCTCCATTCCATTATACCACCGTAGCTGGGCATACCATCACCGATCCGGATCCCCGCCACGCGGCGTGCACTTCGCCTTGTGCGCGCCAGCGCACAGTCAGGATCACCACCATGGACGCCGCCGCCATCTCGGCGGTCGCACCGTTGGCCATGGTCGGGCTCAACCCCGCACGCGACTTCGGTCCGCGGCTGTTCGCCGCCTGCGCCGGCTGGGGGCGGGTGGCGATCCCGGGGCCCCAGGGCGGATTCTTCACCGTCTACATCCTCGCGCCCTGCCTCGGCGCCCTGGTCTACGAGTTCGCCCTCGGCCGGGCCAACGCAGCCGAGGAGGCACAGACAGGAGAGAGAATGGAACCGACCCGCATCATCTTCGTCGGGGGCTTTCTCGGCGCCGGCAAGACCACGCTGCTCGCCCAGGCGGCCGAACGGCTCGCCATTCGCGACCTGCAGGTCGGGCTGATAACCAACGACCAGGCCGCCGATCTGGTCGACACCCGTCTGCTCAGCAGCGGTGGCGCACGCGTCGAAGAGGTCTCCGGAAGCTGCTTCTGCTGCAATTTCGACGGCCTGATCGGTGCCGCGACCCGCCTGCGCGAACACGGCGCCCAGGTGATCATCGCCGAACCGGTGGGCAGCTGCGCCGATCTCTCGGCCACCTTGCTCCAGCCGCTCAAGCAGCACCATGCCGATGCGTTCATCCCCGCCCCGCTGAGCGTCCTCTGCGATCCCACACGCCTGCAGCAGGTCCAACAAGAGACCGGCATGCACCCCAAGGCCCGCTACATCTTCTGCAAACAGGTCGAGGAGGCCGATGCGCTGCTGCTGTCCAAGGCCGATCGGCTGGACACCGCGCAACGCGGCGGACTCGAGGACATCCTCGCCGGGATCAACCCGGACGTGCCGCGTTTCGCCGTCTCCGGCCGCACCGGCGCGGGAGTGGACGCCTGGCTCGACCACGTGATGCAGGCCACACACGCCGGCGAACGCCTGGCCGAGATCGACTACGACACCTACGCCGCCGGCGAGGCGGCCCTGGGCTGGCTCAATGCGGACATCCGCCTCGAGGCCGATGATTGCTGCATCCCCGACTGGCGCGGCCTGCTGCGCGGCGCACTGCGCGATCTGCAGATCCGGATCAAGGTCCGCGAAGCGAGCATCGGCCACATCAAGGCCATCGCCACCAGCGACGATGACCGGTTGACCATCAACATCACCGACACCGAGGAGGAACCCGAGATCCGCGGCGAGCTCGATGGGGCCGCGATCGTCGTCGACCTGGTCTACAACGCGCGGGTCGAACTGCCGCCGGACGAACTCGAGCAGCTCGTCCGCGCGACCCTGCAAGAGGCGGTGGCCACCGGCTGTGTCGAGCTGGAGTTCCTCCGGGTCCACGCCCTGACGCCGGGCCGGCCCGATCCGACCCATCGCTTCTCCACGATCACCGGAAGCGACGACTGACGCCGGGGCGCGCCTTGTATCGCGCCCCGGCTGGCCCCAGTATCCGGCATGGGCGACGCCGCCGCAGAGCACCACGACGACCCGCTGGTCTTCGTCGCCGACGACCCGGCCGAGCACACCCGGGCGCTGGAGGCGGTGCGCCATGGGCGTCAGGCGCGTTGTCGGGTCCGGCTGCCGGCCCTGGCGCGGATCCTCACCCAGCTCGAAGCAGCCGGCTGCACGGCCATCCTGCTCACGCGCACCGCGGACGAGATCGAGATCCACCTGCTGCCGGAACACGCGCAGCCCACGACGCCCCCCGGCGCCCGGGCGCTGCTGCCGGACGACGCACCCGACCGGACCACTGCGACGGCTCCTGCCGCAACGCCCGCCGCAGTGCAACGCGCCATCATCTACGCCGGGCCCCACCCTGCCCTGCTGCTCGACGACGGCCGTGTCCTGCGCCGCGGCGTGGCGCTGCGCCTCGAGGCCGAACGGGCGGATCCTCTGCGCGCCGCCGGCCTCGCGCTCGATCTGCCCGCTGCCTACGCCGGCGCGGCCACCGCGCCAGCGACGCTCGCACAGCTGGCTACGGCCGGGGTCCACCCCGCGAGCACACCGCTGCCGCCACTGTTGCCGCAGCCGCGACGCGAGCCGGACCTGGATGCGCTCGCGGACATCGGCGAACCGCTCGCACGCCAGCTGCGCAGAACCATCGATGCGCGCCGTCCGTATTTCGAGCTCACCGGCACCGACCCGGCCGATACCTTCGGCTGTTGTCCCAGCGCCGCCGTCGGACAGGCCTACGCCCTGGTCGCAGCCGGGCTGCTCGAGGCGCGGCGGATCTCCCCTCCAGAAGCCGAGCGGGTGCGCACCGCCTTCGCCTTCGATGGTGAGCCACGGGGCGACGACCCGGCGGCGGCACAGATCGACGACGCGCTGCGCTCGCGGGTGCGCGAACGCCTGCGCGTGCCGGCGCGTGTGGCGTGGAGCCGGTTCCTCCTGCGCTGGGGTCTGCTCTCGGTGGTCGCGGCGGCGCTGGTGGTCACCGGCCTGCGCGTGTACGCCCGGTCAAGCGCGCCGGATGCCGATGCCGACCTCGCCACAGCAGTGGCGTTGCCCGCCGAGGACTGCGTGCTGGTGTGCCTGCTCAAGGGCGACCAGGACTGCGAGCCCTGTCGGGTGCTGGAGGACGTCGCACGCCGCGTGGTCCGCGAGGATTTCGCCGCAGCACGCGCCGCGAACCGGCTCGCCTTCACGGTGGTCCCCTATCAACAACCGCGCTACCGCTCCCTGCGCGAACGCTATCGGCTGGTCGCGCTCGCGATGCTGGTGGTGGTGCGGGTCGCGGACGGCGAGCAGGTCGACGAGACGGTGATCGCCGATTCGACCGCCACGGTGCTCGACACCGACCCGGATGCCCTGGCGCGCTCACTGCGCACCGCGATCGACACCGCGCTCAAGGCCGAGTGATGGAGCCGCAACTACTCGACGCCGCCGCCGCGCTCGGCCTCGGCCTGCTGATGGCGGTCCACCCCTGTCCCCTGGCGATCAACCTCGCCGCGCTGTGCCTGGTCACCGGCTGGGGCGGCAGCAGCCGGCGCGCGTTGCTCTGCGCCCTGGCCTATACCGCCGGCCTGATCACCACCTACCTCACCCTCGGCCTGCTCGCAGCGCGGGCACTGGGTTCGATCGATGCCATCGCCTACGGGGCCAATCTCCTGCTCGGCCCGCTGCTGATCCTCGCCGGGATGCTCAGCGCCGGGCTGATCCGCCTGCCCGGCGGCACGACGCTGCGCGCGCACATCGGCGCGCGCCTCGGCGAGCGACGGCGTGGCCTGGTCGGAGCCTACGTCTTCGGCGTGCTGCTGGCCCTGGCCTTCTGCCCGGCTTCGGCGGCCCTGTTCCTCGGCACGCTGATACCGATGGTCGTGGCCAGCGGCGGCGCGGTGATCCTGCCGATCTGCTTCGCGATCGGCAGCGGCCTGCCGGTGCTGGTCCTCGCCGCGCTGATCAGCGGCGGTAGCCGCTGGGTTGAGCGTTTGCGCGATGGGCCGACCGGTTTCAGCCAACGCCTCGCGCACGGCAGCGGCTACCTGCTCATCGCCGTGGGGCTGTACCTGACCATGATCCACGTATTCGCCGCGCCCTGAGCCGGTCGTGGCAGCCGATCACTCCGCGCCGCTGTCCTCCAGGTCCTGGCGTGCCTCATCGACGTAGCGTTGCTTGGCGAAGTCGATGCGGTGCACCGGCATCACCACCGCACTGGCGATGTTGCCCAGATGGGCCCGGATGCGGATGATCCCGGCCAGGGCCTGGTACGTCAGAACCCCCCGTCGCAGGTCGATTCCGGCATCGGCGAGAATGTGCTTCTGCACCGCGGCGACAGCGGCATTGAACGGCTTCTCTTCCTCGACCACCGCCAGTGCCCCGGCGCGATCGCGCTCGGCGATCACCGTACGGACCCGCCGCAGGACCTCCAGCACAGCCTGCACCCGTTCGCGCACCTCGCTGCGGTAGGCTTCGGGCACCGGCTCGTCCAGCTCGGTGTCGAGCGCGAGCAGAGCGCGGCACTCGTCGACCATCCGTTCGGCATCCTTGGCCACCGACATCAGCACCAGGCAGGGGATGCCGTGCCCCGGATCGAAGGCGAGGTGCTCGACCAGCAGCTTGCGGATCTCACGCTCTTCGCGATTGCTCTCCTTGTCGGTCGAGCGCGCCAGATCCCTCAACTCCGGGTCGTGTTCGGCGGCCAGCACGACCGGGGCGCCGCGCTCGAGCAGATCGGCAGCGGCGTCGAGCATGCTCAGGAAGCGTTCCCAGGCCTCCTCGAGCAGGGTCCGACCGTCGCTGCCGAACAGGGCCTTGAGGACTTCGAACATCACTGATCTCCCGTTGCGGGCTCGTGGGATCCGGCCGGAGCATCCGACGCCGGCGCGGCGGGGGCGGGGGCGTCTGCCTGCGCCTGCCGGCCCCAACCAGTCATCCGCGAGATGCCGAGCAGGGCCAGGGGCAGGAGGAAGTAGGTACCGATGACATAGCCGATGGCCAAGGATTTGCGCCGCACCGCCAGCTCGGACAGACCGCGGGCGCCGGCGAGCGGAATGATTCGCAGCACGGGCACCCCGTAGATCAACGCCGTGGCGAGGACGTTGAAGCAGAGATGCACCAACGCGATCTGCACCGCCGCCTGCGCCTTGACCGGATCGTCGCCGCCGGCGAGCGAGGCGAGCAGGGCGGTGAAGGTGGTGCCGATGTTCGCGCCCAGAGTGAAGGGGAAGATCTTCTCGAGCTTGAGCACCCCCGCTCCGGCCATCGGCACCACCAGACTGGTGGTGGTGGAGGAGCTCTGGACGAAGGCGGTGATCAACGCGCCCGAAGCGATGCCGGTGATCGGTCCGCGCCCGAGCGCGGCATTGAAAACGCGTTCGACCCGCCCGATCAGGTGTGCCCGCAAGACCTTGCCGAGCACCAGGATCGAGGTGAAGATGGTCGGCAGAGCGAGCAGGACCAGGGCGATACCGCCGCCGATGCGCCCGAAGAGCATGTAGAACAACCCGCTACCCGTGCCGGCCTTGAAATCGTAAGCGAAGAACAGCCCGATGACCGGCTTGATGCTCGCCTTGATCACGTTGACGTTCTTGACCGAACCACCCATGCCCCCGTCGCCATTCATGCTCGCGGTCATCCAGCCGGTGAGCATCTCGAGCATGCCTTGGCCGTTGGGGGACACCCACGACACCACCACCTCGATGGTGAGGAAGATGATCACCGCGAGGAAGTTGAACATGTCATGGACTGTGGCCGCGGCGAAGGCGCGCTTGAACTCCTCGGGCCGGGTGACGTGCGCCAGGCTCACCAGCGTGTTGGTCACCGCGGTGCCGATGTTCGCGCCCATGATCATCGGTACCGCCGCGTGCACGCTCAGGCCGCTGGCCACCAGGCCGACGATGACCGAGGTCACCGTCGAGGAGGACTGGACCACGGCGGTGGCGAAGATGCCGAGCACCAGGCCGAGAAGCGGGTTGCCGCCGAGGCCACCGAGCAGTCCCCTGGCCGCCGCCTTGCCCCCCGCCGCACCCTTGAAGCCGCCGCTCATCATGCCGACAGCGAGGATCAGCAGGTAGACCAGCCCGACCACCGCGAGGAACACCAGCGCCTTGCGCCAGAGTGGAGTACCGACCTCAGGTTCGATCGGCCCGAGGGATGGTTGGGTCATGCGCTGCCCTTTCCCATGTTGTGACGGATGCTATTGCGACCCCCCTTCATGCCGTCTTAATTCGCCGTTCACACGCCAGCGCTCAGCCGGCAGTGGCTTAACACCTTTGTTGTATTGCTCTTAGATCAGCTTGACCCGCGATCGGGCCAGACGAAGATTAACCCGATCTTCATCTTGCTTGTCGCTGCGCGCACACGCAGCAGGGCAGCGGACGCTGCGTGTGTCGAGCCGCGACGGGATCCGGATGGACTGTCGCGCGCCCGGTGCCAGGACACCCCGGCGTGCGCGGGAACATTCAGACGAGCCATAGCAGCGGGAGGACCGGGTGACCACCCATAACGTGATCCTCGTCGAGGACGATCCGGACATCAGCGAGGTGATCGCCTTCAATCTCCGCCGCGAACACATCGGCGTCGACTGCTTCGCCGATGGAGCCAACGGACAGCGAGCACTCGATCGGGGCCCGGTCGACCTGGCCATCCTCGATCTGATGCTACCGGGGCGCGGCGGGCTGGAGATCTGTCGCTGGATCCGCGCCCACCCGCGGCTGCACGATCTGCCGGTACTCATCGTCACCGCCAAGAGCGACGAGACCGATCTGGTCGTCGGCTTCGGCATGGGCGCCGACGACTACCTCGCCAAACCCTTCCGCCCCCGCGAACTGGTGGCTCGGGCCAAAGCCCTGCTGCGGCGGGCCCGACCTCGCGCCACGCGCACCGACACCGTGATCCACGGCCCGCTGACCATCGACCGCGCCGCCCACATCGCCTACTGCGAGGGCGAAGCGCTCGACCTGACCGCGACCGAGTACCGCATCCTGCTGCACATGTGCTCACACCCCGGTGCCACCGTCAGCCGCGAAGAGATCCTGCGTGCCGCCCACGGCGAACAGGCCTTGGCCGAGCCACGGACCATCGACGTGCACATCCTCGCCATCCGCCGCAAGCTCGATGAGCATGCCGGACTGCTGGAGACGGTCCGTGGCCACGGCTACCGCCTCGCACGAGAGTCCACCGCGCTGTGATCGCCTCATTCGCCACCCGACTGGTGCTGGCCTTCGTCCTGCTGACCTCGCTCACCGCGGCCGTGCTCACCGGCCTCGCTTCGCACCGCCTGGCCAACGAAGTGCGAAACGGCATCGCCAGCGAACTGCACGCCAGTGCCAGCACGCTCCAGGCGCTGCTCGCGGATCAGGACACCACGCCAGCGCTGCGCGCGCCCCTCGAGCGCATCGCGGCGCGGACCGGGCATCGGCTGACCCTGGTCGCCGCCGATGGCAGCGTCATCGCGGACACGATCCACGATCCGGCGACGATGGAGAACCACGCCGACCGTCCCGAACTGCGCCAGGCCGCGGCCACCGGCTTCGGCTCCTCGGTGCGCTACAGCGACACCTCGGGCTTCGACACCATGTACCTCGCGCTGCCGCTGGCCTCCGGCGGGTGGATCCGCAGCGCGCTGCCGCTCGCGCGCATCCGCGAACACGTCCGCACCTCGCGTCGCTTGCTGTTGGGCTTCTCGCTCGGCGCCCTGGCGGTCTCGCTCGCGCTGGCCGTCTGGCTCGCCTGGCTGATCGCCCAGCCGCTGCGCCGCATCAGCCGCTGCGCCGAAGACGTCGCCGCCGGACGGGCCCCGCGCTCACTGCCGCTGGCCCGACGCGACGAGCTTGGCTCTCTCGCGCGTTCCTTCAACGCCATGACCACCGAACTCGCCGCGCGCATGGAACGGATCGCAGCCGAACGCAATACGATCCAGGCGGTGATCGGCAGCATGATCGAAGGCGTGATCGCGATCGACGACCGCGAGCGGGTGCTGTATCTCAATCAGGCCGCACGCATGGTGATCGATGCCACCAACGAGCTCGGCGATCCCGAAGCGCGGCCGATCTGGGAGCTGTGCCGCATCACCGAGATCCCTCGCGCGCTGGGTCAGGCCCTGAGCAGCGGCGCACCGACCACCGATGAGGTGGTGATCCACGCCGCCGACGGCGGACGGCACCTGATGATGACCGCCCAACCCGTGCGCAACCAGGAACAGACAGTGATCGGGGCGGTGGCGGTGCTGCACGACATCACCGAGATCCGCCGTCTCGAAGCGGTGCGCCGCGACTTCATCGCCGACGTCAGCCACGAACTCAAGACGCCGCTGACCGCGATCCTCGGCCGGCTCGACACCTTGCTCGACGACGAGGACATGGACCGTGATCAGCGCCGCACCTTCCTGCGCAGCGCCATCGCCCAGAGCGAACGGCTGATCGATCTCACCCGCGACCTGCTGACCATCTCCCGCCTCGAACGCGAAGGCCCCGTGCGCGAGGTCGCCTGTTTCGACTGCAGCGCCCTGCTCGAGGAGATCACCGCCTTCTGGCGCGAACGCGCCAGCGAGAGTGGACTGGAGCTCGCCTGCACCATCGAACCCGGTCTGCAGATCGAGGCCGACCGCGAAGGCATCCGACAGGCCCTGGCCAACCTGATCGAGAACGCGCTCAAATACGGCGAGGCCGGCGGTCGGGCCGAGGTGCGCCTGTGCCGCGCGAACGACCGTGCCGTGTTCCGGGTCACCGACCATGGGCCGGGCATCGCCCGCGCGCATCGCGAGCGCATATTCCAACGTTTCTACCGCATCGACCGCGACCGCTCGCGCGCCAAGGGCGGCACCGGCCTCGGCCTGGCGATCGTCAAGCACGTCGCCCTCGCCCACGGCGGTTCGGTGCGGGTCGAGAGCGAGCTCGGCAAGGGCAGCTGCTTCATCCTCGAACTGCCGCTCTGCAACACGGATCTCGGATCCGACGCGCAGGAAACGTCGGTCTGATCCCGACGCCCTGCGGTTTCAGCCGCTCGCCGCGTCGCACTCGCAGCGCAGACCGAGGCGCCGGAGCATGGCCAGGTCCTCGTCATAGCCGAAGCCGCTGGTGGTGAGGTAATCGCCGGTCATCAGGCCGGTGGCGCCGGCAGCGAAAGCGCGTTCCTGCTGCGCGCCGAAGGTCTGCGGTCGCCCGCCGCACACGCTCAGATCGGCGCGAGGCAGCAGATGGCGGTAGATGGCGAGGATGCGCAGTGCTTCCTCGGCGCTCAGCGGCTCACGCTGTCCGAGCGGTGTGCCCGCGACCGGCACGAGGAAGTTCATCGGCACCCGGCGCACCCCGAGTTCACGCAATGCCAGCGCCATGTCGATGCGGTCCTCCCAGCTCTCGCCGAGACCGAATATACCGCCGGAACAGACCTCCAGCCCCTCCGCGAGGGCGTCGGCCACGGTCTGGTAGCGCTCGTCCCAGCTGTGGGTGGTGCAGATCTGCGGATAGAAGCGCCGCGAGGTCTCGAGATTGTGGTTGTAGTGGTTCACCCCCGCCTGTTTGAGCGCGCACAGCTCGGCGCGATCGAGGATCCCCAGCGACACGCCGACCCCGCGCAAGCCGAGCTCGCGGCAGGCACGCACGTGCGCGGCGATCTCAGCCAGCTCTTCTGCGCCCGGCTTGCGCCCGGCGGTGACGATGCCGAAGCAGGAGACGTCGGCCTCGCGCGCGCGGCGAGCGGCCGCGATCAGGGTCCCTCGATCGGTGAGCGGGAACACCGCGGCGTCGGTGGGATGGTGCACGCTCTGGGCGCAGAACCGACAGTCCTCGCTGCACGCACCGGAACGGGCGTTGATGATCGCGCACCGCCGGACCCGCTCGCCGTGGAAGGCCTCGCGGATGGTCCTCGCCGCGTGCAACACCGTGCTCAATGGCCAGGCCGCGTCGGCCAGCTCCAGAGCGGCGTCGCGGTCGACCCCGCGACCGCTGCTCACGACTGCGTCCACCATCGATTCAGCCATGGTCCCCCTCCCGATCGGCCGCTGCGCGGGCGTGGTCGAAACTGCCGGAACGGTAGCCGGCGAGGTCGAGCGCGGCGAAGGCGAAGCCGGCCTGCCGGCTGGCACGCACCAGGCGCTGCGCCAGCTCCGGTTCCACTGCGCGTGCCAGATCGGCAGGGTCGAGCTCGATCCGCACCACCGTTCCGTGATGGCGCGCACGGTAGTCGGCGAAGCCCGCCGCGGCGAGGAAATCCTCGACACGTTCCACCTGGGCCAGGCCTGCGGCGCTCAGCGGACTGTCGTAGGGAAAGCGGGTGGCGAGGCACGACATCGATGGCCGCTGCGACCCGGGCAGAGAGCGCGCGGTCGAAGCTGCGCGCACATCGGCCTTGGTGAAACCGCACTGCGCCAACGGGCTGTCTACGCCCAGTTCGCGAAGCGCACGTCGGCCGGGCCGGTGCTCGTCGCTGTCATCGGCCTGGCTGCCGTCGACCACCCCGGCGAGGCCCAGCTCCCGGGCGAGGCCCTGCAGGGCAGCGAAGATCCGCCGCTTGCAGTGATAGCAACGATCCGGCGGGTTGCCCGCGACCACCGGATCCGCGAGCACGTCGATCGCCAGCTCCTGGAAGGGCAGACCCAACCCGGCAGCCAGTTCGCGCGCGAAGGCCTGCTCGCGCGTGGAGACGAAGGCCGAGGTCACGTGCACCGCCCGCATCGCCGGGCCCAGGACCGCATGGGCCACGGCCGCGAGGTAGCTCGAGTCGACCCCGCCGCTGAACGCCACCAGCACCGACCCGCGCTGGCGCAGCCAGTCCTCCAATGCCGCTTGCCTGACCGGCCAGTCGGCTGGTCCTCCGGAACCGGTCATGACCGTTCGAGCGCTCCTGCGAAATCGGCGATGATGTCGTCGATGTGCTCCAGGCCCACCGCGACGCGGACGAAGTCCTCGCTGATGCCGCAGGCAGCGAGCGCTTCGGGCGAACACTGCTGATGGGTCGTGCTGGCGGGATGGATGACCAGGGTCTTGGCGTCACCGACGTTGGCCAGGTGGCTGGCCAGATGGACGTTCTCGATGAAAGCCTGCCCGGCTGCGCGCCCACCCGCGACGCCGAAACCGAGCACCGCGCCGTATCCGCCCTCGAGATAGCGCCCGGCGATCGCGTGGTCGGGATGGTCCTCGAGGCCGGTGTAGGTCACGAAGGTGACCTTGGGGTGCGCGCGCAGCCAGCGGGCGAGCGCGAGGGTGTTCGCACAGTGCCGCTCCATGCGTAGCGGCAGCGTCTCCAGGCCCTGGATGAACAGGAAGGCGTTGAAGGGGCTGGCGCACAGGCCGAGGTTGCGCATCCCCTGCAGGCGGGCCTTCATGATGAAGGCCACGTTGCCCAGGTCCGGCACGTCGCTGAAGGCCTCGGCGTAGACCAGACCGTGATAGCTCGGATCGGGCTCGGTGAATCCGGGGAACCGACCGGAGCTCCAGTCGAAGCTACCGCCATCGACGATGCAGCCGCCGATCGACGTGCCGTGACCGCCGAGCCACTTGGTGCATGAGAGCACCACGATGTCGGCCCCGTGCCGCAACGGCGTGCACAACCCGGGCGCGAAGGTGTTGTCGACGATCAGCGGCAGCCCCGCCGCATGGGCCGCATCCGCGACAGCGGCGAAATCGGGCACGTTGCCACGCGGGTTGCCGATGGTCTCGCAATAGACCGCCCGGGTCGCCGGCGTCACCGCCGCACCCAGCGCCTCCGGCGTCAGGTCCTCGAGGAAACTCACCTCGATGCCCATGCGCGGCAGGGTGTGGCGGAACAGGGTCTCGGTGCCACCGTAGAGCGAAGCCGAGGCGATCACGTGATCGCCCGCCTGGGCCAGGTTGTGGATCGCGAGGAAGATCGCCGCCATGCCACTGGCGGTGAGCAGGCCGCCGGTGCCCCCCTCCAGCGCGGCGATACGCTGCTCGACCACATCGTTGGTCGGGTTCATCAGCCGGGTGTAGATGTTCCCGGTCTGTTCGAGCGCGAACAGCTGCGCGGCGTGGGCGCAGTCCTTGAACACGTAGCTGGTGGTCTGGTAGATCGGGACCGCTCGCGCCCCGGTGGTCGGGTCCGGCTGCTGGCCGGCGTGCAGGGCGAGCGTATCGCGATGGAGCTGGGTCATGCGCTGTCTCCATTGGGATCAAGGGTATGCAGATCGCCATCGGTGCTGCCGGTCGCGATCGCGCCGATGGTGTGGGCCGAGAAGACGGTGATCAGGGCGGCGGCCGCCTCGCGCCAGATCGAACGGGTGCGACAGCGATCCTGGCGGGAGCAGTCCTGCCGCACGCAGGGAACGAGCTCGAACGGCCCTTCCATCACCCGCAGCACGTCGGCGACGGTGATGCTGTGCGGATCGGTGGCGAGCGAGTAACCGCCGCGGGCTCCGCGATGGCTGCGCACGAGGCCGGCGCCCTTGAGCTTGATAAGCAACTGCTCGACGTAGTCGACCGAGATGGCTTCGGCATCTGCCATGTCCTGTCGCCGGACCACCGTGCCCAGGGGATGGCCGGCGAGATGGACCAGCAGACGCGTGGCGTAGCGGCCCTTGGTGCTCAGTTCGATCATCGATCCTCCTGCCTGGCGCGCTTGACGCCTCCCAGCCTGCGACGATAAGGACACGGCCGGGCGGATGGGAATCTTGACTTATCCGCTCGGCTTTCGAGACTAGTGCTGGTCAACGCCGGACGCAACCGGGTATTGACCCCTGGTTTCGAGGAGCACGACATGCAGCCTTTCGCAGACAACGCCCTGTCCATCGGCAACACGCCGCTGGTCCGCCTCAATCGGATCTGCCCTGGAGAGGCCACGGTGCTGGCCAAGATCGAGGGCCGCAACCCGGCCTACTCGGTCAAATGCCGCATCGGCGCCCACATGGTGCGCGATGCCGAAGAGCGCGGCGTCTTGCGGCCGGGGATGTCCATCGTCGAACCGACCAGCGGCAACACCGGCATCGGCCTCGCCTTCGTCGGCGCGGCGCGCGGCTATCCCGTCACCCTGACCATGCCCGAGACCATGAGCCTCGAACGACGCAGGCTGCTCGCCGCTTTCGGCGCGGAGCTGGTACTCACCCCGGGCGACAAGGGCATGCCCGGCGCGATCCACGCCGCGCGCGAGCTCGCCGCCGCGGATCCTCACGGTCGCTGGATGCCGCAGCAGTTCGAGAACCCGGCCAACCCGGACGTGCATCGCCGCACCACCGGGCCCGAGATCTGGGACGCCACCGATGGCGCGGTCAACGTCCTGGTCGCCGGTGTGGGCACCGGCGGCACGATCACCGGCATCTCGTGCTGCTTCGAGACCGACCACGGTCGCGATCTGCTCTCGGTCGCGGTGGAGCCGGAGACCAGCCCGGTGATCGCGCAGGCCAAGGCAGGCGCCGAGATCAAGGGCGGCAAGCACAAGATCCAGGGCATCGGCGCCGGCTTCATCCCCGCCAACCTCGATCTCGATCTCGTCGATCGGGTCGAGGCGGTGAACGATGACGAGGCCTTCGCTTTCGCCCGTCGACTCGCGCGCGAAGAGGGCATCATCGCGGGCATCTCCTCCGGCGCCGCCGCCGCGGTCGCGGCCCGTCTGGCGGCGCTGCCGGACTTCGCCGGTCGCACCATCGTGGCCATCCTGCCCGACTCGGGCGAACGGTACCTCTCCACCCCCTTGTTCGAGGCCTGAGCCCATGGACCCGATCGCCCGGATCGCCGAGTACAAACGCCAACACAACGCGGTCATCCTGGCCCACAACTACCAGCTGCCGGAGATCCAGGACGTGGCCGACATCCGCGGCGACAGTCTCGGCCTGGCGATCGAGGCGGCTCGGGCCCAGGCCGACACCATCGTGTTCTGCGGCGTGCTGTTCATGGCCGAGACCGCGAAGATCCTCAACCCCGGCCGCACGGTGCTGATCCCCGAACCGGAGGCCGGCTGTCCGCTGGCCGACATGATCACCGCCGAGCAGCTGCGCGCATTCCAGGCCGAACACCCGGGCGCGCGCACGGTGTGCTACGTCAACTCCAGCGCCGAGGTCAAGGCGCTCAGCGACATCTGCTGTACCTCTTCGAATGCGGTCAAGGTCCTGCGCGAGGCCTTCACCCCAGACGAGGAGATCCTGTTCGTTCCCGACCGCAATCTCGCCGCCTGGGCCGCCGGCCAACTGCCCGACCGCACCATCATCCCGTGGAAAGGCTTCTGCTACACCCATCATCGACTGCTGCCCGAAGTGGTCGACCGCGCGCGCGCCGAGCACCCGGGCGCCGAGGTCATCGTTCATCCCGAGTGCCCGCCCGCTGTCACCGCACGCGCCGACCACGTCCTCTCCACCGGCGGCATGGCCAGCCACGTAGCAACGAGCCCGCAACGCGAATTCATCATCGGTACCGAGTTGGGGATGCTCTATCGCCTGCGTCAGGACAACCCCGACAAGGTCTTCCACCACGCTTTCGAGGCGATGGTCTGCCCCAACATGAAGAAGACCAATCTGGCCAGCCTGGTCTCGGCGCTTGAGACCGGCAGCCACGAGGTGACACTCGATCCAGACCTGATCACCCGCGCCCGGCACAGCATCGACGCCATGCTCGAGCACGTCTGAGTGGAGAGGCCCGACCGATGAGCCAGCGCAGCGTCTATCTCGATCACAACGCCACCACCCCTATGCATCCGGCGGTGAAACAGGCGATGATCACGGCGATGGAGGTCTACGGCAATCCTTCCAGCCTGCACGAACCCGGCCGTATGGCGCGTCGACTGGTCGAGCACGCCCGCGCGCAGTGCGCCGGGCTGATCAACGTCCCGACCGAGGACCTGGTCTTCTGCGGCTCGGGCAGCGAAGCCAACAACACCGTGCTCAATCTGTTCCCCTGCCCAGGCTACGGCTGCGAGGGCAGCTGCCCCGGGCGCAGCGAGCTGATCACCACCCGCGTCGAGCACCCCTGCGTACTCGAGACCGCCACCTGCCTGGCCAAGCGCGGTCAACAGGTACGCTGGCTTGATGTCGACGCCCGCGGACGCATCGATCCCGACCAGCTGCGCGACCTGCTGAGCGATCGCACCGCGCTGGTAAGCATCATGCTGGCCAACAACGAGATCGGCACGGTCCAGAATCTGGCCGAGCTGGTGCCGATGGTCCACGAGGCCGGCGCGTTCTTCCACACCGATGCGGTCCAGGCGGTAGGCAAGATCCCGGTCGATGCCACCGCCCTCGGCGTCGACTTCCTCTCCTTCTCCGCGCACAAGTGCTACGGCCCCAAGGGCGTCGGCGGGCTCTACGTTCGCAAGGGCGTCCATTTCTGTCCCTTCATCATGGGCGGTCACCAGGAACACGGGCGCCGCGCCGGGACCGAGAACACGCTCGGCATCGTCGGCATGGGCGAGGCCATGGCCCAGCGCAAGAACGAGATGGCCGCCGAGGCCGATCGCCTGCACGCGCTCAGACAGCGCCTGCAGGCAGGCATCGAGGCGCGCATCGAGGACATCCGCATCAACGGCGACGCGGTCGACAGCCTGCCCGGGACGCTCAACGTCTCCTTCGCTGGCTGCGAGGGCGAGGCCCTGCTGCTCTACCTCGATCTCGACGGCATCGCCGCCTCGACCGGCTCGGCCTGTTCCTCCGGCTCGCTCGACCCCTCGCACGTCCTGCTCGCCTGCGGCCTCGAGCCCGAGCATGCCCACGGCTCGCTGCGGCTGAGCCTGGGGCGCACAACGACCGCGGATGAGATCGACTACGTGCTCGACCGGCTCGAGGCGACCGTCCGTCGGGTGCGCGAGATGTCGACCACCTTCCGTTGATCCGCCGCGATCACGACTTGCACCGTCGAGGGCCTGGCAAACCATGCCCTCGCACCCGCCGTCGCGATCCGTAGCCCCACCAGGGCCGTTCGCGTGCCCCCAAGAAGGGAGTGTCCACCATGGAATGGGCTTATAGCGACATCGTCCGCGATCACTTCGCCAACCCGCGCAACGTGCTCAAGGCCGACGATGATTTCGAGCCCGACGGCAAGGGCATCGCTGGCAACATCAAATGCGGCGACCAGATGATGATGGCGATCACGATCGACGCCGAGAAAGGCGTGATCACCGACTGCCGCTGGCAGACCTACGGTTGCGCCAGCGCCATCGCCTCGACCTCGATCCTGTCCGAGGCGGTCAAGGGCATGACCCTCGACGAGGCCTTCCAGATCGACCCCAAGCAGATCGCGGCCAGGCTCGGCGGCCTGCCCGAGAACAAGATCCACTGCAGCGTGCTCGGCGACAAGGCGCTGCGCGCGGCGATCAACGATTACTACGAGCGCACCGGGCAGACCGACAAGGTCCAGCGCGACGAGTCGCGGCTGGTCTGCCAGTGCATGAATGTCACCGACCACGACATCGAGGACGCGGTGCTCGAAGGCGCGCGCACCTACGACCAGCTCCAGGAGCACACCAAGGTCGGTACCGTCTGCGGCCAGTGTGAAGACGAAGCTCGCAAACTACTCGAAACTTACATCCACATCCACTTCGACTGACCGGGAAGGACGCGGGCGCGGGCCCCGTTGGACACGCATGAGCGACGACCAGACCATCGAAGGCGCGATCGCCAGCGCCTTCGCCACCCTCACCGATTGCGGCGCCTGCCCCCTGCACGGAGCCGATGCCGGCCTGCCGCAGATCGACCGCGCCGTGGTCCATCGCGTGGTCGACGAACTCGTGGGCCTGCTGTTCCCCGGCTGCCACGGTCGTATCGCCAATCGCACCGGCCCCACGCGCCAGGCGCTGCTCTCCGATCTGCACCGGGTCATCGCCGCCCTGCGCGAACAGGCCCGCCGGGCCTGCGCCCACCGACTCGATGCCGACAACGACGCCGCACGCCGTATGGCAGACACCGCCGTCGGCGCCCTGCTCGGAGCCCTGCCCGCGATCCAGGAGACGCTCAAAGAGGACATCCTCGCCGCCTTCGAGGGCGACCCGGCGGCGCAGAACACCATGGAGGTGGTCCTGGCCTATCCCGGCGTGTTCGTGATCTGCGTCCACCGTCTCGCCCACTGCCTGTTGCGCGCGGACCTGCCACTGATCCCGCGGATCATGACCGAGTATGCCCACGGCCGCACCGGCATAGACATCCATCCGGGCGCGACCATCGGACCCGGTTTCTTCATCGACCACGGCACCGGCGTGGTCATCGGCGAGACCTGCACCATCGGCCGGCGGGTCAAGATCTACCAGGGCGTGACCCTCGGCGCGCTGTCCTTCCCCAAAGACGAGAACGGCAATCCGATCAAGGGGATCAAGCGCCACCCCGATGTCGAGGACCGGGTGGTGATCTATTCCGGCGCGACCATCCTCGGCGGCGACACGGTCATCGGCGCGGGTTCGGTGATCGGCGGCAACGTCTGGCTCACCCGCTCGGTGCCACCGAACAGCAAGGTCTACAACCGCCAGCCCGAGCCTGAAATCAAGACCACGACCACCCACGCACGCTGAGCACGCGCGGCGGAGATCCGTCATGCCGATCCTGCGCCCTCTCCTGCTCGCCCTGCTGCTCAGCCAGACCGCGGTGGCCGCCGTCTGGCAGTACCGACTCACAGTGCCGATCGTGCACAAGGGCGAGGAGCAGACGCGGCAGACCTTCCTCTGGCTCCCAGCCGAAGCCGAACGCATCCGCGGCGTACTCGTCGGTGGGATGACACTCGCCGAGCGCGACCTCGCCGAAGACCCGGCCGTGCGCGCCGTGTGCCGTGAACACGGACTGGCGATCATCTTCAGTTTCGCCGGCCTGCGACAGCTGCCGTTGCAGCAGACCCTCGACCGCTTCGCCGAGCGCAGCGGCTATGGCGAGCTTGCCCACGCGCCGCTGTTCTTCGTCGGCCACTCCGCCGGCGGGCCGCAGGCGCGTGATGCCGCCGCGGCCCAGGCCGCACGCTGCTTCGGGCTGATGCTCTACCGCGGCGGCCTGCCGCTCGGCGGTGAGCCACCCGTGCCGCCTGGAGTCCCCTGCCTGGTCATGCTCGGCCAGTTCGACGAGTTCGGCGGGCGCATGCGCACCGCCACTGGTCTCGAACCGGCCTGGATGCACCCGCGCGACGCCCTGGCGGCCGCGCGCGCACGTGAGCCTGGCCACCTGGTCAGCCTGGCGGTCGAACCCGGCGCCGGCCACTTCAGCTGGTCGCAGCGCAACGCCGATTACTTCGCCGCCTATCTCGCCGCGGCGGCACGCGCGCGCATCCCCGAGGATCCGCCCGGAGATCCTGATGCCGCGGTGCGCTGCCGGACGATCGACCCGGCCACCGGCTGGCTCGGCAGCCTCGCACTCGAGAATCCCGCGGCCCCGCCGCCGGCGCCGGTCGCAGACTACACCGGCGACCCGGATATCAGCGCCTGGTTTTTCGATGGCGAGCTCGCCCGCGCCACCGCGGCCTACCACGCCGGTCTCGTCGGCAAACGCGACCAGTTCATCCGCTGGCAGGACCGCTACTGGCTCGACGCCGGCGCACGCTACTTCTTCCTCGGCCTCGACTGGATCGACCACGCCACCTTCGCCGTCCACCCCGCCTACGCCGAGAGCTACCCCGGCCCCACAGCCGACGATCAGCCGCCCCGCTGGGCCCGCGCCGGCGAGCCCTGCAGCCATGCCGCCACCCCGATCGCCGTCAAGGCGGTCAGCGGTCCGCTCGTGGCCACCGCAGACCAGCGCCTGACCATCCGCTACCGCGCCACCGCCCCCGCCGACCGCCGACCGCGTCTGTTGTTCATGGCCTACAGCCCCGGCGACGCCGACCACCGCTACAGCGAACTGGTCGGTTACGCCCCGCGCGGCTTCCACCGGCTCAAGCAGGGCGCACAGCAGACGATCACCTTCCCCGAACCGCCCGACCTCAGCGCCGGCGCCGATCCGCTCCCGCTGCAGGCGACCAGCGACGCCGGCCTGCCGGTCTCCTACTACGTCGCTTACGGCCCGGCCCGCATCGTCGACGGCGCCCTGGTCCTCGACCAGATCCCCCAACGCGCCCCGCTCCCGCTCGAGATCGCCATCGTCGCCTGGCAGTTCGGCAGCGGCATCGATCCCCGCACCCAGACCGCACAGCCGATCACCCGCACCCTGTGGATCGTGGAGTGAAGGCCCGCCTGGCCTGTGCGCCATGAGTGCAGAGACCGACCGGCGCATCCCGCTCCTGCTCGCACTGCTGGTGCTTGTGGCGTTGCTGCTCATGGGCCTGCGGTTCTGCTTCATAGGCCTACCGTCGGAACCGAACGACGACGTCTCGGCACCGGCTGACGATTGAACGCTTCCATCAGAGCCCCCGCCGGCCCTGCGGGCCGGCGGCAAAGAGTCAGGAACTCGGTCACCATCGTCCTTGGCTGCAATGACGCGATTCAGACCGCGAATGAGTCGAACAGGCGTGATGGCGCGAGAAGTTCCTGGGAAGGGGGCGCTGCCCCCTCGCGCTCTCACGCGCACCCCAGCTTCCTCGCTGCCGCTCGTCGCGCTCCACCGGCGCCTCGGTCGTCACTAGCGTGAAGTCCTCTTCGTAGATGCACTCCAGGATCCACACCAAGGCCTGCTGAACGATCTTGTCTTCCAGCA
>CAZTGE010000025.1:0-39085 GCA_964612995.1 uncultured candidatus Brocadiaceae bacterium | reverse complement strand
ATTCCCCTGGAAAAGTGCGCATGGTCATGCGCACTTTTCCAGGGGAATGGAATATAGCCGGATGCGGCCCCTGGCGCAAGCCGCGTCCCAGACCTGTAGGATCAACGCGCCGGCGATCGCTCAGTCGCTCGGCGGGGTCGGGATCAGATCCATCTCTGCGAGCTTGGCCAGGAGGTCGTCCTTCTCGAAGGGCTTGACCAGATAAGCCTCGCATTGCGAGTTGAAGGCGGTGATCACATGCCGGCTGTCACCGAGCGCGGTGACCATCAGCACGCGACAGCGAGCGAGGCCCTCGATACCCGCTTCGAGCTCGAGCGCCCGGACCCGGTCGAGCACCACCAGGCCGTCCATCTCCGGCATCATGATGTCGAGACAGAGCAGATCGAAGGGCCGGCCGGTGGCGATGGCCCGCTCGCAGGCGGCGAGCGCCTGTTTGCCGTTGACCGCGACCTGGACCTCGCCGTAGGGCTGAAGGGAGCGTTGGACCAGGACCCGCGAGGGGAAGTCGTCTTCTGCGACCAGTATTCTCATGAGGTCGTCTCCGTCTCCGCCGCCGCGGCGGCATGCGCGCGGCGCAGCAGAGTATCGAGGGTACTTGCCAGTTCGCTGGCGCGAACGGGCTTGGCGAGGTAGGCGTCCATCCCCGCAGCCATGGCGCGTTCACGGTCGGCGAGCAGGGTGTGGGCCGAGAGTCCGATCACCGGCAGGGCGGGGTCGCGTGTGCCCCAGTCCGGGCTGCGGAGGCGACGGGTTGCCTCCAGGCCGTCGAGCGTCGGCATGAGGCAGTCCATCAGCACCACGTCGAAGTCCTGGTGACGCAGGCGATCGATCGCCGCCGCGCCATCGCTGACAGCCTCCACGCGACACCCCAGCCGTTCGAGCAGCAGGCCGACCACCTTGCGGTTCATCTCGTTGTCCTCCGCAAGCAGCACCCGGGGCTGTCCGCCGTGCAGAGGACGCACCGCGAGTCGACCACGACTGGTGGTGCCCGGAGCACCGGTCTCGTGGGGGGTCGGTTGGCTGAAAGGCAGCTGGAACCAGAAGCAGGAGCCTTGCGCCTGGTCGGTGAGGATGCCGATCTCGCCACCCTGGAGTTCGACCAGGCGGCGGCAGATGGCCAGGCCCAGGCCGGTACCGGCGGTATGGCTGGCGGTCGGCGCCTGGCGGAAGGGCTCGAACAGCAGGTCGCGCAGGGCCGGGTCGACCCCGATGCCGGTGTCGTGTACCGCGAAGCGCAGTACGTATTGTCCGGCTTCCGCGAGCACCTGTCTGACCTGGATGCTCACCGAGCCCGCTTCGGTGAACTTGATCGCGTTGTCGACCAGATTGACCAGCACCTGGCGCAGTCGTGCGGGGTCTCCACGCAGTTCTTCCGGTACGTTCTGGGCGACGTGCAGGCTCAACTCGAGGCCGACGTCGGCGGCGCGGGGGGCCATCAGGCCGTGGATGTCGTCGAGCAGCTCGCGCAGCGAGAAGGTGATGCTCTCCAGCTCCAGGCGTTGGGCTTCGATTCGCGAGAAGTCGAGCAGATCGTTGACCAGCGTGGCCAGCCCCTTGCTGCAGGAGCGTATGATGCGGATGTATTCCTGCTGTTCCTCGTTCAGCGGCGTGTCGCGCAGCAGCGATGCCATGCCGACGATGCCGTTGAGGGGGGTGCGCAACTCATGGGTCACGTGGGCGACGAATTCGTTCTTGGCCGCGTTGCCCTCGTCCGCCCGGCGGGCGGTGGCCTCGGCGTAGGCCAGGGCCTGCTCGAGTTTGGCGGTGGCCGCGCGTAGTTCGGCTTCGGTCTGGCGCGCGGCGGTCCGATCGGCGAAGGTCTCGAGCAACAGCAGGCGGCCGTGCAGGTGGATCGGGACCACGCGTTTGTCGACCACGCGCTCGCTGCCGTCCTTCAGGCGCAGGACGCATTCGCCCATGCACTGGTCCTCGTTGCCGTTGAGCGCCGGACAGCGCGGCGGCGCGTGGCCGTCGTTGAGCCGGTCGCAGTCGCAAGCCCCGGGCGCGGTGAGCTCCGGACCGAGCAGCTCGCAGGCGTGGGGGTTGGCGTCGATCACCGTGCGGGAGATCGGGTCCATCACCAGCACGCCGACCGGCAGCCGATCGATGATCCGCTCGAGATCGTCGGCGAGCGCTCGTGGTCCGGGCTGTCTGCGTACTCGACGCATCGCCAGCACGAGTCCGATCACCGTCACCGACCACAGCACCAGGGAGGCGAGTGCGATCACCGGCCACGCTCCGGAAGCGCCTGACGCGTATGTCGCCGCGATCATGGCGGGGATGAGCTTCATGCATCACGCATAGCAATTGTGTGGCCAAGCCCCGCGGACGGCGGTCCGAACACCCACGCCCGCTCTCCGGGCAGGCCGGCGTTGCGTAGCCACTCAGGCCCATCGGGCATGAGTGGCTACCAGCCATGGCGCGGGCGCCGTCCGCAGCCCAAGGGCTCATCATAGCGGTCGCAGCCTGCGCCGCTCTATGTTCGGGGGCTCTTCTCCCTGCTGCGCAGGGCCGCCCCGACGCCCGCAATTCTGGGCCCCATCGTACGCGATGGGGTCTGGCGCCGAGTGGTGGTGGGCGGATACGTTTCGGCGCAACCGATCCGCCTGCACCTGAATCTGCAGGCAGATTCAGGCGAACCACGACAAAGCCAGGGGGAAGGTCCTCACGCAGTGAGGACCGTAGGGGCGCAGCCCCTGAGTGGTTACGGCGTCGATTCCGGTGCTTCCGGCGTGGTGCGGGCCTGATATCGGCAGGCGCGGCGCCTGCCATGCTGGCAGAAGTCTGACAGATTGGCAGACGGCCGTGCGCCAATCTGTCAGGCGACCGATGTCACACGCCGCAGGATTGAGGCCTGGAATGGCATAAGTCATGGGCCAACAACAGCTTGGGCTGCCGGTACCTTGTGCCGGCAGCGTGCGTTGGCCCGCAAGTCATTGGCCGGCGGGAACATAGGTCGCAATCGGATGCTGCTGCGAGTTGGCACGGCCCTTGCAGCTGGTGCCCACGCAGATCCGAGGCGGCGGGAGGCGGGCATGGCCCACGACAGCAGCGACGAGTTCCAGGATGCGCGGGAGAACGTCGATGAACTCGCCGCGGTGGCGGTGGACATCGAATGGCACGACCTCTCGACCTTTCTCCCGGTGCTGACCGCCTTCGAGACCCTGGTCGAGACGCAGGGCGAGCATCCCGCCTTGCAGGCCCTGCGCGAGGTCGGTGTGTGGGGCGTGGGCTACATGAATCACCTGTTCGAGGAGCCGGACCTCGACCCCTCGCAGGCGGGGCGCCAGGTGCGTAGCGCAGTCGCCGCGCTCGAGGCCCTGGTCGAGGGGTGCGATCCGGAGGCGGTGACCTTCGTTGTCAACCTGCGGCAGCACCAGGAACAACAGATCCGGCTGCCCGGCGAGATCACGCTGCCCGAACACGTCGACGCCGAGTTGTTCGGCGAGTTCGTCTCCCGCGCGACGAGCCTGCTCGAGGAGCTCGAGACCAACCTGATGAGCTGGGAGCGTTCGGGCGATCTGAAATCCCGCGATGCGGCCAAGGGGATGGTCCATACATTCAAGGGCGAAGCCGGTGCCCTCGGGATCGACGAACTCGAAGAGCTGGCACATCAGATGGAGGAGGTGATCCAGGAAGGCGCGCCGCCGGCCGGGGCCATGGACGCCCTGCTCGAGGCGGTCGACTGGATCCGCGCTTACATCGCCTGGTGCGTGGGTGAGCGCGCAGGCAAGCCGGAGGACCAGCGCGGTCTGCTCGAGCGCCTCGACGGCCGCGCCGATGCCGGCGCGGATGGCGATGCGCTGCATCCGAGCGAATCGGTGACCAAGGGCGATCTCGGCGAGGGGCTGGAGTTCAGCCGCGATCCGGAGGAGATGGCCGAGTTCCTCGGCGAGGTTCGCGATCATCTCGAGAACGCCGACGTCCAGCTGCTCGAACTCGAGGCCGGCAACCAGGATGACGAGACGCTCAACAGCCTCTTCCGTAGTTTCCACACGGTCAAGGGTCTTGCTGGTTTTTTCGGGGCGCACATCATCAACCGGGTCGCGCACGAGACCGAGAGCCTGCTCGATCGTACGCGGCAGGGCGAGGTCGGGATCCACGCGGCGGTCACCGACGTCGTGTTCGACGCGGTCGACATCATCCGGCAACAGGTCCAGGATCTCAAGCGTTTCGTCGAGAGCGGCGAGAAGCCGACGCGCAAAGTCAACGTGGCCGCGTTTGCCGCGCGCGTGCGCAGCGCGATGGATCCGGACAGCGATGTGGGTCGGCGCGAATCGACGGCAATACGCGCCGATGAGCTGACCGCGGCGCTGGTTGCCAGCGGTCTTGTCGATCACCGGCAGCTGACCTCCACGGTGACCAAGCACAACCTGCCGAAGAAGGATGCCAGCGGGATGGCGCGGGCCCTGGTCGAGGACGGGGTGGCGAGTGCGCGGCAGGTCGCCGAAGCGATGCGCAATGCGCGCTCCAGCCAGGCGGTGACGGTCAAGGAGTCGGTCAAGGTCGATGCCGCGCGGCTGGATCATCTGGTCGACCTCATCGGCGAGCTGGTCATCGCCCAGTCGATGGTCACCCGTTCGGTCGATCAGGCCGAAGTCGGCGATGTGCAGGTCACGGCGCACCTGTCGCAGGTCGGCAAACTCACCCGTGAGCTGCAGGAGCTCGGCACGGGTCTGCGGATGGTGCCGGTGCGCGGCGCCTTCCAGCGCATGGCGCGGCTGGTGCGCGACCTTTCGCGCAAACTGGGCAAACCGGTCGATTTCATCACCACCGGAGACGATACCGAACTCGACAAGAACGTGGTCGATCGCATCGGCGATCCGCTGGTGCACATGGTGCGCAACGCCATCGATCATGGGCTCGAGGCAGATCCGGCCCAGCGCGAGGCGGCCGGCAAGTCCCGCAAGGGGCGGGTCGAGCTGCGGGCCTTCCACAAGGGCGGGAGCATCTACATCGAGATCGCGGACGACGGGCGCGGGCTCGATCGGGACGCGATCCTGGCCAAGGCGCGCGAACGCGGCCTGCTCGAGAATGGCGAAGAGCCGAGCGAGCGGGAGGTCGGACAGCTGCTGTTCGCGCCCGGGTTCTCGACCGCCGCGACGGTCAGCGAGGTTTCCGGTCGCGGAGTCGGGATGGACGTGGTCAAACGCACCATCGAGAGCCTGCGTGGTCAGATCGAGATCAGCAGCGAACCGGGACGCGGTACCTGTTTCAGCATCCGTCTTCCGCTGACCCTGGCGGTGATCGACGGGATGGTGGTCCGGGTCGGCGACGATCGATACATCATCCCGACCCTGTCGATCGTCACGTCGTTGCGTCCGGGTGCCGGAGAACTCCCCATCCTGCTCGAGCGCGGCGAAATGCTGCGCTGGCAGGAGCGGTTGGTCCCCATGCACCGCCTGGCCCGGCTGTTCGACGTCGTGGGCGGTGAGAGCGATCCGACGCGCGCCTTGTGTGTCGTGGTCGAGGACGAAGAGCGCCACGTGGCCTTGATGGTCGACGAGTTGCTCGGCCAACAACAGGTGGTGATCAAGGCCCTCGGCGCGGGGATGAAAAAGACCGATGGCATCAGCGGCGGGGCGATCATGCCCGACGGTACCGTTGGCCTGATCGTCGACGTGATGGGACTGGTCCGGCTCGCCGATCACGGCGAACGCAACGATGACGAGGCGGCACCGGAGGCGAACCGGGACCGCAGCAACCAACATGCACCGGTGGCGGCAGCGACCGAAGGAGACCTTCTATGAGCAACGACAGCATGGCCGGGGTCGCCGGGAAGTACCTGACTTTCCGCCTGGCCGATGAAGAATACGGCCTGCAGATACTCAAGGTCCAGGAGATCATCGGGCTGATGGCCGTCACCCGGGTGCCCAAGACGCCCGAGTTCATCCGCGGGGTGATCAATCTCCGTGGCAAGGTGATCCCGGTAATCGATCTGCGACGCAAGTTCGATCTCACCCAGCAGGACGACACCGACGTCTCCTGCATCATCGTGGTCCAGGTCGAGAACCGTGACGCAACCATCACCATGGGGATCATCGTCGATTCGGTCTCCGAGGTGATGGACATCGAAACCGGTCAGGTCGAGCCGGCGCCCGAGTTCGGCTCCAGCGTCGACACCGAATTCATCCTCGGGATGGGCAAGGTCGGCGAGAAGGTGGTGATGCTGCTCGACAGCGACCGGGTGCTTACCACCGACGACGTCCAGGCGATCGCCGAGGCGTCGCGCAGCTGAACCGCCGAACGCGGCCCTGCCGCCCCCGACATCCCCAACCATTCCTCTTCCAGTCCAGCAACCAGGAGCCTTTATCATGTTCAAGAACATGCGCCTCGGCGCCAAGATCGGCGTCGGATTCGGTTTGTTGATCGCGATCGCTGCCATTCTCGGCGGCATCGGTGTATTCCAGATGAGTTCGGTCGAAGGCGAGTCCGCCAAGCTCGCCGATGAATACGTGCCCGAGGTGGTGTTCGCCGCCAAGCTGCGCGGCGCAGCGAACCGCGTGATGTACGACATGCGCGGCTATGGCTTCACCGAGGACGCCTCCTATCTGCGCGAGGCCGAGGAGGAGCTGGCCAACATCGAGCACGCCCTGGAGGAGGGGCGCGAACTCGACCAGCGGGCCGTGCACCTGACCGCGTTGAGCGGCGAGCTGGCCACCGCCGGGTCGGCCAACGACAAATACAGCAAGCTGGTCGAGCAGACCCAGGATGCGACCGAGACCCTGGCCGAAGCGCGGGGTCAACTCGACAGCAATGCCGACGCCTACATGACCAACTGCAACGCCTTCGTCGAAGCCCAGGTCGCGGCCTTCCGTACCGACCTCGACGAGCGTATGGCCAAATTGCAGGCGGCCGAGACGGTACAGAGCATCGGAACGCAGGTCCGTGTAGGTAATTTCAAGGCCCAGGCCGAACAGGACTGGGCGGCGATGGAAGCGACGATCGCCACACTCGACCGGGTCGGCCCGACGCTCGACGCGGTCGACGCGATCACGCGCGACGCCGGGGATCAGGCCTTGTTCGCCACCATCCGTCAGGCCACGGCGTCGTACCAGCAGGCGATGCGCGACTACCTCGCCACCGTGCGTCGCGCGGGCGCCCAGCAGGTCGATACCGCCGCAGAGCGCGCGGCGATGGATCAGGCGGCCGGAAGCTATGTCGATGCCGTCGATGCTTACGCGTCCGGTCAGTTCGAGAAGCTGGAGACCGACATGCGCGAGCGGATGCAGAAGGTGACCCTCGCCGGGGACATCCGCTACCTCGGCAACGAGACGCGGGTCGCGACCTTCAAGGCCCAGGCCCTGCGCGATCCGGAGCTGATGCGCGAAGGTCAGGCGAATTTCCCCAAGATGGACCAGCTCTTCGCAGCGCTGCGCCAGATCACCAGGCTCGAGGCCGATCTCGAGCGCATCGACAGCACCAAGCGCGCGGCTGACGGCTACGCGCGGGCGATGAACGACTTCCTCGGTGGCTTCCGCACGTTGCGGCGCACCGGCGAGCAGCGCGACCTGGTGGGCCAGGAGCTGATCGATTCGAGCAGGGCGACCGCGGATGCGGCGATCGAGCATACCCGGCAGATCGCTGACGAGGCACGCGATCGCCTCAGCAGCGCCAGCACGCTGATGATCATAGGTCTGATCGTGGCCGCGGCCATCGGCATAGCGCTCGCGATCTTCATCACCTTGGGCATCACCGGGCCGATCCGCGCGGTGATCGCCGGGCTGACCACCGGCTCGGACCAGGTCAACTCGGCCAGCGAACAGGTGAGCTCCTCGAGCCAATCGATGGCGGAAGGTGCGACCGAGCAGGCCTCGAGCCTGGAGGAGGTCAGCGCCAGCCTTGAGGAGATGGCGGCGATGACGCGGCAGAACGCCGACAACGCGGGTCAGGCCAACGGCATGGCCAGCGACGCATCGAAGGCGGTCCAGACCGGCCAGGAGGCGATGCGCCGGCTGTCGAGCGCGATGACCAGGATCAAGACCTCGGCCGACGAGACGGCGAAGATCATCAAGACCATCGACGAGATCGCGTTCCAGACCAATCTGCTGGCGCTCAACGCGGCGGTGGAAGCGGCCCGGGCCGGCGAGGCCGGCAAGGGCTTCGCGGTGGTCGCCGAGGAGGTGCGCAACCTCGCCCAACGCAGCGCCGAGGCGGCGAAGAACACTGCCGAGTTGATCGAAGGCGCCCAGACCAACGCCGACGGCGGGGTCCAGGTCGGCAGCGAGGTCGCGGGGATCCTCGAAGAGATCGTCGGATCGGTCGGCAAGGTCAGCCAGCTGATCAACGAGGTCAGCGCCGCGTCGCAGGAACAGGCCCAGGGCATCGATCAGGTGACCCAGGCGGTGACGCAGATGGATCAGGTGACGCAGTCCAATGCGGCGAATGCCGAAGAGAGTGCTTCGGCCAGCGAGGAACTCGCGGCGCAGGCCAAGGAGCTCAACGAGATGGTCGCCACCCTGGTGCGGATCGTCGGTGGCTCCAACGCCGAGATGGCCAGCGCCAGCCGGTCAGCGCCCCGGCCCCATGGCCACCAGCACCACCCGATCCAGCCAGGACATCTGCACCAGCAGCTGAATCTCCACCACCGTGGCGCCACCGAGCATGCGCGCGGCGGGACCGTCGGTGGGCAGGATCAGCAGCGCCAGCAGGCCGCCGGACGCCCGGTCGCCGCAGGCGCCAGCCGGAACCGGGCCGATGAGGCGATCCCACTCGACGACGACGACTTCAAGGACTTTTAAGGTGGGCCTCCGCCCACAACCCAAGGGCTGCGAGCATAGGGCTCCGGCCCACCTTTCTTCTTTCACATCTAGGGGTTACGCCCCTAGCCCGGGCCCTCGGAGGGGGCGTGGCCGCGCGCAGGCGCGGTCGCGTCCGGCACTGCTCGCAGTGTCATGAGCAGCGCGCTCCCTGGGGTCACACTCCCGCAGCCAATCACAGGAGCCCCCCCATGTTCGGCAATATGACCCTCGGAGCGAAGCTCATCACCGGATTCACGGCCGTCGCCGTGATCACCCTCGGCGTCGGCGGCATCGGCGTCTGGGGGGTGAGCAGACTCGCCGGCCACGTCGAAGAGATCAATGACGTGTCCATGCCCTCGGTCGACAACCTGCTCACGGCAGAACGCGCGATCGAGGCCCTGCGCGTGGCGCAGCGGACCATGCTGATCCCCGACCTCGACGACGCGGGGTTCGAGCGTCAGCTCGAAAACGTGGAGCGCTGTCGCGAGACCTATGGCGCCGCCTTCGCGATCTACGAGCAGCTGCCACATGCCGACGAGGAGGCACGGCTGTGGCGCGAGTGGCAGCCGGCGGTGGCCAGCTGGGCACGGGTCAACGATGCCTTCTTCACCCGGATCGACGAGCTGCACAAGTTGGACCTGCGCAATCCCGATGCACTGATGCGTCATCTGCAGAAATTCCGTGGCGATCATTACAAACTGGTGAACGAGGTGCAGGATTCGATCGCTGACGGTCACGCCATCAGCCACGGCGGCGATGCCACCCAATGCGCCTTCGGCAAGTGGATGGCCACCGACCCGATCGACAATCCGGAGATCGAGACCTTGCTCGACGAGATCCGGTCCGCCCACGACCAGTTCCACCTCAGCGTGGCTGGCGTGCGGCAACACGTGGCAGGTGGTGCGTCGGAACAGGCACATGCGGTGGTCGACGAGCAGATGCGCCCGGCGATGCGCACGGTGTTCGAGAAGTTCGACGCCATGGCCGATGTCGCGGAGCACGCGATCAACCTGCGCGACGAGGCATCCCGGCTGGCCCTGGTGGACGCGCGCGCGAAGCAGGAGGAGGCACTGGGATATCTCCATCAGATCATCGCCCTCAACCGGGAACACGCTCTCCACGAGGGTGAGGCCGCGCAGTCCGACAGCGCCCTGGCCAGCGGCCTGACTTTCACCGGAATGGGTGTGGGTTTCGTGATCGCCCTGGTTCTGGGTATCGTGCTCGCGATGAGCATCGGGCGTGCGCTCAAGCGGATCATCAAGGGTCTGTCGAGTGGCTCGGAGCAGGTGCGCTCGGCCAGCGATCAGGTCAGCTCATCGAGCCAGTCGATGGCCGAGGGGGCGACCGAACAGGCTTCGAGCCTGGAGGAAGTCAGCGCCAGTCTCGAGCAGATGGCGGCGATGACGCGCCAGAATGCCGACAATGCACAACAGGCCAACGGCATGTCGAGCGAGGCGAGCGAGGCGGTCGAGCAGGGCCGCGCGGCGATGGGCCGGCTCGACGAGGCGATGAGCAAGATCAAGACCTCGGCCGACGAGACGGCGAAGATCATCAAGACCATCGACGAGATCGCGTTCCAGACCAATCTGCTGGCGCTCAATGCGGCGGTGGAGGCAGCGCGCGCCGGCGAGGCCGGCAAGGGCTTCGCGGTGGTCGCCGAAGAGGTGCGCAACCTCGCCCAGCGCTGTGCCGAGGCGGCGGGCAACACCTCGGAGTTGATCCAGGGTGCTCAGGGCAACGCGGTCGGCGGCGTTGAGGTCAGCAGCGAGGTCGGTGGCATCCTCGAGCGCATCGTCGGCAGCGTGAACAAGGTCGGCCAGCTGATCACCGAGGTCAGCGCCGCGTCGCAGGAACAGGCCCAGGGCATCGATCAGGTGACCCAGGCGGTGACGCAGATGGATCAGGTGACGCAGTCCAACGCAGCCAACGCCGAGGAGAGTGCGTCGGCCAGCGAGGAACTCGCGGCCCAGGCCGGCGAGCTCAACGAAATGGTCAATAGTCTGGTGCGGCTGGTCGGCGGGGCCGAGACCGGCGGCGTTTCCTCCGCTGTCGGCGGTCAACGCATCGCCAGGCATCCGGCTTACGCGCATGCCCCTGCGGTGCCGGGCCGGCAAGCCGCGCCGGTGCGCAGACCGGCAGCGCAGTCGTCCCGGACCGCCGGGGCGAGCGTGGGCAGGGCCGATACCGCCATGTCGCTCGACGATGAGGACTACAAGGACTTCTAGCCAGGCCCTCGCGGCGGACGCCGGTGCGGCTGGCTACCGGGCTCACGCGGGAGCCGGGATCGCCGACCGGGCCTCGCAACAAGCACGACAACCCATCGGCGGGAGAAGGTCATGAGCAGGAAGCAAACGGTGATGATCCACGCCACCGCGCCTGGCGAAGGCGTGTCGAGCCCGGCGTCGCGTGCGGTGCCGGTCTGGCATCAGCGCACGGCCGCGGGCGCTCGGCACGCTCGTGCCGGTGCGCAGTTCGTCGGCCCCCAGGGCTGCCATCTGGCACTTCTGCCTCTGCCGGGCGCAGAGCGCTGTGCTGGTTCCCGGGCCTCGTAGGGAGGCGGATCCGTGCACGCTCCGGCCTCGCCGACCACGCCGCGCTCGCCCCTTCCCTCTTCGCTCGGGACTCCGCCGATGCTCATCGACATGCCCCAATCCGAACCGCTCGACGCCAAGACCTTCGATGCCTTCCGGCGTCTGATCTACCAGCACAGCGGCATCTGCCTCAGCGATGCCAAGGTGACGCTGGTCCGCGCGCGTATCGGCAAGCGGATGCGGGCCTTGGGGCTCAGCGATCATAGGGCCTACCTGCGTCATGTCGAAGAGGACGAGAGCGGGATGGAGGTGGTGAGCCTGCTCGATGCCATCAGCACCAACGTCACCAGCTTCTTCCGCGAGGCGCAGCACTTCGACATCCTCGCCAACCATTTGAACGAACGCCAGGCCGCCGGGCAGACCCGGCTGCGGATCTGGTCTGCCGCGTGCAGCACCGGCGAAGAGCCGCATTCGATCGCGCTGAGCGCATGCGAGAGCCTGCCGCTCGAGCGCTGCGATCTGCGCATTCTCGCATCGGACATCAACACCCAGGTGTTGGCCGCCTGCGCGGCAGGGCGTTTCGGCGAGGAGTCGCTCAAGCCGGTTCCGAAGAACCTCCGGTTGAAGTATTTCACCCGGACCGGCGAGCTTGGACCCAAGGGACCGGTGTGGCAGGCGACGCAGGCGCTCCGGCGCCTGATCGTACCCAAGCGGCTGAACCTGTCGCGCCCGCCGTTCCCGCTGCAGGGTCCGCTCGACGCGGTGTTCTGCCGCAACGTGATGATCTACTTCGACAACGATGTACGGCGGGCCTTGCTGCACGAGATCACCCGATTGTTGCCGCGCGGTGGACTGCTGTTCGTCGGCCACGCCGAGAGTCTCACCGGCATGCACTGCGGTCTGCGCTGTCTGCGTCCGTCGGTCTATGTGAAGGATTGAAGGCATGGCGACCGGAACCGGAACCGGATATCACGTACGTGAAGGCTCTTGCACCCGGCCGGTCGGCGTGGGCGAGCTCGCGGTCTCGCGCGACCCCTACGAGGTGCTGACGGCCTACAGCCTCGGCTCCTGCGTCGGACTCTCGCTTTACGACCCGGTCGCGCGGGTCGGCGGCTTGCTCCACGCCCAGCTGCCGCTCTCGCGCATGGATCCCAATCAGGCGGCGAGCTGGCCGGCGCGGTTCACCGATACCGGTACCACCAGATTGCTGCAGAAGGTCTACGACATGGGGGCGAAGCGCGACCGGCTGGTGGCCAAGGCCGTCGGCGGCGCGAGCATGCTCGACGAGGAAGGCCGGTTCCGCATCGGCGAGCGCAACGCCACCGTGCTGCGCAAGGTCCTGTGGAAGAACAACATCGTCATCGCCGCCACCGACCTCGGTGGCACGCTCTCCCGCACCCTCTACCTGCATATCGACGACGGCGCGACCCGGCTGCGCATCGCCGGCCGGGTCTTGCCTTTCTAGGAGTTTTCGCATGGGACTGCGCGTATTGATCGTCGACGACTCGAGCCTGATCCGCTCGGTGCTCGCCAAGAGCCTTCGCCTGTCGGGCCTCGATCTCGAGGAGATCTGTGAAGCCGCCGACGGCAAGCAGGCCTGGGAGCTGTTGCAGCGCGACGAGCTCGATCTGGTGTTCTCCGATCTGCACATGCCCGAGATGGATGGAGTGCAGCTGATCCATAATCTGGCAGAGGCGGGCCGCCTGCAGCGTACGCCGGTGATCGTGATATCGAGCGATCGCAGTCGCGAACGCCGTGAGGAACTGCTGTCTCTGGGCGTGCGCGCGTTCCTGCGCAAGCCGTTCACGCCCGATAGCGTGCGCGCCGAGGTGACCCAGGTGCTGGAGGTCTGTCGATGAGTTTCCGTATGCCCGATCCCGAAGAGCTCGACGCCGCGTTCTGCGACATCTGCGAGGAGGTCGCCTTCGTCCTGGTCGATCCCGCCCCGCCCGGTGCCGTGATCGACGAGGATGGCCCCTATCTGCATTCGGAGGTCGAACTCGAAGGCGTGGTCCGCGGCACGGTGGCCGTCGCAGGCACGCTGCCGGGCCTGCGCGAGATGGCGGCCAACCTGCTGGGCGAACGCGAATCGGAGAGCGAAGCCGATCAGCAGGGGGTCACCTTTCTCAAGGAACTGGTCAACATCACCGCCGGGGTGTTCGCCGGTCTGGTCACCGAAGAGACGGGGACCTGTGATTTCGGCGTGCCCGACTGCACCGTGATGCCGGAGGCTCGTTGGAGCGAACTGTGCGGCGATGACTGGAGCCGCTGCTACTCGGGGATGGAGGGCCCGCTGCTGTGGCGCTGCACGCTGCAGGACGTGGGAACGGGGCGGATCTTCCACGGGACTGCGGTCCAGGGGACAGCCGGTCCAGGCGAACGTGGTCAGGCATGATCCGCGTCCTGGTGGTCGACGATTCGGCGGTCGTGCGGCGGGTGCTCGGGCGTGAGCTCGAGCGCGACCCGCGGATCGCCGTCGTCGGCACCGCGCCGGACCCCTATATCGCCCGGGATCTGATCCTCGAGCGGCGACCGGATGTGATCACGCTCGACATCGAGATGCCGCGGATGGACGGCATCACCTTCCTCCACAAACTGATGCAGCATCGACCGATGCCGGTGGTGGTGGTCTCCTCGTTGACCGCGGCGGGAGGCTTGCTGGCCTGCGAGGCGATGGCCGCGGGTGCGGTCGATGTGCTGAGCAAGCCGGATGCCGCCTACGCGGTCGGCGAGCTCGGGGTCATGCTCTGCGACACGGTCAAGGCAGCGGCGTTCGCCGATGTCGGCAAGCTGTTGACACGACGTCAGTCCATCGCCCGGCCGAGCCCGCAGGCGCTGACCCGGACCACCAACGCGGTCGTCGCGATCGGGGCGAGTACCGGCGGTACCGAGGCGCTGGCGGCGATCCTGCGCGCGATGCCGGCGAACGGACCAGGGATGGCGATCGTGCAGCACATGCCCGAACACTTCACCCGCACCTTCGCCGAGCGGCTGGATCGCGAGAGCGCGATGGATGTTTCAGAAGCCCGTGATGGGGATCTGGTCGGCCCGGGCCGGGCGGTGCTCGCGCCGGGCAACCGGCACATGGTCCTGCGGCGCAGCGGCGCGCAGTACCGGGTCCAGATCAAGGACGGTCCGCTGGTCAGTCGGCATCGCCCTTCGGTCGATGTCCTGTTCCGCAGCGTCGCGCGCTATGCCGGCGCCAACGCGGTTGGCGCGCTGCTCACCGGTATGGGCCGCGATGGGGCGCGGGGGCTCAAGCTCATGCGTGATGCCGGGGCCCACACCATCGCCCAAGACGAGGCCAGCTCGATCGTCTACGGCATGCCGCGCGAAGCGGTGGAGCTGAGCGCGGTGGTCGAGCAGCTGAGCGTCGAGCGGATCGGCGATGCGATCATCGCCGCGTGCATGCGGCACGCGGGGAGCGCACGGACATGAGCCGGTCCCAGAACCCCGTCGATGCCGCCGCCCCGGCAACGGGCGACTCGCCCGCCGCGTTGCGTGAGCTCGCGCGGGCCTTGCAGCAGCACCCGCATTACCAGGTGCTGATGGACGCCGTTCCCGGCCCGGCGATGGTGCTCGATGCTGCACGCCGGATCGTCCTGGCCAACCGGCGTCTGCTCGATCTCACCGGCGCGCCCACCGTGATCGACGTGGTCGGCAAGCGACCGGGCGAGGCTTTCGGCTGTCGTTACGCGCTCGAGGGCAGCGACGGATGCGGCCAGAGCTGGGGCTGCTGGCATTGCACCGCCTCGCGCCTGCTCGCCGCGGTCGAACGCGGAGCGGCGTGCCCCCACAGCGGACGCGGACGCCTCGGCGTGCTGGTCGACGGCAGCCTGCAGACGGCCGAGTTCGAGTTCGTCTTCACGCGCGATCGCCTCGCCGACCACGAGCTGATCGTGGTGACGATGCGCGACCTCGCCGGAGAGGCGCGGTCCTCGCAGCTCGAACGGGTGTTCTTTCACGACATCATGAACGTGGCGGCGCGGGTCGCCGGGCTGGGCGAGGTCGTGGCCGAGACACTCACCGGCGATACGCAGACGCGTGAACATCTCGACCTGTTGCAGTGGTCGTCGCATCAGCTGGTCGAAGAACTCCGCTTCCATCGCAGCCTGGCCCAGGCGGAGCGCGGTGAACTGGAATTGGACCCCGGTCCCGTGGACACCCGCGATCTGCTGCAGCGGGTGGTCGCGCTCTATCAGCGGCCTGATCTCGCCGCCAGCTGCAGTGTCCATGCGGTGCCGGGGCGCAGTTACATCGTGGAGACCGATGCGGTGCTGCTTTCGCGCATCCTCGGTAATCTGATCAAGAACGCGGTCGAGGCGACGCCCGCTGGTGGCCGGGTCGAGGTCACCGCCACCTGCAAGCGGCGCACCGTGCTGTTCGCGGTCCACAGCCCTCTGGCGATGCCCACGCCGGTCCAGGCAGGGGTGTTCACGCGGTCGTTCAGCACCAAGGGCGAGTCGGGGCGCGGACTGGGTACCTACAGCACCAAGCTGCTCGGCGAGGAATACCTCGGCGGCAGCGTGTGGTTCGAGACCGACGCCGACAGGGGGACCACCTTCTTCGTCGGCTTGCCGCTCGATGACACCGTACGGCGGGCCTCTGCCCGTCGGGCCCGGCAAAGGAGACGCTAGATGCGTAGTCTCGTAGCGGAAGACGATTATGTGCAGCGGCGCCTGCTGGCGCGCCATGTCCGGCCCTTCGGTGCGGTTGACGCGGTGGAGAACGGCGAGCTGGCGCTGGAGGCCTGTCGTTCTGCACTCGCCGCCGGCAAGCCCTACGATCTGGTGTTGCTCGACATCTGCATGCCGGGTCTCGACGGCGTCGCCACGCTGGGCCACTGGCGCGAGGAAGAAGCCGGGGCCGGTCTCGATCCGGGCAAGGGCAGCACGATCATCATGACCACCTCGGTCGACGTCTCCGAGACCATCATCGCGAGTTTCCGTCGTCAGTGCGATGCCTACCTCGTCAAACCGGTGCTGCGTTTCGACCTCATCCGTCAGATGCGCGAGCTCGGCCTGGTGGAGTGAGCCCGCCGCGCAGCGCGCGTCGCGACCTGCGTTCTCGCTGTGCGGGCGTCGCTTCCCCTGTCGGGGTGGGCCTGCTATGCTGGGCGCATGCGCCTGCTGGTCTCCTGCCATGCCTGCCGACGTTGTTTCGACGCCACGGGGCGCGCCCCGGGTTCACGGTTCCGTTGCCATTGCGGGGCGGTGGTCACCGTCGAAGAGCCGCAGGGCCACGACGCGACAATCGTGCGCTGCTCCAACTGTGGCGCGCCGCGTAGCGAGGGGGCGGAGTCCTGTCCCTACTGCCAGGCGACCTACACCCTGCATGACCGCGACCTCGACGCGGTGTGTCCGCGCTGCCTGGCCCGGGTCGCCGGCGCGGCCCGGTTCTGCCACCATTGCGGCAACCCGGTTCCACGTGAGGCGATCAGCGCCGAATCCACCGAGCTCGCCTGCCCCGCCTGCGGCGAGGAGGCGCAGTTGAACAGCCGCACCCTGCCCGAGAGCGCAGAGACGGTCCTGGAGTGTCCGCGCTGTGCCGGCATGTGGCTCGACCGGGGCATCTTCACCCGATTGACCGATCGCGCGCAACAGCGCGGGCTCGCCGCACGCATGAGCGGCGGCGTCAGCGAGGTCGAACCGCGACGGCTCGAGCCGCAGGAGGGGCCGCTCTATCGTCACTGCCCCGTGTGCAACGAGATGATGAACCGCCGCAATTACGGCAGGAACAGCGGCGTGATCATCGATACCTGTCGTTCCCACGGGGTGTGGCTCGACGCGGAGGAGCTGCCGGCGATCCTCGCCTGGATCGGCGCCGGCGGCCTGGAGCGTGCGCGCACGCTCCAGGCCGAGGAGGCGGCCCGCCGCGAGCGTAAGGCCAACCCCGCCCCGATCGCCAGCTATGGCTCGGATCACAGCGATTACCACGACTACGGGTCGCGCCGGGGAGGCGGGTCGCTGCTCGAGGCGCTGCTGCGCGGCATCGGCGACCTGCTCGGCTGAAGCGGTTCGCTGCCGGGCAGGGCGACTCAAAGCTCGCCCCGGGAGCGCCGATCCCCAGGTCGGCATGGCCCTCATTTGCGAGCTTTGAGTCGCCCTGCGCTGCCGGGTGAGCCTCTGCCGCCGGTGGGCGGCATTCGCCCTCGCGCGACCCGGCGGCGGATACACAATCCCGCCATGTCCCGAAATCTGCTGGTGACAGGCGGTGCCGGATTCATCGGTTCGCATCTGGTCGAGGTGTTGCTCGCGCGCGGTGATCGGGTGGTGGTGCTCGACGACTGCTCGACCGGCGAGATGACCAACCTCGCCGCAGTGGCCGACCACCCCGCGCTCGAGATCGTGCATGGCTCGGTCTGCGATTCGCTGGTGGTCGACGAGTGCGCCGCGCAGGTCGACGGCATCGTCCACCTGGCCGCGGCCGTGGGGGTCATGCGGATCCTCGAGCGCCGCGTGCACAGCATCATGGTCAACCTGCGCGGAACCGAGGTGGTGCTCCAGGCCGCGCTGACCCACGGTCGCCTGCCGGTGCTGCTGGCATCTTCGAGTGAGGTCTACGGCAAGGGGCGCAGCGAGCGCTTCCGTGAGGACGACGACTGCGTGCTCGGCCCGACCGGCCTGCATCGCTGGAGTTACGCCTGTTCCAAGGCGATGGACGAGTTCCTCGCCCTGGCCCATCATCACGAACGCGAGCTGCCGGTGCGGATCACCCGCTTGTTCAACATCACCGGTCCGCGGCAGAGTCCGGCCTACGGCATGGTGCTGCCGCGCTTCTGTCGCAACGCCGTGGCGGGCCGTCCGCTCGAGGTCTACGGTGACGGTGAGCAGACGCGGTGTTTTCTCCACGTCGCGGACTGTGTCGATGCCCTGCTGGCCCTGCTGGACCATCCCGAGGCCGTCGGCCGGGTGGTCAACGTCGGCGGGGTCGACGAGGTCGCGATCGGCGCGCTGGCCCGACGGGTCGCGGCCTTGCACGGTAAGGGAGCCGACGTGGTCCACGTCCCGTACGAACAGGCCTACCCCGGTGGGGGGTTCGAGGACCTGCGTCGCCGCGCGCCCGACACCACGCGGCTGCGCCGCCTGTGCGACTGGGCGCCGACGCGCGACCTCGATACCATCATCCGATCCTGCCTGACCTGGGAGTCGGCCCTGGCCACCTGAGGAGTTTCCATGCATCGTATCGTGTTGTTGTCGATCATCATGGCTGCGGCCGGACTCGGCGCTGCCGAATCCGGGGCCGCTCACACGCTCGCCGCCGATCTGGTCGCCGACTGCGCTGAGCGCAGCAGTCAGGGCGGTGCCTTCTGTCGGCGCCTCGCCGCGGGTCTGCGTTCGGGCGAGGTGTCGATCGAAGCCGGCATCGCCCTGCTGCGCCTGGCGCGCGAGACCGGGGCGGTGGTTCTACCGAACGCCCCAGGCGCGACCACGCCCACCACGGCCGCAGCCGCCGCACCGGCGGAATTGAACCAGGAGCAGCGCGCGCGCGCTGCCGCCCGGCTCGAGCAGATGCTCGAGGGCATGCCGCCAGCGATGGCCCAGGAGCAGCGTGACGATGGGGCCGTTGACGCACAGCAGGCCACCCCGGTCGACCGACCGGAGCCCGCCGCGCCAGCGCAACCGCTCGCGGCTGACGCGCCGGTCAACGTGCCGGTGCTCAGCACCGCCCAGCAGGGCGAGGGCGAGGGTGAGGAGCAGTTCACATATGTGGTCATCGGACGCGGCGCGGAGCACGGGATGAGTCCGGACCACCGACTGTACCTGCTGCGCGGTGACGAGGCGGTGGTCGAGCTGCATCCGGTCGATGTGCGTGCCGACGCGACGGTGGCGATGGTCATCGACGCTGCCTGGGCCGAGTCGGTCGTTCCGTCGCAGCGCGAGGTCGCGGTCGGGGAGACGGTGCGGATCAGTGCGCCGGCCGAGTGAGCACCGCCCGATCGCGATCGCACGCCCGCTGCGGTGCTTTCGAGTTGTATTGCAGGGAGCGGGTGAGTAGCATCCGCATGTTGGCCGGCGCCCTTGATCGGCCATCTGAGCTGGCGACGGTGTGGCATCTGGCCGCCACCAGCGCGTCTTTCCAGCGTATCGGATGCCGAGAGAGCCTTTCATGGACATCTACGTGGGCAACCTGCCCTATCAGGCCGGCGATCAGGATCTCGCCGACCTCTTCGCTCCCTTTGGCGAGGTCGCGAAAGCCAAAGTCATCATGGATCGTGACAGCGGACGCTCGAAGGGCTTCGGCTTCGTCACCATGAACGATCGCGAACAGGCCGAAGCTGCGATCAGCCAGGTCGATGGCAGCGATATGGACGGCCGCGCCCTGCGGGTCAACGAAGCCCGCCCCCGCACCGGTGGACCCGGCGGCGGCGGTGGTGGTCGCGGCGATCGTCCGCCGCGTCGCGACTTCTGAGCCACAGCTCCATTCCGCAATCCTGACGCCATCCCAGCCGGGCCTTCCAGCCCGGCTGGGATTCATAGCACGGGCGCTGTCCGCACGGCTTTCTGTTCGCGGGGGCTCGCTCTGCGCTGCGCGCAGTCGACCCTGCTACGCCCCCACCAGCCAGCTGGCGCGGGCCTGATCTGCCCGCGCACCTGGGTGATATCTGCTCATGGAGCGTCGATGCGGATCGGCTGATCATGCACTGAACCCAGCAGTCGGCGGGCCGGCAGAGCCGATCCGCTGGCACCGGGGTCGGCTCTGCGCGTGAGCGGACGCAGCCGGCGCTGCGGCCCCCGCCGCGGCAATCGACCCACGGAATCAGCGTGGAGCGTACTCAGCGCGCCATCGCCGGCTGTCCGGTCGCCTCGAGCACGGTGCGCCAGATCGCGCTGCGCGGGTTGAGGTGCTTGGTTCCGCTGGCGACCAGGTTCAGCGGTATGTGGGTGAACTTGGCGTACCAGCGTCCGAGCATCATGTCGGTCTTGCCGGCCATCCCGGCGTGGACCGCGTTGTGGGCCAGACGGGCGCAGAACACCGAGTCGTTGGCATTCGCCGGCGCCGAGCGGACGACGTAGCTCGGGTCGAAGTACTTGAGTGAGGCTTCCGGCAGCGCCACCGACAGGCGTTCGCGCAGAAAGGTGCCGATGTCGTGGTGGCGTACGTTGCCCGAGGCATCGGTATCGGTGCGTTCGTCGTCGAACAGGTGCTGGCCGGCGCCTTCGCTGACCACCAGGCAGGCGTGTCCCTTCTTCGCGAGCAGATGGCGCACGTAGGGGATCAGGCCGTGATCGCCGTCGAGGTCGAAGGGCACCTCGGGGATCAGCACCACGTCGGCGTCCATGCTCGCCAGCGAGGCGTAGGCGGCGAGCCACCCGGCATCGCGCCCCATCAGCTTGACCAGGCCCACGCCGTTGTGCGCCGAGCGTGCCTCGACGTGCGCCGCTTCGACCACGGCGGTGGCCACGGTCACGGCGGTGTCGAAACCGAAGCTCTGGTCGACCCAGGCGATGTCGTTGTCGACCGTCTTCGGGATGCCGACGACACCGATCTGCAGGCCCCGGCGTTCGATCTCGGTCCAGGTATCGTGGGCTCCGCGCTGCGATCCGTCGCCGCCGATGACGAACAACAGGTCGATTCCGTAACGCACCAGCCCGTTGACCACCATCTCTTCGCTCTCGTAGCCGCGCGAGGCGCCGAGCATGGTGCCGCCGTCCTTGTGGATGTCCTGGACCACGTTCGGGGTCAGCTCCATCGGCCGGATCTCCGGATCGGACAGGCCGTGGAAGCCATAGCGGATACCGAGGATGTTGCGCACGCCATAGCGGTGCCAGAGGCACATGACCATCGCACGGATGACGTCGTTGAGGCCCGGGCACAGGCCACCGCAGGTGACGATCGCGGCGGTCATCCGTTTCGGGTCGTAGGCGATGTGCGATCGCGGCCCGGCGCGCTCGAACGACAGGCCCGACTGGTCCTCTCCCATGTCGAAGGCGGCGCGCAGCATGACCCGGTTCGTGTCCTCGCGATAACGGATGCGGGTGTGATCGTCGTTGCCGGCGAAGCGCAGCGGGGTGGGCAACGCGGCCGGACGCACCGTTTTGATGTCGAGGTTCTGGAGTTCCATGTTCTGCATGCTGTCTTTCTGTCTTTCTGTCGGTCAGGGCGCCGTGAATCCGGGATCGGAGCGGGGCCAGGGGCTGGGGGCGCGGGGCCCGGTGACGGGAGCGTTGGCGCTCGGTTTCGCGATGGGCGAGGCCTGCCGATGCCCCCCAGATGACGCTTTCGTCGTCGGGGGGCGAGATACCTCGCGCAATGGCTCGAAGATCGCGCGCCCGGAGCCGCCTGTGCGGGGTCCACGCACCGATACATGCGTACGGTGTGCCAGATGGCGGCACGCTCGGCTAGGAGGGCGGCCCCTCCGTCGTCTCGGTCTGCGGGGCGTCGGAGTCGTCTGCCGGCGGCAGATCGTAGGCGGTGTCGCCGCTGCCCGCGGCTTGGATCGCCTTGAAGAAACACAGGGCCAGACCGCCGGAAATGGCGATCATCGCGATCGCCAATACGGCGTAGGCGGTGCTGCCGAGGTCCTTGGCGACGTAGGGGGCTGTGCCCGCCTGTTCGATCGTCGTCACCAGCGTCTCCGGACAGGCCTGCTCGAGTCGCTCGAGGGATTGCTCGATGTCGTCGCGCGCCCCGGCCGCGTCTGTGAGCGTGAGTGCGGCGACGCGCTGCTCCAGCGGCGTGAGCAGGGCGAGGATCCGCTCGCGGTCCTCGCTCGGCAGGGCCGCGTCATCGATCACGCTGCGTTGCAGAGCGACGGTGGCGCGGGTGCTGCTGAGCCAATCGGCGCTGGCGGCGCGGCGGGTGGGGCCGATCAGGATGCAGCCGACCACCATGCCCAGCACGCCGGCGGCGACCGGCAGGCCGAGGATGGCGGCGGTGGGCACCCCCTGATGGCGCTCTGGCTTGCAGCCCTCGTCCTGGTGCGCATCGCCGCGCATGAGCAGCAGGATGACCACCGGGACCAGCGCGAACACGCCAGCGGCGATGACCAGCGACCATTGTTCCTGGCGTACCCAGTCGGCCATCGACCAGGCGATGATCGCCATCAGCAGGAAGGGCGCGATGTAGCGCACGATCACGTCCCACCACCGACCGAGTTTCCAGTCGCTGCGCTCGTTGGCGTGGGCACGCATGGTGGCGATGAATTCGCCCTTCCAGGCGTAGCCGACCACCAGGCACTCGGCCAGGGCCACCGAGAGGATTCCGAAGGGCCCGTTGATCTCCGCATCGATCAGCCCGAGCCAGTCGAGTCCGACGCCGCGCAGACTGTAGGTGATGCTCAGCAGGAAGCCGATGCCGCAGATTGCCGGTAGGGTCCAGGCGCCGCGCCACCATTTCTTCTTGTTGTCGTTCACCGCCGCCTGGACGGCTTCGACGATGGAGAAGGCCGAGTCGATGCCCAGGGTCAGCAGGGCGATGAAGAAGATGAAGCTGAACACCGCCACGCCCTCGGGCAGTTGGGCCAGGGCGTAGGGGAAGGAGACGAAGGCGAGGCCCGGGCCGGCGCTCACCACCTCTTCGACCGCTTCGCCCTGGGTGAAGGCGAGGGCGCCGAGGGTGCCGAACACGGCGAGGCCGGCGACGAAACTGGTGGCCAGATCGCCGAGGGCGATGATCGCGGCGTTGTTGTTCAGATCGCTGCGGCGGTGGAGGAAGGAGGCATAGCTGAGCATCACCGCGAAGCCGAGGCTGAGAGTGAAGAACACCTGGCCGAAAGCCATCTGCCAGGTCGAGGCGACGGCCAGCTTGGACCAGTCGGGATCGAGGTAGAAGCTCAGACCGGTCTGGGAACCCTCGAGCGTCAGACCGCGCACGGTAAGCACGACCAGCATCAACCAGGGCAGCGGCACCGTGAGCAGAACCACCTTGCTGACCCATCTGACCCCGCGGAACAGGCAGAAGTAGATCAGCAGCCAGGTGACCAGGCTGCCCAGGACCACCGGCCAATGCGGGCCACCGGATTCACCGGCGGCGTGAACCGATGCGAAGTGCTGACCCGCGGCGTCGGCGCTGTGCGCCCAGGGGACCGATGCGCCGAACATGCCGCCGAGGCTGTGCCACAGGTAGATGGTGCAGTAGGCGAGGATGACGACGTAGTAGGTGATGATCACGAAGGCGAGCAGGCTCAGCCACCAACCGACGAAGCGGTGGCGGCGGAGGATGCGCGCGAACGAGCCGGGAGCAGAGTTCTGGGCCCAGTGGCCGACGGCGAACTCCATGATCAGCAGCGGCAGGCCGATGACCACCATGGCGATGAAGTAGGGGATGAGGAAGGCGCCGCCGCCGTAGGCGTACAGCTTGTACGGGAAGCCCCAGAGGTTGCCCAGGCCGACCGCCGAGCCGATGGCGGCAAGTACGAACGCGGCCCGACTGCCCCAGGACTCGCGTTGTTTGATCGTCTGCGTGTCGGCCATGCTCACCTCCCCGCGGTGCCGACCGGGATCCGGCCAGCGTCCCGCGGTTGTAGAACCGCCGGTCGGACGGGCAAGAACCAGCGGGGCGCGGGGTGCGCGGCAGGGGGTGGCATCAAGCCCGGGTCAGTCGTCGGCCTCGGCTCGCCGTTCGCACGCGGTCTGGCTGCCGCTGCCGTGATGGTAGCGCTTGCAGGCCTCGCAGTCGCGGTTGCGTGGGCAGGGATGATCGCAAGGGCAGTTCGCGGGATCGTAGCGCGTGGCCATCGGCGTCTCCTTGGCTCGATGGCGTCCGTTCTAGGCTGCCTGGCCCCGGGTTCAACGCGCGCCCGGGTCGCTCTCGAGCCGGGCGGTGCGCTCGCGTACGGGTGGCTCGCTGGCGGTGAGCCCGCGCATCTCGAAGGTCAGGGGGATGCGTTGCTCCGGCAGACCGATCCAGGTCACCGCCTCGAGCGGGATGACCGCGGTCCCGGCTTCGAGTTCGTTGTCGCCGTGGATCTCGATCACCGCACAGCAGGTGTCGAGGCTGATCTCGAGCACCCGCTTGAGCGAGAACACCTGCTGATCGGGCAGGCCGGTGTGGAGGAAGACCGACCCGGGAGGGAAGCATCCGTCTTCGGCCTCTTCCTGCCAGTCGATGATCTGGGTCACCCGTTGGACGTGGATCCACAGATCGGGGCGTTCAGCCTGGAAATTCTCGACCGCCGCTTGCTGGGCGAGTTCGGCCTCGATGCTCGCGCGCAGCTGGTCGGTATCGCTCGCAGACGGTTCGGGGGTGTCGGTGTGCGTGTCCATTGCCGCAGCATACGCGGCTGGCGCCGACCCGCCACCGCCGCCACAACGCAGCTTCAGGCGACGCGCTGGGGGCGTGGGTTGAAGTCGAGCAGCCGACGCAGGCTACGGCGTTCGCGGTCCCAGTCGTGCAAGTGACGACGGTCCCCGGACTGGAGGGCGAGCATGATCGACATGTCGAGCCAGGCCAGCCGCTCGTGGAGATCGAGATGGCCGTGTTCGCGCGTGGTGGTGTAACCCATGGCGGTCTCCCGGTTGGTGGTTCGCCATTGAAATGGCGTCCCGGCCTCCGCTCTTTCACCTCGATCGCCGTTGGCCGACGCCCCGTGCTTCCCAGGAACTCCTCGCGCCATCACGCTCAGTCGACACGTTCGTGGTCCGGATCGCGTCATTGCGACAAACGGCCGTGGCGACCGAGTCCCTGGCGCTTCGCCGCCGGCCCAGCGGACCGGCGGGGGCTCTGAGGGAGAGCTCAGCCGTGTCAGAGCCCGGCGATGGTCGCCTGGAGTTTGGCGATCTCGGCCTCATCGGCGGCGAGCAGATCGCGGGTCTCCTGGACCTTCGCGGCCGGGGCCTTGTTGACGTAGCCGGGATTGTCCAGCCGGGCCTGTTTGCCCTTGGCCGCCTTCTGTTTGGCCGCCAGCTGCTTCTCCAGCCGAGCGCGGTACCCGGTGAGCAGTTCCTCCTGCTCGCCGGTGAACTCGACCCGCATGCTGATGGTGCCGACGACGGCGGTCAGGCCGCGGGTGGTCACACTGGCCAGGTCGGCGATGCGCACGCTGGCGTTGGCGCGGTCGGCGAGGAAGGGCAGCGCGGCCTCGATGCGCGCGGCCAGTTGCTCGTCGGCTTGGGGCTCGATGAGCACCGCGAGCTGCTCGCGATCGGGCAGGCCCATCTCGTTGCGCACCTGACGGATGCCGGAGACCACCGCCTGCAGCAGTTCCATGGCCTCACAGAGTCCGGGCACCACCATGGCCTCATCGACCTCGGGCCAGGGCTGGAGCATGAGGAAGGTATCGGGGGCCCAGGCGGTGCCACCGACCAGCGGCTGCAACTGCTGCCACAGCAGTTCGGTGAGGAAGGGCATCGCCGGGTGCAGCAGCCTGAGCACCTGGTCGAAGCAGTGGATCAGCACGCGGTCGCTGCATTCGGCCTCTTCCGGGCCGGCGCGGAACTGGCGCTTGGCCCACTCCAGGTACCAGTCGCAGAGATCGTCGCGGAAGAAGCGGTAGGCGCTGTTCATGTAGTCCGAGAAACGGTACTTGGCCAGCGCGCGCTGGCAGTCTGCCGTCGCCGCCTGCAAACGGTCGAGGATCCACTGTTCCTCGAAGCCGAGGGGCGCGGTGATCAGGTCCTCGCGCGTCACCATCCGCTCGCGGGGGCGCTGCGAGAGGTTGAGCAGCAGGAAGCGCCCCGCGTTGTAGATCTTGTTGGCGAAATTGCGCCCGGCCTCGAAGCGGTTGGGCGAGAGCTTGAGGTCCTGACCCTCGGTGGTCATGTCCAACAGGGTCGAGCGTACGGCATCGGCGCCATAGCCGGGGCACTCGTAGAACTGGGCCTGCTTGCTGCCGCCGGGGTGGTATTCCATGTTGCCGCCGTCGATCATCACCAACGGGTCGATGCCGTTCTTGAGCGACTTGGACATCTTGGTCCCGGTCTCGTCGAGCACGGTGCCGTGGATGTAGACATCGTCGAAGGGGCGGGTGTCGAGGTCGAACAGGCCCATCATCACCATCCGTGCGACCCAGAGGTAGATGATGCCGCGGTCGGTGACCAGGCTGTCGGTGGGGTAATAACGCGCCAGTTCGGCGGTGTCGGCCGGCCACCCGAGCGTGGAGAAGGGCCACAGGGCGGAGGAGAACCAGGTGTCGAGCACGTCCGGATCCTGCTCGAGCGCGGTGCCGCCGCAGGCGGGACAGCGCGTGGGATCCTCGCGCACTACGATCAGCTCGCCGCAGGCGGAACAGGTCCAGGCCGGGATGCGATGCCCCCACCAGATCTGACGCGAGAGGCACCAGTCCTGGACGTTCTCCAGCCAGTGGGCGTAGACCTTGGCCCAGCGTTCGGGGTGGAAGCTGACCCGGCCGGCGCGGGTCTCGGCCAGCGCGCGTTCGGCCAGCGGGCGCATGCTGCAGAACCATTGCTCGGTGACCATCGGCTCGATGGGCACATGCGAGCGGTAGCAATGGCCGACCGCGTGACGGATCGGTGTGGCGCCTTGGAGGACGCCATCGGCCTCGAGATCGGCGAGCAGCTGTTTGCGGCAGGCGAAACGCTCCATGCCCGCATACCGGGACGCGCCTTCGAGCATGTGGCCGTCGAGGCCGATGACCCGCACCAGCGGCAGGTCGTGGCGCTTGCCGACCTCATGGTCGTTGGGGTCGTGGGCGGGGGTGATCTTCACCGCCCCGGTGCCCTTGCCCGGGTCGGCGTGGGTGTCGCCGATCACCGGGATCTCGCGACCGACGATCGGCAGGGTGACCGTCTTGCCGATGGACGCGGCATAGCGCGGGTCCTCGGGGTGGACCGCGACCGCGGTGTCGCCGAAGAAGGTCTCGGGGCGGGTGGTCTCGACGTCGATGTGACCGGAGCCGTCGCTGAGCGGGTAGCGCAGCTTCCACATGCAGCTGTCGACCTCCTCCATCTCGACCTCGTCGTTGGACAGCGCGGTCTGGAGCACGGGCGACCAGTTGACCATCCGCTCGCCCTTGTAGATCAGCCCGGCCTCGTAGAGACGGACGAAATTCTCGCGCACTGCGCGCGACAGGCCCGCATCCATGGTGAAGCGTTCGCGCGACCAATCGCAGCTGGCGCCGAGTTTGCGCAACTGGCGGTTGATGTTGCCGCCGTACTGCTCCTTCCATTCCCAGACCTTCTCCAGGAAACGCTCGCGCCCGAGCTCCTCCTTGCTTGGTTCACCCGCTTCGTCGAGCGATTTGGCGACCACCGACTGGGTCGCGATGCCGGCGTGGTCCGCCCCCGGCTGCCACAGGGTGTCGAAGCCCTGCATCCGCTTCCAGCGGATCAGGGTGTCCTGCAGGGTGTTGTTCAGCGCATGGCCCATGTGCAGGTTGCCGGTCACGTTCGGCGGCGGGATCATGATGCAGTAGGTCGGCTTGTCCGCGCGCTTGCCGGCCCCGGCGGCAAAGCAGCCGGCTTCGTCCCAGCGCCGGTAGACGTCGGCTTCGTGCTCGATGGCGCGGTAGGTCGTGGGCAGATCGATGGGGTCGGGCATGGCTGGCTCGGCGGTACAGGCGTGATCACCGCGTCCCGGAACGACACGGGGCGGCCCGCAGGCCGCCCCGTGTGGCGCCGGAGGCGGACGCATGCGGTTCAGGTGACGACTACGATGGACTCGGCGTGCATGCCCGGCTTTGTACGCCGCACCGTCGCCGGGGCAAGGGTCAGAGGCGCGTACCCCAGGGCCGCTCAAAGCTCGCCCCGGGAGCGCCGATCCCCAGGTCGGCATGCCTTGCGTCGCCTCCACCTGCGTCAAACCGCCCGGCTCTCTTTGGTGCTTGGGTCGTAGTGACGCAGGTGGAGGCGAGGCATGGCCCTCATGTGCGAGCTTTGAGTCGCCCTGGCGTACCCCAGGGCCGTTCAAAGCTCGGGATGACGGGGTCACAACATGGGTCCATCGCATGATGGACCCATGTTGTGACCCCCTGTTTCCATGCCGAGCTGGTGCTCGGCGCTCCCAGGGGCCGGGCTTTGAGCGGCCCTGGCGCGTACTCCCACGCTCTTCTGTCGTCACTCGCCGCTTCGCTGGCGTTCTCGGCGGGACTGCGGCCCATTTACGGCGGAAACCACGCCTCGCTCGGCCGACCTCCTGTCCACGATTCGTGCCGTTCGAATGCTTGCCCTCGGGTTTTGAGGGTCCCGTCAAAGGCGGGTCTCGCGTCGGGGCATTCAGCCTGGGCGCGGAGCGGTCTCGTCCTGCTCCTCGGCCAGCTCGGCGAAGACGCCGTTGGCGGCGAGCAGTTCATCGTAGGTCCCGTGTTCCACGAGTTGCCCGTCCTTGATCACCAGGATGCAATCGACGTTGCGCACCGTGGAGAGGCGGTGGGCGATGACCAATACTGTGCGCGAGCCCTGGAGGCCGTCGATGACCTCCTGGATGCTGCGTTCAGTCATGGTGTCGAGTGCCGAGGTCGCTTCGTCGAGGATCAGGATCCGGGGGTTGCGCATCAAGGCGCGGGCGATGGCGATGCGTTGGCGCTGGCCACCGGAGAGGCTGACGCCGCGCTCGCCGAGGGTGGTGTCGTAGCCTTCGTCGAGGGCTTCGATGAAATCATGGGCCTGGGCGCGGGTGGCCGCGGCGGCGATCTCCATGTCGGTCGGGTCGTCCTTGCCGAAGCCGATGTTCTCGCGCACGTTGCCGGAGAAGATGATCGGATCCTGCAGCACCACCGCGACGTGGTGGCGGTACCAGCCCTGGTCGATGTCACGCAGGTCGTGGCCGTCGATGAACACCTGGCCGCCCTGGGGGTCGTAGAAGCGCAGGGCCAGCTGGCAGATGGTGCTCTTGCCGCCGCCGGAGGGGCCGACCAGGGCGTAGGTCTTGCCCGATTCGAAACGGAAGGAGAAGTCGTGCAGCACCGGCTTGTCGGGTTCGTAGGCGAAGTCGACGCCGTGCAGGGTCAGAGTGCCGGAGATCGGCGGGGTGCAGGCCTCGGGGGCATCGGCCGGGGCGGGGGCGACCTTGAGGATCTCATCGATGCGTTCGAGCGCGGCGAAGCCGTCTTCGAGCAGCAGCATCGCATCGAGCAGGCGCTGGAGCGAGCCGTTGATGAAGCCGATGTAGAGCAGGAAGGCGACCAGTTCGCCCTTGGTCAGCGTTTCGGGCTGGGTGATGATCAGGTAGGCGCCGACGAAGACCACGCAGCATTGGATCAGCAGCAACAGGCCGAAGGACAGCCCCATGTAGCTGCCCTGCAGATGCGAATTGCGTTCCTCGAGATCGCAGACGTAGCGGCTGGTGGCGGCGAAGGCGCGCCCCGAGCGTTGTTCGCCGGCGAAGGCCTTGACCACCGAGATCCCGGCGAAGAACTCGGCCGCGCGTCCGGTGATATGCGATTGGCCATCCTGGATCGTGCGCCGCTGGCGACGGATGTGGGGGCGGAAATGCTGCAGGGACCAGCCGATCAGGCAGAGCAACACGAAGGTGATCAGCGCCAGGATCCAGTTCATGCTCACCAGCAGGATCGCGCAGACGAGGAAGCTGACCAGGTCCATCGACAGCTGGATGATGCCTTTGTCGACGATCAGCCCGGCGTGGGTGATGTCCTTGGATACCCGCGAGCCGAGCGAACCCGAATGGTGGTGGGCGAAAAAACGCATCGACAGGCGTTGGATGTGATGGAACAGCTGCTTGCGCAGGTGGTGCTGGACCCGCGCGCGCAGCGAGGCCGCGAGAAAATGACGGTAGTAGGTCGCGATGCCGACCAACAGCACTGCGGTGAAGCCGATGGCGGCGTAGATCTGGAGGTCGTGCAGCGCCTGGGCCGAGTCGTCGACGTCGGTGATGACCTGATCGACCACCTGCTTGGCGAGCCAGGGGATCAGCAGGGGCAGCAGGAACTTGCCCCAGCCGGTGAGGATGGCGAGCACGAGGTAGCGCAAGTGGCGCTTGAGCGGCGGCAGCAGGGGGCGCAGCAGCACCCGCATCGGGATTCCGCCCTGGCGCTCCTGGTGGTCGTCGGTCGGGATACCGGCCAGAGGTTGGATGCGCGCACTGGCGGCTTCGGTGTTTGCCATGCCAGACCCTGGAAGCGGCGATCGTCGCGGTCAACGTCAATCGCCGGTGATCGCAGGAAATGCCAAGGATCCGGCAGCCCCGGTCGGCCTCGGGTGTCAGCCCGGGCCGTCCGGGATCGCGTGGAAGTCGAGCGTGTGGTCGCTGGTCTCTTCGAGCGGAGCGAAGGTAACCGGTTGGCCTGATGTGATCGGGGTGTCGGTGAACGGATCGGCATCCAGGCGCAGGACACAGTCGTCGATCTGACCGCCCGGCGCGCTGAGCGTCAGGGTGAGACTGCGCCGTCGCGCTTCGTCGTCGCGCTCCTCGACCAGGAAGCGTTGCGTGAAGGCGCCGACGTTGCTGTGGTAGCAACCGATCCACATCCAGCCTTCGGTCGCATCGGGGTCGGGTTCTGCGCTGATGGTGATCTCGTGCCAGCTGTCCCAATCGCTGTCATCGAAATCCAGCTGCAGCGAGCCGGTCGGCGCACCGGTGGCATCGCGCAGGCTCAGGTCTGGATCACCGTCGTTGCCCGTGCAGGTCACGCTGAGCGAAGCACCGGGCGCACGATCCAGTCGTACGCGCCAGACAGCGGTGTCGCCCTCGGCGACGCCGAGCGGATCACGTTCAACCACCAGCTGCACCACGTCGTCGTCGATGATGCGCACCGGCGGCTCGCAATCCTCCAGGCCGCTGGCGCTGAGGGTGAGCTGTCCGTGGTCGTCGTAGCTGTCGCTGTCATCGGCCGCGGCGACGATGAGGTCCTGCCAGTCAGCCCAGTTGTCATCGGTGAACGACAGCTCGGCGGTGGCCGGGAAACTGCAGTCGTTGGCACCGGAGCCGGTGGCGGCTGTGAGCGTGATCGCGCTGTCGGGAGCGCGGTTGAGCCGGACGCGCAGCGTGGCCTGAGCGCCCTCATCGATGTCGGGCACGCTGCGGTCGGCGACGAGCGCAGTGGTCGCGGCGTCGATCTCGTCGACGGTGATGGCGGTGGTCGCCCAGGCCGCCGGGGTGCTGAGACTGAAGCTGGCGCTGCCATTCGTACTGTCTGCGTCGGCCGCTGCGGCGAACTGCACCTCCTGCCACTGCGACCAGTCATCGGGGCCGAAGGTGAGACTCGCGCCCTGGGTGAGGGTGATGTCGGTATCGCCGCTGAGCCGGGTGAGAACGAAGCCGACATCCGACCGGGGCCTGCTCGTCAGGCGGACCCGCACGCTGGCGGTGCCGCCCTCGACCACCGCCACGGACTGGGTGTCGACTTCGTAGGTGATCTTGTCGCGGTCCTGCTCGCGCGCCGCGACGGTGGTGTCGGCAAGGCCGGCGATGCGGCAGCGGAACACGGCGGAATCGTCGATGGCGTCCGGGTCCTGGCGTGCGTATAGGCGGGCGGATTGGGGCGTGTTCCAGTCATCGGCGGTGAAGGTGAATGGCCCGGCGTCGACGACGAAGAGGTCCGCATCGCCGCTGACGCGTTCGATCATCACATCCACCGGCTCGTCCGGTGGACCGCTGAGGCGGAAGCTCAGCAGGCTGGGATCGCTGGCGGCCTCCATGACGTGGAGGGAGTGGTCGAGCGGGAGGATGGCGATGCTCGCGGGGTCATCGTCGTCTTCGTGCACGGCGACGAAGGCGTAGCGCGGGCCCTCGATGTAGAGCAGGGCTTCGCCATCATAACCATCGGGGTCATCCGCAGCGGCGATGGTCACTGGTTGCCAGTCGTCCCAGTTCTCGGTCGTGAACACCAGCTCGGCACCCCCGACCACGCTCAGGTCGCGATCGCCGCCATCGAAACTCGCGCGTACCGTCTCGTTGCCGCTCGGCGGGGCCGAGAGGCGGACGTCGAGGGTGGCGGTACCATTCTCGGCGACCACCAGCGAGGAGGCGCCGACCTCGACCGCTGGCGCATCGTCGTCGACCTCGTAGGCGTAGAAATCGCGTGGCATGCAACCGACGGCCTCGCAGCGGAAACCGACGTTGCCACTCCAGGTATCGTCGTCCTGTGCCGCGGCGACGGTGATCGTCCGAGGCTGGTCCCAGTCGTCGGCATCGAAGATGAAGCTGGTCGCGCCGCTGAGCGTGAGGTCGGTCTCGTAGGCGTCGAGCGGGCCGACCGCGACGCTCAGCGGCGCGCTGGGTGCGGCGCTGAGGCGCAGGGATACGCTGGCGCTGTCGCCTTCGGGCACGTAGAGCCGCGTGGAATCGAGCACCAGCTGCACCGGATCGTTGTCGGTGATGCGGATGGTCGCGCTGCTCGGTTCGTCGACCACGATCGTGCCGCCGGCGAGCAGTTCGATCTCCACGCTCTCGTTGTCTTCGCGCTGCCAGTCGTCGACCGGAGTCAGGATCAGGTCGCGGCTCGCCACGCCGACGGGAAAGGCGATGATCCCGTCGACCGCCGCGCCAGCGCTGGCGAGGGTGGCGTCGCCGCTGGCGGCGGAGCCGCCGCGCCGATAGCGGACCTGGCACGCCGCCGTGGTGTTGTCGCGGTGGATGCGCAGGGTGGCGGTATCGCGACCGGCCTCGCTGGCGGTGGCGTCGATCACTTCGAGCCAGGCCGTGGTCGGTTCGGCCGCGGTCGGGTCGAAGCTGGCCCAGACCTCGGCCTCGCCGTCGGCTGCATCGGCGGGGGTGCCGACGCTCTGGGCGAGCACCGCCCCATCAGCGTCGGTCAAGGCATAGGCGAGGATGCGTTGATCGCCGCTGGCGAGGAACGATTCCATCGCAAGGAAGAAGCGCCGACTGCCGCCGGAGTCCGGCAGCAGGTCGGTGAAGTCGAGTGCGAACGCACCGTCGCAGGTGGTGGTGCTGCCGTCGAAGGCGTAGGCTCCGCCATCGAAGCGCAACGCGGCCGGTTTCCAGGAGGTGGCCGCGGTGGTCGCGTCGCTGTCGCCCACGCCCAGGCGCATGGCCATCTTGCTGCGGTTGGCGTGGCGGAGGGTGAAGGTGGCCACCAGCTCGGGGGTGTAGGCGGTCCGTGGGACGATCCAGTCGGCACTGTTGAACAGCGGTCGGCGTTCGGAGATCGGCCAGCTGTTCCCGTTGGCCGCCACCCGGCTGGTGTCACGCAGTGCATCGTAGGCGACCCAGTAGAAGCCGTCATTCATGCCGTGGCTGTCGCTCGCACCCCAGGAATTGGCGATCTTCAGTGCGCCGCGTTCGTAGGGATCCTCGTCGCCATCGCCGTTGATGTCGCACCACAGCGTGTCGTCGTAGCCGACGATGGTCATCGCGTGGCCGCTGCCGCGGTCGTCGGCGACGTAGACCACCTTGGTGCCGCTCATATTGCGCACCTGCCAGTCTTCGGCGGGGTTGGAGGCGCCGAAGGTGCAGATGTAGCCGTTGTTCAGGAGTTGTTTGAGCACCAGCAGACCGGCCTCGGTATCGAGGTCCTCGACCTCGCCGTAAGCGGCGATGCGCCGGCCGATCGCGGCGCGCCAGACGGCCGCGTCGCGGACCCAGCTGAGATGGTCGGCGTCGTATTCGAGTTCTGCGAGGGTGGCGGCGCCGTGGTCGGCGAACAACGAGATCGCCGCCTGACGGCTCGAGCCCCGGTCTGACCCACCGTTGTTGAGGTTGTAGGTCCATCTGGTCGAGAAGCGGTAGGCGTCGCCGCCGGTTTTGGCGTTCCAGCCGCGCACCAGGCCGGTCATGTGGGTAAGCATGTAATAGGTGGTGCTGAACGACGCACAGGAGCCGAGTGTGCCCTGGTTACCCACCGGCGGGAAGCAATCCAAGGTGCTGTTGTCCACCGCGTCGGGCAGGGAGCAGGTCGTCTCCTGGCTTTCGACCTGGGTCGGCGCGGTTTCGCTTGTCAGCGCGATGGTCTCCAGCTCGTCGCCCACCGGCCGCGCTTGTTCGGCCTGTATCGCGAGGCCTTCGACCGCCAGTCCGCGTGCGCGCTGATGTGCGCGCACGCGTTGTTGGCCGATGCGGTTGAGGTGGACGCGGGTGATGCGTCTGGCGCCGGCACGCCAGGCAGCCGCTTCGGCCGGGGTCGGTGGTCGCGCGCCGGTGGGCGGCGCTTCCTGCGCGCCGGTGCCTGGCGTGGCCGCGGCGAGCAGCAGGACGAGCAGTAGAGCGGTGGCGGGGCGGGAACGGCGCGCTGGCGGCATGGGCACTCCTTGTCTTGTCGGGGAGTGATTTGCCGGTGGCGATGACAGCTAACGTGGCCGGTCGTGTGGCCGGTCCCGGCGTGTCACGCAGCTGTGGCGGGGTGCAGGGCTCCGGCACGATCTGTGATGGAGGCTCAACGCGCGACGAACGAGGCCCAGTACCTGTGCTCGGCCGCGTGGCGTGCGGCGACCTCGTCGGCATTGCGGGTGCCGAGTCCGACGCTGAGCTCGAGCAGCGTGAGCCGCCAACAGGCCGCTGGCGGCAGATCGGGGTGCAGACGGAAGGCGGCGCTCAACGCACCGGCGTCCGGTGCAGCCTCTGGATCCGCTTCGCCATCGTCGAGGACCTGCAGCGCGGCACACAGACGCAAACCGCCGCTCCAGTGCGCGGGCGCGGCGTCGAAACGCGGCATCCGGGTCGCGGGAACGACGCTGCCGGGCTCCTGGATGGTGAACAGGGACACGGTGCCATCCGCGGCGAAATTGAGCACCAGCAGGCATGGGCGGTGCCAGCGGATCCGTTCGACCTCGAGGTTGGCCACCAGCTGTCGGCGCCCGGCCGGGGTGTCGACGCTGAAGAACAAGACCGGCAGGCGGTGGTAGCCCTGCAACGGACGGTGGGGGATGATCCAAGCCTGGAAGTGGACGCTGCCCGCCCGGCGGATGGCGTTGTGCAGCGCGTTGGCCGGGTCGTCGACGCAGGCGGTGTGGCGGCCGTCGACCAGTAGTCCGCCCTGCGTCGCGGTGGTGGCGCGCGGGTCCAGCAGCAGTGGCGGCATGGCCGCGGTGCCAGCGACCGGTGGCAGGACGGGGCGCAGCCTCGCGGTCAGATCCCAGATCGCGAGGTCGCGCTCCGAGTTGCGGGGTGGCAGGACGGTGGTCGTTTCGTGGTGCCGGTGCACTGCCATGGACTCATCGGCGCGCAACCGCCAACTCCGGTCGTCGTAGACCAGCGCCAGGCGCGCGGTTCCGACGTCGACCCAGCAGCGGCCGACCTGCTTCCCGGCGGCGAGACGCAGGCGGGTGGTATCAAGGCTCGGAGCCGCCGGGGCGAGCCGGGGCAGCGGCAACATGGCAGCACTGGCTGCGCCCGTACCGGGGACCTCGACCGCGGCGAGCGGCGTCTGCAGCCGGGTGGTATGGTCCCGCCGCGGCAGCGTGGCATCGAGTTGGCCGGCAATCAGCTCGATGCGCGTCGGAGCGCAGCGGGCGCGCGAGCCGGGGGCGAGCTCGAAGCGCGCGCCGTCGAGCGCGGCGAGCAGCAGGGGGGCGGGCCCGACACGCACCTGCGCGCCGGGCGGCAGGACGTCGCCCGGCGCGAGCGCCCGGTGTTCGGTTCGTGCCCGACCGGCGACGAGCCTGAGCCCGGCCGGGCCCGGAGTGCGCAGGGCGTAGAGGGTCACGGCGCCGAGGCCGAGCAGCAGCACGGCGGCGAGCGCGACAGGGGCGTGTCGGCGGCGTCGACGGACAGCGCGCAGACGGCGGCTCGGCAGGTCGAGGCGCAGGGGCGGGCGAGCGGCGTCGATGCGCGTGGCGATTCCGCGCCAGATCGCGTCGGCGTCGGTCGGATCGAGCGCGGTGGCGATGCGGCGCATCCACAGCAGGTCGTCCAGACCCTGGCCCCGGTGTAGTGATTCGCCGAGCTCCTCGGCTTGTGTCGGCGTGAGCGAATCGTCGCGGTAGGCCTGGAGCAGGAGTTCGCGGTGTTCGCTGTTCACGAACCCTCCTCGCAGCGCATCCGGCGATCGACGCAGGCGGCCAGGCTCAGGCGCAGACGGCGCAGACGCATGGTCACGCTGGCGGCGGAGGTCTGGGCCCGACGCGCCAGATCGCGGACCGCGGCACCGGCGAGGAAACGTTCGCGCAACAGGCGACGCTGCGCGTCGTCGAGCCGCTGCAGGCAGTGGCGCAGCGCGTCGAGGCGCCGGTCCTCCCTGGCGCTGCCCTGGGCGTCGACCAGGGCGATGACGGTCTCGTCGAGGGCGACCAGATGCGCCGGACGGTTGCGGGCCCGGCTGCGGAAGTACATCAGCAGGTGGTTGCGGGCGATCGCCCGCAGCCAGGGCCAGAACGGCCGGCCGGCGGTGAAACGCGGGAGGGATTCCCAGGCGGCGATGAAGGATTCCTGCAACAGGTCGTGCACGTCCTCGGCATCGAACAGATGACGGGCGAGGTAGCCGCGCAGGCGGTCCTGATAACGCCGGACCAGCGCTTCGTAGGCCGCCTTGTCGCCCGCGCTCGCGGCGCGGACCTCGGCCCCGTCGTAGTCGTGATCGCGTTGCATCGCACCCCGGGGTTTGCCGGCCCGGCTGTCATCTAACCACGATTCTCGTCCGGGTCACGCAGATGCGTGACCCGGCGGGCAGGGCGACTCAAAGCTCGCAAATGAGGGCCATGCATCGCCTCCACCTGCGTCGCTATGATCCAAGCACCAAGGAGAGCCGGGCGGTTTGACGCAGGTGGAGGCGACGCAAGGCATGCCGACCTGGGGATCGGCGCTCCCGGGGCGAGCTTTGAGTCGCCCTGCCCCGGCGGGTGTCCAGGGCCGGGCGGTCGGGGATCAGGTACCGGAGGCGCGCCGTTCGATGTTCAGCAGGGTGAAGAGCTCCTGGCGCGCCGCAGGGTCGTCCATGAAGGCGCCGTAGAGCTTCGAGGTGGTGGTGATCGCGCCGGGTTTCTTCACGCCGCGGTAGCACATGCAGTAATGCTGCGCCTCGACGATCACCGCCACGCCCTGCGGCTCGAGCGCCGACTGCAGCGCGTTGGCGATCTGCATGGTCAGCTTCTCCTGGATCTGGAGCCGGCGGGCGTAGCCGTCGACCACCCGGGCGATCTTCGAGAGCCCGACCACGCGGCCGTTGGGGATGTAGGCGACGTGGCAGCGGCCGACGAAGGGCACCATGTGGTGTTCGCAGTGGCTGTAGACCTCGATGTCGCTCATCAGCACCAGCTGGTTGTAGCCGTCGGTGTCTTCGAAGGTGCGCTCGAGGTAGCTGAGCGGATCGATGGCGTAACCGCTGAAGTAGTCCTGCATCGCCGCGATCACGCGTTCCGGGGTCCGGCGCAACCCTTCGCGTTCGGGGTCGTCACCTAGGTAACGGATCAGGCCGCGGACATGCTCCATGGCCTCGGCGTGTGCGGGGTCGTCGGGATCGATCAGGCTCATGGCCGGATCGTGCGCGGAAAAGACGCGGAGCAACCCGGTTCTGCCATTGCTTGATCGAGCCGGGATCAGGAGGGGGAGCGGGCGTAGATCGCGGCGATCTGGTCGGCGCTCAGGCTCTCGTCCTTGATGCCCGGTTCGACCTCGATGTAGCGGATCGCCATGCCGCGGTATTCGCTCTCGCGCACGTTGACGATGTCGAGGTCGGTCATCTCGGCCAGGATGTAGTCCAGGCTCAGGCCCTGTTCGACCAGTTCCTGCAGGCGCTGGACCTGTTCGATCACCGCGACGTGGCCGCCCTGGCGGGTGCCGAAGATGTAGGCCATGCCGGAGAGGTCGATCTCATCAAGGTCTTCCGTATCGCCGAGCACCTGCTGCAGCTGCGGCTTGACGACATGGTCGATGATGTAACCGAGCAGCTCCTCGTCGTTGGCGAAGCGGTCCGGATCGACGAATTCGCTCATGTTCACCTCGCTACCGGCATCTTAGGCCAGGGCCGGCAGGGCGAAAGAGAAGATCGGCGCGGCTCGCCCTCGCCGTTTGCCCCCGGCCTCCGCCGGCCAAGATCCGGGCATGGCCGGCAGCTACCGCCCCTATCGTCGCGATGATCCCCACGGCTATGCCATCGGCGTGTTCGCCTGTCTCGAGATGCTGACATACGCCGCCGCGCCGCTCGCGGTGATCGTGCCCGGCTCGTCACAGCCGAATGCGGGGCTCGATCGCATCCTCGCCCAGGCCGACGAGCGCGGGCTGGAGGTGGTGCGCGGCGATCGCCTGCTGCGTCGGCTCTCGGGCAAGGACAACTGCCTCGCGGTGGGGGTCTATCGCAAGCAGGATGCCCCACTGCGCGCCGGCTGCGACCATCTGGTGCTGATCGCTCCGGCCGACGCCGGGAATCTCGGCACGATCATGCGGACCATGCTCGGCTTCGGCGTGCACGATCTGGCCCTGGTCGGCTCCGCGGTCGACCACCACCAGCCGCGCTCGGTGCGCGCCTCCATGGGCGCGTGTTTCCGGCTGCGAGTGCAGCGCTTCGCCGCTTGGGGCGACTACGATCGTACCCATCCGCAGAGCGCGCGCTATCCGCTGCTCAGTGACGCCACCACGCCCTTGCGCACGCAGCGCTTCGCGGCGCCCTGCAGCCTGATCCTCGGCAACGAGTCATCCGGGTTGGATCCGAGCTGGCACGACGTGGGCACCCCCGTGCGTATCGTGCACGAGCAGAGCATCGACTCGCTCAATCTCGCCCTGGCGGCAGGCATCGCGTTGCATGCGCTCGCGGGCCAGCGCAGCGGCTGAGTTTTTTGCAGAAGGGGCGCTGCCCCCTCGCGGCTTCTTGCAGAGGGGGCGCTGCCCCCTCGCGGCTTCGCCGCACACCCCCACGCTCCTCTGTCGTCACTCGCCAGCTGCGCTGGCGTTTCCGGCGGGCCTGCGGCCCATTTTCGCCGGAAAGCGTTCCTCTGTCGGCCGGTCGCCCAGCCAGGCCTGGTTGGGCTCCTGTTTGCAGAGGGGGCGCTGCCCCCTCGCGGCTTCGCCGCACACCCCCTCGCGGCTTCGCCGCACACCCCCACGCTCCTCTGTCGTCACTCGCCAGCT
>CAZTGE010000024.1:0-39124 GCA_964612995.1 uncultured candidatus Brocadiaceae bacterium | reverse complement strand
CATTGCTCGGGAAAAGTGCGCATGACCATGCGCACTTTTCCCGAGCAATGGAATATTCGCGCCGGCGGCGACCAGCTCGAGGCAGACGCCCCAGTTGTCCAGCAACATGGCGAGTGCGGTGAATGCGAGCACGGGGTAGCGCCGCTGCGGGCACAGACAGGACCAGCTGAGCATCGCGGCCCAGGCCAGCGGTGCGGCGGCGTCGGTCAATCGGGGAGGCCTGCACCTGCGACGATGCGGGGCTCAGGGCTTCGACGAGGTTGAGTGCGACCAGTGCACAATATATGCAGCGGACATAGAGCGCGGTGATGCCTTGTTTGAGGCTTCTTTCAGAGGGGCAGCGCCTCCTCTGAAAAGAGCCCAGCCAGGCCTGGCTGGGCGACCGGCCGACAGAGGAACGCTTCTCGGCGATAATGTCCCGCAGGGCGAAAGCGGCATCGCGTAGCGATAGCAGGGCCCGGTGGGCCCTGCGGCCGGTGGAGCGCGACGAGCGACAGCGAGGAAGCCGGGCTCGCAGGGCCACCGACAACGCCAGCGCAGCTGGCGCGCGACGACCGAGGCGCGTGGGGGTGCGCGGCGGAGCCGCGAGGGGCAGCGCCCTGGCGCTACAGCAGCTGCGCGAAGGACAGTCGGGCAGCGAGGTGACGATCAGCGCCGGCTTCACCTCGTATCCCCCTTTACCCGGTTCTTCCGGCGCCGGGTGGGGTGCGCCTCGTCGACCTGGTGTCAGCAGCAGGCTCGCGCGCACCCCGGAGCGCTGAAGCCGGGACGCGGCGATCCACCTCGAGAGTCGATGACCGGGTGGATCGCCCGGTCGCTCAAGCGACTACCTCCGCTCGCAGACGGCTCGGCACGCTCAGGCGCCATCCCTGTGCATCGCTCGCGCAGAGCCCCAGCGGTGCGCCGGCGGCGGTGCGCAGCAGCCCACCGGGGCACCCCGGCACTGGGCAGACGGCGCCGGCCCAGAGTCGTACCGCCGTGGCCTGGTCGACAGCGTGGGCAGGGGTGCCGCGTTCGATCAGCGCCTGCGCGCCCCAGAGGCTCGGCGTGATCCGGGCGTTGTGGATCCGGGCGAGGTCGATGCCCCTGGCCTCGGCCGGGAGCACGCACTCGGCGCAGGCGGGGGTGGCGGCGAGCAGGCGTTCGCCGCGTTGCCAGCAGTGCAGATCGGGCAGGGCCCAGGGCAGGTCCACCATCGGGGGCGGCAACACGCCGGCGGGTGGTGCGGCCCGGTCGGCGCCGTCGCGGCGCAGGCGACAGGCGAAGAACGGTTCGGTCGCCTGGCGGTGTGGCCACAGCCGCAGACCGCCGGACCGCTGCAGGTCGGCATCGCAGCCGGGCAGGCGATGCGGCTCGATCGTCCACTCGGGGTGTCGTGCGAGGAAGGCCGCGATCTGATCCTCGTTCTCTTCGCGGTAGAGGGTGCAGGTGCTGTAGACCAGGCGTCCGCCCGGACGCACCAGCGCGGCCGCGGTGTCGAGGATCCCCGCCTGGCGTTGGGCCATGCGCTGCACCTGACGATGGCTGCGGCGGGCGTGGCCGCTGCAGGGCGCATCGACCAGCACCCCATCTGCCGCGGCGGGCAGGTGGCGGCCCAGCGCCTCCAGCGCCATCGGCGTGACCAGCGCGTTGGTCACGCCCTGGCGGGCGAGGTTCTCGACCAGCACGCGCCGCCGCCGGCGCGCCGGATCGACGCAGATCAGCAGACCGGTATCGCCCAGGGCGAGTCCGATCTGGCTGCTCTTCGAGCCGGGGGCGGCGCAGCAGTCGACCAGGACCTCGCCCGGCTGCGGATCGAGCAGGCGCACCGGCACCTGACTCGCGGCGTCTTGTGGATAAATGCAGCCGGTGTGGTAGTCGAGCCGGCTGGCCGGATCGATCGTGGCGGCATGGAAGCGGCCGGCCGGGGCCCAGGGGATCGGGGCGAGGTCCGCCCAACCGACCGGCGTGCCGCGGCGCGGATGGATCCGCAGCGCGCGGCGGAAGGGGCCGGACAGTGCTGCGGCCAGTCGATCGCCATCACCGAGCGCCGCGCAGAGCGTCGCGAACGGGTCCCCGGCATCCTTCACAGCAATTCGAACAACGCGCGCGCGAGCCGGGGCAGGGCCGGATCGCGTGCCCCCATCAGCAGTACGGTATCACCGGGGATCGCGGTCTCGCTGACCCAGTCGAGGACCGCGGTGTGGTCGTTGGCATGGCAGCAGCGCAACGCCGGCGGCAGGTCGGCTGCGAGGTCGGCGCTGGAGATGTCCTGACGCGCACTGCCGCCGGCGTAATAGATACCGGCGTAGCAGAACCGGTCCTGAGCCCGCAGAATCCGTGGGAGCAATTCGGCGAGCTCCGGGCGCAGGAACCGCGCCGGACCGAAGCCGTGAGGCTGGAACACCGCCAGCAGCCGGGTACAGCCTTCCTGGGCGGTGGTGATCGCAGCGCGCAGCTTGTCTGCATTATGCGCGTAGTCGTCGATCACCGTGACCCCGCTCGCGGTGGTGCCCAGCGACTGGTACCGGCGTGCGACCCCAGGGAAGCTGGCCAGCGCGCTGGCGATGCACGCTGGTGTCGCGCCCAGCTGGTGGGCGATCAGGGCAGCGGCGGCAGCGTTCTCGAGGTTGTGGACGCCGGGCTGGGGCAGGTCGATGAACAGGTCTTCGCCCGCGGGCAGGGTCAGCTCGCCTTGCGCCCGGTGCGGGCCCGGGCGGATCACCTCCACCGGCGCATCGCCGGCATCGATGCCGTAACTGAGCACCTGCGGGTGATCGGCGACCAGCGCGTGCACCGGCGCCCGCGCGGCGTTGATCAGCAGGCTGGTGGTCGCGTTGGCGAAGGTGGTGAACTGCGCCTGCAGACCGGCGAGTTCGTCGTGGTCGCGGCTGATGTTGTGGATCAGGCCGATCCCGGGGCGGTAGCCGATCAGGGTGCCGTCGCTCTCGCAGGCCTCGGCGATCACCGGCGCACCCGGCGCGCCGGCGGCGAAGCAGCCCATGTGGCTGGCGCCGGCTTCGGCCAGGGCCGCCCCGCCGAGAATCGTGGCCTCGATCCCGGCGCAGCGGAGGATCCAGGCGACCATGCCCACCACCGTGCTCTTGCCGCTGGTTCCCGCCACCGCCACCCCCGGCGCACCGTTGGCGACGACCTCCTGCAACAGCGCCGGGCGGGTCAGGCGTACGAGCTCGAGCTCCAGCGCACGGCGCATCTCGGGGGTATCGGCCTCGACCGCGGTCGAATGCACGAAGCGGTCGATCTCGGCATCGAGCCCGGAACCATCGTGCGGAACGATGGTCACGCCGTCTGCGGTCAGCAAGGCGCGTTCGGCCTGCCGTTCGCCCTGGTCGAAAGAACGATCGCTGCCTTGAACCGTGTGTCCGCGCTCAGCCATCAGCCGGGCCAAGGGGTTCATTCCCGCTCCGCCGGCGCCGGAGAAATGATAACGCATGGGCCGCAGTGTGTCCGTGCCCCGGGGTGCGCCAAGCGACGAAGCGCTGCTGGCCGTGCGCTCAGGCGCGCAGCCAGCGCAGGGCGTCGGTCACGCGGCGGAAACAACGCACCTTGATGCCGTCCCCGGCGGTCAACTGCTCGAGCGCGAGGATGTCGTCGCGCAGGCCGGCATCCTCGGTCACCACGCCCCAGCGGGCCGGTTGGCGTGCTGCGGCATCGGCCGCGACCACGCCGAGCAGATCGCTTCCGAGGACCTCGGGGACCGCCGCAGCGCTGCGGATCGACAGGACGCAGTCCATGCCCTCTTCCCATATGGGTTCGGTGGCGACCTGATTCATGTGGTCCCACATGCGCGCCAGAGAGCAGGGCTGGTCGATCTCGACGAAGATCACGCCCGATTCCGCGGCCAGGCGACAACGCGGCGGCGTGTCGACCATGCTCGGCGTCACGGCATAGAGGATCTCGGTCGGTTGGTCGGCTGGGGTGGACATTTCTGTCATTGTTGATCGCATGGCACGCGTTGTCCAGATCATTTTTCTAGCCGTCTGGTTGCAAATCCGCAATGACCGCTCCGGCACTGCGATTGCGCATTGCGTATTCTGCCTGCAGACAACACAATCCGCGTCCCATCGCGACAGAGCCCAGAGGAGTACCATGGATCCGTTCGACTACTACTGCCCCACACGCATCGTCTTCGGCCCCGAGCGGATCCTGGCTTTGTCGGAGCTGATCCCGCGCGAGCGGCGGGTGCTGATGGTCTATGGCGGCGGCTCGATCAAGCGCAACGGGGTCTACGATGCGGTGCTTTCGGCGCTCGCTCGCCACACGGTGATCGAATTCGGCGGCATCCAGCCCAACCCGGAATACGAGACCTGTCTCGCGGCGGTGGAACGGTTGCATGCGGAGGACTGCGATTTCATCCTCGCCGTCGGTGGCGGCTCGGTGCTCGACGCCTGCAAGTTCATCGCCGCCGCGGCGCGGTACCAGGGAACCGCTTGGGACCTGCTCGAGGACAACGCGCTCACCGCCGACGCATTGCCGGTGGGGGCGGTGCTGACCCTCCCGGCGACCGGCTCGGAGATGAACCCGAACGCGGTGATCTCGCGCGCCGAGATCGAGCAGAAACGGGCGCTGATCCACCCGCTGCTCTACCCCCGCTTCTCGATCCTCGATCCCACCACCACCCTGTCGCTGCCCGAGCGTCAGACCGCGAACGGCATCGTCGATGCCTTCGTCCATACCACCGAACAGTACATCACCCGGATGGTCGACGCGCCGTTGCAGGACCGCCAGGCCGAGGCGATCCTGCTGACGCTGATCGAGCAGGCGCCGAAGGTGATGGCCGATCCGAGCGATTGCAGCGCGCGGGCGAACATCATGTGGGCCGCGACCAACGCGCTCAACGGCCTGATCAGCTGCGGCACGCCGCAGGATTGGGCCACGCATCAGATCGGCCACGAGCTCACCGCGCTCTATCACCTCGACCACGCGCGCACGTTGGCCGTGGTCCAGCCTGGGGTATGGGAGCACTGCTTCGCGACCAAGCGCGAGAAGCTCGCGCATTTCGCCTGGCGGGTCTGGGGCTGCGATGGCATGGGAACCGATGCTGCGGCGCGCGCGGCCATCGTCCGGACCGAGGAGTTCTACCATTCGCTCGGGATCGGTACCACGCTGGCGGACCACGACATCCCGGACGAGGCCTGCGATCGGATCGCGACCCGGCTGAGCGACCGCGGCGTGACCCTCGGTGAGGACGGAACGATCACCGGGGCGGCGGTGGGCGAGATCCTGCGGCTGCGCTCACGACCGCGCTGACGGGCGCTCACGCCCGGGTCAGCGCCTGGCTGTAGAAATTGTCGCGTCCGGCGAGCTCGGCGTGGCTGGCGCAGGCAGTGATCCGCCCGCCCTCGAGGATGGCGATGCGGTCGACGTCGCGGACCACCGTCAGGCTGTGGCTGGCGATGATCGTGGTCCGACCAGCCATCAGGTTGAGCATCGCCTGCTTGACCTGGAACTGACTCTCCAGGTCGAGCGACGAGGTCGGTTCGTCCATGATCAGCACCCGTGGGTCGCGCAGGAAGGCGCGGGCGATGGTCAAGCGCTGCTTCTGCCCACCGGACAGGCCCGTGCCCGCATCGCCGATGACGGTGTCCCAGCCGTCGGGTAGCGCTTCGACGAAGTCCAGCGCCTGCGCCTGCTCCAGCGCCCGTCGCACGTCCTCGGGGCTGGGGCTGCCGGCGCCGTAGGTCACGTTCTCGTACACGCTGCCGGTGAACAGGCACGGCTCCTGCAGTACCACCGCGAGCTGGCGGCGGTAGTCGCGCATGCTGAAGCTGGCGAAGGGGTGGCCGTCGCAGGTGATCGTTCCCCGGTCCGGTTCGAGGAAGCCGAGAAGGATGTTCAGCAGGGTGGTCTTGCCCGAGCCGCTGGGGCCGACCAGCGCGAGGGAACTGCCGGCAGGGATGTCGAGATCGATGTCGGCGAGCACCGGATCCTGCCACGGTGCGTAGGCGTAGCTGAGCCCGCTGCAGCAGAAGGCGCCTGCGATGCGCGGCAGGGGTTCATCGCCGTGCCAGGGGTCGAGGTCCGTGTCGGCGAAGACCTCGTCGAGCGCCTCGAAGGCGGCTTTGCCTTCGGCGATGCGCGGGTAGGTGGCGATGATCCGTTCGAGGTTCATGCCGATGCGCTGGAAGTAGATCATGAACGCGACCACGCTGCCGATGGTGATGTAGCCATTGATCGCGCTGGCGATGGCGATCAGCAGGAAGCCGACTTCGAATACGCGGAAGGTCGACCAGGAGGTCGAGCCGAGCCAGGCGGTGGTCATGTCGAAGCGGTGGCCGGCGTCGTATTCGCGGTCGAGCACTTCGCTGACCCGCGCGCGTTGTTCTTCCTCGAGCGCGTGGACCTTGGTCACCGGCAGCATGGTGATCATGTCCGACAGGCGGGTGCTCATGCTCTCGTAGCGCAGGCGGTGGCTGCGCGCCTGCCGTTCCAGTTTGCGGTCGAACTGGCGCGCGACCCAGATCCCCAGCGGTACCATCAACAACACCGGGATCAGCATCAAGGGCGCGAGGATGGCGATCAGGCTGAGCGCGAACACGATCACCATCACCGCGCTGAAGATCACGTCGAAGAAGAACTGCGGTAGTTGACGGATGTACTCGACCTCTTTGAGCAGCTTCGATTGCAGCCGGCCGGGGCTGGTGCGCCGGTGGTAGGTCAGCGAGAGCATCATCAGCCGTGCGGTCAGCTGATGGCGCAGGTCGCGCGCCAGCCCGCGCGCCAGGCGCGAGACGTCGCGGATGTAGAGCAGGTGGAAGGTGATGTTCTGCGAGATCAACAGCACGAATGCCACGCTGACCCCGCCGATCCACCACCAGCGTTCGTCCGCCGGGTAGGCCGCGGCATCGATCAGCAGTTTGACCACGTAGGGCCAGACCACCGACGGGGCGTGCTTGATGCCGAAAAACAGCATCAGCCAGAGCATCTGTCGGCGTCGGCCGCGGAACAGCCGATGCAGCAGGTCCTTCAGGCCCATCCGCGATTCGCGGATCTCGTTCCCCGCGGCCGCCATCTGTGCGCGGAACATGGCCATTGCCTAGCGTTCTCCCGAGAGACCGGCTGCCTGGTGCCGCGCGAAGGTGAACAACTGCCGCGCCGGCAGGCGGGCCTCGGCCGGCAACGCGGCGAGTTCGCCGCGACGGATCGCAGCTGCGGCATCGGCGGCGCTGACCGGCCCGACTCCCGGCAGGCAATCGGCCATCCATGCCGTGCAGCGCGTATGATCGATCCGCGCCGGATTCCGGTCGGCGTTCGTGCGCCAGAGACCGATCGCCACGAGGACGCACATGACCGCGATCAGTCCGGGGCCGGCCCGGTCCATGCTCCACGGTGATGGGGGGTCGTCGCGCTGTGGCGCCTCCGCACTTCTCTTGTCGTTCGCCAGCTGCGTGGGCTCTCTTCGCAACGCTGAACGCCATTTTCGCAGAGAATCGTTCCGGTTGCGGACGCGCGGTTCAGGCGCTTCGAGGGCTCCGTCATTCACGGCGCAGCTCGCAGAAGCGTTCGTGACCGGCGGCGTCGGCATGGCAGCGCCCGTTCAGACCGTGGGTGGCGGCCAGCGCGAGCACCGACGCGGCCTGGCGGAAACCGATCTCCAGCCAGAGGGTCCCATCGTCTGACAGCAGGGCCGGTGCGCGAGCGAGCAATTCGCGGATCAGCGAAAGGCCGTCGGGCCCGGCGAACAGCGCCTCCTGCGGTTCGTAGGCCAATTCGGGATCGCACTCGTCGCGTTCGTCCTCGCCGACGTAGGGCAGGTTGGCCACGATCACATCCCACCGGTCGGCGTCGGGCGGCACCAGATGCGCATGGTGGAAACACACCGCCAGCTCATGGCGCGCGGCGTTGCCCTGCGCCACGACCAGCGCGGCGGGGCTGGCGTCGACCGCATGCACCGTCCACGTCGGTCGTGCCTGTTTGAGCGCGCAGGCGATGGCTCCCGAGCCGGTGCCCACGTCGAGCGCGCGCAGCGCGATCGCCGGGTGCGTGCGCAGCACCCGCTCGACCAGTTCCTCGGTCTCCGGCCGCGGCACCAGCACGTCCGGTCCCACCGCCAGGTCGAGCCCGCAGAATGGCTGCGTGCCCAGGATGTAGGCCAGCGGTTCGCGGCGACCGCGCCGGGTGATGCGCTCGCGCAGGATCGCCATCTCGCTCGCGTCCACCGGCATGTCGTAACGGGTGTAGAGCTCGATCCGCGAAAGGCCCAGGGTGTCGGCGAAGAGCCATTCCACTTCGCGTCGGGCGTTGGCGATCCCGCGCTGTTCAAGGTACGGCACCGACTTCTGCAGCAGCTCCATCAGGGTCGCGGTACCGCTCATGGGCGGCATCCGACGCGCTGTGCAGAAGGATGGAAGCGAGAAGATTATTTGCAGAGGGGGCGCTGCTCCTTGCAGAGGGGGCGCTGCCCCCTCGCGCCTTCGGCGCGTCCCGGCTTTCTCGCTGTCGCTCGTCGCGCTCTGCCGGCCGCAGGCCCCACCGGGGCCTGCTATCGCTGCGCGATGCCGGCTCCGCCCCCCACGCCCCCTGTCGTCACTCGCCAGCTTCGCTGGCGTTTTCGGCGGCCCTGCGGGCCATTGTCGCCGAAAACCGCTCCTCTGTCGGCCGGTCGCCCGGCCAGGCCTGGCCGGGCTCTGTTTTGCAGAGGGGGTGCTGCTCTCTCGGGACTTCGTCGCGTACCCTCCGTGCTCAATCGCTCTGTGTGTCTTTTCGACGGTGGAACGAACGGGTGGCGGCGTGCGCGTTGGCCTTCCGATCGCGGATGTGTTCGGCGAGCGCGCGATCGCTGCTGCCGGTGTGGTTGAGCAGCCAGCGATAGAACAGCTGTGCGGTCGCGGCGATACGGTCGGGCTCGGCGGCGAGTTCGCGCAGTTGCTGGTCCAGCAGCCCGTTCAGCGCGCCGTGTTCACCCTGGTGCACCTGCGTGTCGGGATACTCGGCTTGGCACATCAGGCTGGATTCAGTTTCGAAATGGTTAATCACGAAGGCGCGCAGCTCCTCGCTGGCCGTCCAGAGTGCCGCCGGGTCGGCGTGGGTGTCGATGACCACGTTGAACAGCTCGACGAGGCGTGCGTGCTGCTGGTCGATCGCGTCGATACCGGTGGTCAGGGCGGGGCCGAAGGTCAGGTGGAGATCACGGCCGGGGTGGGGTCGGTAGTTGTCGTTCATCCTGCGCTCCCCGGCCACAGGGCCGGCGATGGCTGCTCTAAGATGCTGTTGTAGCAGCTACTTGCATTTTCTGCCCTCGGGGCCGGGGGTGGGCGTGGAACCCGGGCGGGTCTCGGTGCGTGGGGCGAGTCGATACGTGTGCGATGATTCGGGGCCCGAGGGGGCAGGGGGTGTCCTGGTCGACGGCCCAGGGGTGCCGATCTGGGGCCATCATACCTGCCCGGAAGCGGCGTGTCAGCCCCGGGTCCGGGCTGCAGCGACCAGAGCCAGCTGCACCGTGCGGCAACCGAAGACGGCGAGGCGACGCAGGGGTGAGGAGGCTCCGCCACGCCATTGGCCCAGAGGGCGCTTGCACCGGCACGGTGCCCGCATTCTGCTCGGGGGCAGGGAGCGGCAGATTCCGCCCCAAGGAGTATGTCAGATGTCCTATGCACGCTGCGCGGTCTGCATCAGCGGGAACGGTCAGGAGCAACGGCTGCTGCGTTCCACCCTCGAACTCGTGCTCAAGCTGGAGAGCCGGTTGACGGTCATCCACGTCGTCGAGCCGGTGCTGTTGGGCACCTTCCTCGCCGACGTGCCGGTGGCGCCCGACGCTCCGGTGGTGGTCGAACGCGATCCCCTGAGTGACGAAGCCCAGCTACGCGCCTATACCGAGGAGATGGCCGGCGGGTCGTTGCCCCAGGATACCGCCTACCACATCCTGCATGGCACGGTCGACGAGGAGTTGCGCGCCATCGGTCGCAAGCTCGACCTGATGATCCTCGGGCACCACCACATGTCCGCGCTGGTCCACGTCTTCCGTCACAGCGTGGATGAACGCGTGCTCAACTCGGTGCTGTGCAAGGTGCTGGTCGTGCCGGAGTGAGCGGCTGGATCCTTGTCAGGGATGCGGCCGGAGCTCGCGCCGTAGCGAGCGGTGGACGGCGTAATGAGCCAGCTCCATCCCCGCCTTTGCCGGCGGCATCACGGTGTAGAACATCAGCTGCGCTCCGCGCCCATCCAGGCCACCGCCGCGGGTGTCGCGGAAACGCCACAGCGGTACCGTGACCTCCTGCCAGCCTGCGTCCGGGTCGAGCCCGGCGACGGTGTGGATCAGGTTGAAGTGTTCGCCGGCGGCGTCGCGCATGCCGCAGAGCAGGACCACCCAACTGTTGCGCATGGTCACGCGCAGGCGGAGGCGGATCAGGTCCTGCGGGCCGAGGTGGGCGACGCCCGCGGGGTAGACGCCGTGGTGGCGGATGGTGGCGTGGAGGATCCCCTGCTGTGGTTCGTCCATCACCTGCGGCCGGGCGAAGCCGCCGTCCTCTGCGACCCAATCGCCGGTGGTCCGCGGCGGGAGCCCCACGGTGTAATCATGGTCGAGCACCGCCGGCCCCGCGGTGACCTGCCACAGGCTCGGTGTTCCGCGATGCGGCCAGGTGGCGACCTCGCCCGGAGCGACGCTGCATTCCACGCCGCCAGCGACCACCCGTACGCTGCCCCGATCGACTGCGACCGCCGCCGAGAGCGGGCCGGCATCGACCCGTAGTGCGGTGCCGGTGACCACCACCGCGGCTCCGCCGGCCAGGATCTCCAACGGAGCCCGGCCGGCATGCGGCGGCACCTCTGCGGCCAGGGCGCCGTTGTGCAAGGCGAAGGCGTGCTCATCACGGATGACCAGCTCGCTCCCGCCATTGAGTGCGAGTTCGCTCTGGGCAGGGCCGCTGAGGTCGAGGCCTGCGTCCGGAGCGGTGCGCAGGCGATCGCCACGCCGCAACGTGGCTCCGGCGGCGACCTCGTGCCAGCCGTCGGGCCCGGCCCGCAGGAGCCGCCCGTGCCACCGGTGCAGATGGCTCTGCGCGAGGCTCGGCGCTTCGGCCCCGGGCGTGGTGCCGGGGCCCTGGTGCCACCGGGCGAGGCCGAGGGCCAGCGCACCGCACAGGACCGCGGCGATGGCCCAGGCGATGCGGCGCGCGCGGCGCCGGCGGGCTGCGAGCGTGCCGACCACCCGGCCGATGAAGCGCCGGCTGGAGCTACGGCGCAAGCGCGCAAGCAGTGCGTCGGCGAAGCCATCGTCTGCCGTGGTGAAGTGCGCCTGGAGCAGATGGTCGCTGGCGAGCAGCGCGCGCAACAGCCGATCCAACCGCCCATCGCTGCGCAGCCGGGTGTACAGCGCGCGGCGTTCGGCCGGGGCCGCTTCGCCGTCGAGGCAGCGCAGCAGGAGGTCCTCCACACGCTCAGCCATGGCGCAGCCCCACCGCGTCGCGCTGGAGACGGCGACGGATGCACTCCTGCAATCGGGCGTGCAGGCGGACCAGGGTGGTGCGTACGGTCGGCGGCTTGGCTCCCATCAGTTCGCCGATGGCCAGACTGCTCAGCCCCTTGAGGTGTCGCAGTTCGATCAGGCGTCGTGCCCGGGGATCGAGCTGGTCGAGGCAATGGGTTAGGGCAGCGGTGCGCGCGGGATCGTGTTCGTTGGCCGCGGCCGCCTCCTCGGCCAGATCCTCGATGTAGGCGGCGAGATCGTCGAAGTGGACCGAACGGTCGCGGGCACAACGTCGCCAGGCCAACCGGGCCTGATTGCGCACGATGCCGCGCAGCCAGGCGGCGACCGAGCCCTCGCCCCGGAAACGCTCCAATCCGCGCAGCGCGGCGAGGAAGGTCTCCTGCGCGATGTCGTCACCGTCCTCCGGGTGCGGCGCCAGGCGACAGGCCAGCGCGCGGATCATGCGATGGTGGCGCTCGACCAGTTGTTCGGCCGCTCCCAGATCGCCGCGCCGCGCGGACCGCAAGAGATCGTGATCCATGCGCATCACCCATCGAGTAACCGGATCCGCGCGATCGCTACAAGGGCTTCGCAGGCAGCGCGGGAAAGGCGTGCGTGCCGACTGGCCGGCCTGTTCTGGCGTGTGCCACGCCGCCCACCGGTGTGTCGATGGATCGTCGATCGCCCTGTAGCGCTCGTCCGGCTCGGAATACTGGCAGATGCGAGCGGCACGCAGAGCAGAGGGGGATCCATGCGCAACGTACACATCTGCATCATCGGTCTGAGCCTGATCCTGGCCGGGGTGGCACCGGCGGCGGAACACGTCTGGCTCGAGGCGGAGCACGCCGACCGGTCCAGCGGTGGCGAGAGCGAGAGCGATCCGGCGCTGTCGAATGGTGTCTGGCGCTGGATCAGCAATCAGGACACGGCGACCGGGCGCTACCTCGAATGGGACGCGGTCACGCTCAGCGAAGGCGGGACCTACCGCCTGTACGTGCGCAAGTTCTGGAAGCACGGTCCGCTGCGATGGCGTTTCGATGACCAGCCGTGGCAGGACCTGACCAAAGACGAGACCGTGCTGCTCGACACCGTTTCGGTCGGCGGCAACAGCGCGAGCTGGGTCGCGCTCGGCGAGGTCGTGCTCGGCTCCGGGGCGCACAGCTTCCGCGTCGAGATGCGCGACGCCGCCTCGTCCTCGGCCATCGACTGCTTCTGTCTGACCAACCAGCTGTTCATCCCCCGCGGTCGGCTCAAGCCCGACGAGAAATACGGCACCGCGCCGGAAGGCTGGTTCCCCTTCGAGCCCGATCTCGACGACTTCGCCCAATCCCCGATCGATCTGCGCCGTCTCAATGAGCCTCAGGCCGGGGACGGTGGTTTCATCGTCGCCGTCGGTGGCGACTTCGTCCATGGCGACACGGGCGAACCGGTACGCTTCTGGGCGGTCAACGGCGGCGCCGACATCGCCGGGCTCGATGACAGCTCGCTCTTCTACATGGCTCGTCAGTTGGCCAAGCACGGCGTGAACATGGTGCGCTACCACTCGCCGGTCTACACCACCAGCGGCGACACGGCCGGCACGCTCGATCCCCGTCTGCGCGAGAATGTCCACCGGTTGGTCGCCGCGCTCAAGGCCGAGGGGATCTACACCACCATTTCCCTGTATTTTCCGCTGTGGCTGCAGCCCGCGGCCGACCATCCGACCCTCACCGGCTACAGCGGCGATGGCAACACGCCAGCCAAGCCCTTTGCGCTGCTGTTCTTCCACGAGGAGTTCCAGGAGATCTACCGCGGGTGGTGGCGCGAACTGCTGCAGACCCCCGATCCGGCGAGCGGCGTGGCCCTGGTCGACGAACCGGCGGTGGCGGCGATCGAACTGGTCAACGAGGATTCCTTCCTGTTCTGGACCTTCGACCCCAGCTCGGATCCGTCCAACGTTCCGCCCACGCACGCGGCCACGCTCGAGCGGCGTTTCGCTGACTGGCTGATCGACCGGTACGGTTCGCTCGACGCCGCCTTCGCCGCCTGGGGCTCCGATCCGATCGCCGCCGACGACCTCGCGGCCGGACGGATCGCCTTCCGCAACCTGTGGTCCATCCAGGAGTACCGCTCGCCCCGGGATCAGGATACGGTGCGCTTCCTCACCGGGGTCCAGATGGATTTCTTCACCGAAACCAGCAACTGGCTCAAGCAGGATTTGGGGTACGCCGCCTGCGTCTCGTGCAGCAATTGGAAGACGGCCAACGACGAGATCCTCGGCCCGGCCGACAAATACAGCAATACCGTCGGCGATCACATGGACCGCCACGGCTACTTCGGGCCATCCGTCACCGGCGACGGCAGCCAGAAGTACAGCGTGCGCGTGGGTCACGCCTACCACGACCGCGCCGCGGTGCGGTTCGATCCCAAGATACCGGGCGAGGCGAAGCGTTTCGCGCTGCCGCTGATGGATCACAGCTACAACGGCAAGTCTTCGATCATCTCCGAGGCCTCGTGGGCGATGCCCAACCGCTACCGCGCCGACATGCCGGTGGTCTTCGCCGCCTACGGCGCTCTTCTGGGTACCGACGGCATCTACCACTTCAGCCTCGGGGGGCCGAGCTGGAGCCAGATGCTCGGCAAGTGGCCGTTGCAGGCCCCGGTGACCATGGGCCAGTTCCCCGCCGCGGCGCTGCTCTATCGCCGCGGCTACGTTGGCGCCGGTGAGCTGGTCGCGGACATCCATCTCGATCCGGAAGACGTGTTCGCGCTCACCGGTACCCCCGCGCCGGAGGTCGGGACCTTCGACCTCGCCCGGCTGGATGACATTCCCGACGGCGGGGTCGTGCTCAGCGGCGACATCCTCGATCCGTTGATCTATCTCGCCGGCCGGGTCGCGGTCGGGTTCGATGCTGGCGACTCGACCGTCGCGGACCTGAGCGGCAGCATCGATCGCGACGCGGAGCAGGTCACCAGCACCACCGGTGAGTTGCACTGGGATTACGGCAACGGCCTGGTGCGGATCGACACGCCCTTCGCGAATGGCGTGACCGGTTTCCTCGCCGCGGCCGGCCCGGTCGACTGCGGCGCAGCGCGTTTCACGCTCGACATCCCCTATGGCAGCGCGCTGCTGGTCGCGCTCGATGGCCGTCCGTTGGAGAGCAGCCGACGCATGTTGCTCCAGGTGATGAGCGAGGAGCGCAATCACGGCTTCGCCACCGAGATCGTCGACGGCCGCCAGTGCATCACCGACCTCGGCGGCCCACCGCTGGTGGTCCGGGAATGCACCGGCAGCGTGGCCTTGTTGCGCGACGATGCCGATTCTTGCAGCGTGACCGCGCTCGACCTCAACGGCTACCCGGCAACAGGGCTCGGCGACGCCACCGCGATCGATCTGAGCGGCGACACGCTCTACTACCTCATCGAAGCCCCGGCCACGGCGCCGGAACGCAGCATCCGTGTCCGCCGCCTGCCCGACCACAGTTGGCGCAGCACCCCGCAAGCCCCGGTCCGCTACCATCGTGACGGCGACGACCACTTCGCCGGACTCGATCCGAGCGCAGATTGCCTGCTCGAGCTCGTCGGGGCCGGCGAGGGCGATGGCTGAAGAGGGGGCAGCGCTCCTCTGCAAACCGGAGCCCAGCTCGGCTGGGCGACCGGCCGACCGAGGCCGTGGGGGGCGGAGCCGGTATCGCGAAGCGATAGCAGGCCCCGGTGGGGCCTGTGGCCGGCGGAGCGCGACGAGCGACAGCGAGGAAGCCGGGGTGCGGCGAAGCTGCGAGGGCGCAGCGCCCCCTCTGCAAGAAGCCCCCGCCATCGACAAGCAGGCCGGGGATTGCAGGATGGCCCGCGAGCGGGCGGATCCGCTTCCGCCCACGCAAGGAGTCCCGCGATGCTGCGTAGCCTGGTCATCTGCTTGTTCCCGATCGGCGTGCTGATCGCTGGCGAGGCGGCGACGGCGCGGACCATCCCCAACCCGCTGCGGCAATCCTGGCCGCACGAGCTGGTATCGATGGATTTCCCGTCGGATCAGCACGGCGCCTTCCAGGTGGTCCACGGCATGGGCGAGCCGCGGCCGGTGCAGTGGGAGCGGGCCGAGCGCGATGGCGCGGCGGTGGCGCGGGCCTGGTTCATCGCCACCGTACTAGGTGAGCAGCGGAGCGATTCGCGCAAGCGCGACAAGCCGCCGGAGGAGCTGACCGTACGGTTCGCACCGGGCACGGTCGTGCCCGGGATCGAGCTCGAGCAGGACGCAACCTGGTACACGATCAGCAACGGCGTCTACGACTTCCGCGTGCGACGCTACGCAGAACTCGATCAGCCCGTGCCCTTCGCCGAGGTGCCACACTGGTATGGCGGCAGCCGGGTCGCAGGCACCAGCGTGTGGGGCGGTACCGCCTGGTCCCAGGGTGATGCCCTGGTCAGCGACGTGCAGACCCGGGTTGTCGCCAGCGGCCCGGTCTTCGTCGACCTGCACATCAGCTACACCTTCGCCGGGGCCCGTGAGCAGGGCACGGTCGATGCGCTGCCGCTGGAGCCGGGCAAGCGTACGCACTTCGAGATCGGCGGCATTCAGCGCCGGGTGAAGGTCCCCGCGCGCAGCCAGCACTACGAAGTGGTGCTGCGCTTCGTCGCCGGCGACCCCTGGGCCGAGGTGGTGGAGCGCTACCGCTTGCCGCCGGCGTCCACCGATGGCGACCACCACGGCTACCGCATCGCCTACGGAGCGCTGGAGCGCGACGCGCTGTCGGCCGAACGTCTGCCGACGGATACGGATGGACCGGTGGGTATCGATACCGTGATGTGGACGCGGTGGTTCGAGTACGATCGCTTCGGCGGCAACGACCGCCAGCACATCCTGCCGGCCGAACCGCGGCCGGCGCAGCAGGGCCGCCCCTTCGCCCGGCTGGGGCCGCGCTGGCACCAGGGCGGCGCCGGGGCCCAGGACCTGTTCCTGACCGCCGGCGGCGATGAGCCCGCGGATCGCGCGGTGCCCTGCTATGGCATCGTCGCCGCTTACGCCTCCAAGTGGGTCGGGCCATACCGGGCGAGCGTGAATGTCCATGTAGACGAGACCTGGCGGGGATTCGTCTTCCCCTTGCGCGATGGCGGTGGTCGGACCGACGCACCTCCCGGTAAACGCTGGTACGGCCAGCGCTGCTACGCCATCGTCACCGGGCCGCGCCATCGCTTCGACAGCACCGGCAAGGCGGACGCCCTGGTCCGGCGCCACACCGACTGGACCCTCACCGCTCTGATCAACAGCTACATCCTCGATTGGGAGCGCGACCCCGCCGCCCGCGGCCCGCACATCCTGATGGACCGGGAGCGACTCGAACAGTTGCGCGCGGATCACGCCGCAGGCCGCGACACGCCGGCGATGCGTGCTATCGCGCGCTGGCAGGAGCGCGCCGATGCGGCCGCCGGAGAGCTCTCCCAGGCCCGGGACGCGCTTGCCGCCCTGGACAAGGGCACGCCCGGGTACAAGGCCGCGCGCAAGCGGGTCAAGGAGCTGGAACGGGCCATCGGCGGTGTTGACGCCAGGCTGGTGTCGCTGATCCGCGGCGAGCAGGTCGGCGCGCCGGGCGGCCCCTCGGCCGGCCGGTACTTCAAACGCTACCAGGACGACAGCACCAACCCCACGAATTACGGCAATCGCCGGATGGTCAACCGCCGCTTCCCGCCGGCCGACCTGTTCACCGTCGACGAGCCCTTCGGCGGGGCGGGGACCGCGGCGATCGGCTACATCTACAGCGATCTCGACGCCTGGCCCGGCTGGGAGAACGGCTGGAATCCGGGCAATCCGAACTTCCATACCGACAAGTACATCGCAGCGGTGTTCGCCGGGGCGAGCATGCCCGACCATCCGCACGCCAGCGCCTGGCTCGCCTTCGGTCGGCGCAACTTCGCTGATGATCTCGATCGGGTGCTCCTGGCCCCCGACGGCGTGGGCTGGGAGTGCCCCGGCTACGCCGGCTACGCCATGCGCCTGCAGTTGGAGAACGCGCGGGTCCTGCGCAACGCCGGTCACGGCAATCCCATCGCCGAGGATCCCCGCGTGGCCGGCACCGCGCGATGGCACCGCAAGCTGATCACCCCCTATGACCAGCGCATCGCCCGCCGCCATGAGGCGCCGCACGGCGATACCCATCGCTGGGATGCCGGGCTCAACGAGGGCTTCGCCGAGCTGGCGGTGTTCTTCCGCGACAGCGATCCCGACTTCGCCAGCGAACTGATGAGCGCCTACACCCTGCTGCGCGACTCGGGGGTGGAGATGGAGCTCGAGCACAGCCTGATGGAGCAGTTGACCCGGGCCGATTTGTCTATCCCCGCCACCCCGCCGGCCGAGCTCGACTGGTCGAGCGAGGCCTTCTTCGGTTTCGGCGCCGTCTTGCGCAACAATTTCGCCAGCGATCAGGAGACCTTCCTCAGCCTGCGCGCCGGGCGGTGCATGGGCCACTACCACAACGACGCCCTGGCCTTCCACTATTACAGCGACTGCGCGCCGGTCGCGCTCGACTACAATTGCAGCTATCATCCGCGCGGCGACCATGCGGCGCTGCACAACAGCATGACCTTCGGCCGGACGGGCACGGTGACCAACAACGCCACCGGGCAGCCGGTCGAGGCGATGGAGCAGCTCTACGGCCCGGGCCGTCTCGGTGCCTTCGCCGACGGCGAGCTCGGTGCGGCGGTGGTCGCCGAGCGTGACGGGAAACACCTCGTCCTCAGCCCGGTCGATCCCCGCGATGCCGAATTCGCGCGCCGCTACCCCGCGCGCGCGGTCGATCCGGTGGTGCATCGCCGGGTGCTGGCCCTGGTCGAACACCCGGCCGACAGCCCCCTGCGCGATTACCTGGTCGTGCGCGACGAGACCCGCTGTGCGGAGGCCCAGCAGGTCAACCTGCACCTGCTCGCCCGCTCGGCCGAGCGCAAAGGCGACAGCTGGCAGCTGCGCGGCCAGTACGACACCGACATGCTCTTGCACGTCGCCCACGCCAGCGGCCTCGAGGTGGAGCAGCGCTGGTGGCACTACGGCGGTTCGCACCACCGCTCGCCGGGCGAAGAGTTCGTCTACCGGCCGGGCGAGAGCCAGCAGCAATGGGCGCAGCGTATGGAGGCGCTGCGCACGGAGCAGGGCTGGGACGCCATCCCCGGGCCGGACTGGCAGCCGCAATCCGGCAGTGAAGAGGAGCAGGCGCAGTGGAACCAGGCGATCGCCACGAGCGACGGCAAGGCCTTGTTGCCGCCACCGGGGTGGAGCGCCACCTGGCCCTACGGCGAGATCCAACTGTGGCTGCGGCTGCACACCGACCCCGGAACGCCGGTACTGTGGGTGCTCTACCCCCACGCCCATGGCGGACCCGTCCCGACCATCACCACCCTGGCTGACGGCGCCGGCGTGCGGGTCGCGCTCGACGGCCACGCAGAGACGGTGCGCCTGAGCAGCGATGCGAGCGAGACCGTGGTGATCGAGCGCGGCAAGCAGCGCGAGGTCCTGATCGGCGCGGTTCCACCGCTCGGCGCAATCGAAGATCGGCCGCTGCCCTGAGACACCACGCGGGTACGCTCGGCAGGATCGCCGCGCCGCGCCGGGCCCCGCGGCGCAGCGCTACGAGCCAAAACCATCCCGCTCACTGCCGGTGCCCGGCTCCAGTGGCGGCTGACCGCCATCTTCCCATGGACATCGCAGCCGTACCGAAGTAATATCGAGCCATGTCCGCTTGCCCGGTCACCCGAAGCAGCCCTCTTGATCCGGTTTGCATGCGCCCATCCGGCAGTGCCGCACCGGACCGGTCCATGCCCCAACGCCGCAAGCGCCCCTTGGCGCCAGGTGATCTTACCCCCGAAAATGGACACCAGGATAAGGTTGTTTTGACGGGTGTGGATTCTATGGGTAAAATAGCCGAGTGCAGAAAGAATGGAAAGAATGGTCGCACTTGTCTTCCGCGGATCCGGCAACAAGAATGCCTCGGCACAACAAGCCCCAACGGTGCTCCCTACAGGCAGATCTTGATCAAGGGCAAGAGGGTTTCGGCTCCATGACAGCAGCATCATGACCAGCCCCCGCTCCTGGGTCGCCCCGGCGCATCCGCGGCGCCTTGCATGTCAGCTCGCGTTGCGCATGCCGCCCCTGGCTGCTGCACGGCGAGCACGCGCACCGCAAGGTCTGGTTCTGCGCCCTGTTAGAAATCAAGACAACTCATGCTGACGCCGAACTTCTGGCCATACAGGCCCAGAAGGCCAGAGGCCGCAGCTTCGATGTGGGGTTTGGGCAGGAACTCGACCTTCATGGACCTCGTCGCTCGGGGGCTGCGCACCTACTGCTTATCGCGGCGCAATTGATCGGTGAGCTGGCGCAGCTTCTCAGGCGAAACCCCCTGAGCGGTGCGAAGAAAGTCGGCGATCTCCTTGGGCTGCTGCTTGATGATGTCGTTCAGGTCGGGATCCACCCGCCCGGCCAGGGCCAGCAGCTCGTCGGCATCCTGCCCCAGCTCCTCGGCCATGCGCTTGATCTTGTCGGGCGCCGGCGGATCGAACTCCCCGCGCTCCACCTTGCTGAGAAAGGTGGCACTGATCCCCACCCGCTCCGCAAACTGCCGCAGGGAGAAGGCCGGGTTCTCGGCCTTCCTCAGCTCCCGCAGCGTCCTGATCCGCTCCCCGAAGGCCGGGTTGCCTGCCATAGTCCATCCTTCTGGGCCAGAGGCGCCGCGCTGGCAACCCCGAGCTCGTGGTTCGTTCAGTTCATACTATACATTGATCCGGCGTCAATGCTGGGTCCACCGGGGTCTGCACCTGCGCTCCGGCTCTTGCTTGCGCCACCTACAACACCTACATTCGAGCCGATCGACATCCGCCCTCTTCTGATCGGGTCGCATATGACCCCGTTTGTTCCCTGCCGAAGGACCCGCCAGTGACCGTTGAACCCTGGGTAACCCTGCAAGACGTCGCCAAACACCTCCAGGTGGCCGAGGACACCGTCCATCGTTGGATCGCCAAGAAGGGCATGCCGGCGACCAAGGCCGGGCGGGTCTGGCGCTTCAAGCTGACGGAAATCGACGAGTGGATGCGGTCGGGTGGGGCCTCAGACAGCCAGGACGGCAGCGGCGGGGAAAGCAACTGATGGCTTCCCCGAAAGCTGCTATTTTGGACACCTTGACAGCCAGCCGCCTGCGCGAGCTGGCCGATGCGCTTTCCGTTAGCGGGCCGCGCCGCTCCAAGGACGAGCTGATCGACGCCTTCACCCGCTACCGCAAGCTGGGGGCCGCGGCCATCCTGGCCGAACTGAAGCGTGACGAGCTGGTCGCCGTCTGCGCGGCGATGGGGCTGGATACGACCGGTCGGGACAAGCAGACCCTGGTGGATCGCATTCTCGCCGGAGCCAAACCGCAGCGGCAGACCCGCACCGCGTCCCCCAAGCCAGCGCGCCCAGGTACATCAGCCAAACCGAAACCATCGAAGGTCTCTATGGAATCAGCAACGTCTACCGCCTCATCGGCCACTCTCGGTTTCGAGGCCGATCTCTTCAAGGCCGCCGACAAGCTGCGCGGCAACATGGAGCCCTCCGACTACAAGCATGTCGCCCTGGGTCTGATTTTCCTGAAATACATCTCCGACGCCTTCGAGGCCAAGCATCAGGCCCTGCTGGCCGAAGATGCAATGGCCGCCGAGGACAAAGACGAATATCTTGCCGAGAATGTGTTCTGGGTGCCCAAGGAGGCGCGCTGGTCGCACCTGAAGGCCAACGCCAAGCAACCCACCATCGGCACCCTGATCGACGACGCCATGCGCGCCATCGAGAAAGAGAACGAGGGCCTGAAGGGCGTACTGCCCAAGGACTACGGTCGCCCGGCACTCAACAAGATCATGCTCGGCGAATTGATCGACCTGATCTCCAAGATCGCCATGGGCGACAGCTCTGACCGCGCCCGCGACGTGCTGGGCCGGGTGTATGAATACTTCCTCGGCCAGTTCGCTGGTGCCGAAGGCAAGCGCGGTGGCGAGTTCTACACCCCGCGCTCGGTGGTGCAGGTGCTTGTGGAGATGCTCGAACCCCTGCCCGATCCGGCGCGTGGCATCGCCGGGCGCATCTACGACCCCTGCTGCGGCTCCGGTGGCATGTTCGTGCAGTCCGAGAAGTTCGTCGAGGCCCACGGCGGGCGCGTCGGCGATGTCGCCATCTACGGCCAGGAATCCAACTACACCACCTGGCGCCTGGCGATGATGAACCTCGCCGTGCGCGGCATCGACGCCAAGATCTTCTGGAACAACGACGGCAGCTTCCATAAAGACGAGTTCGCCCGCCAGCGCGGCCCCGATGGCGCGCCACTGAAGGCCGACTTCGTCATGGCCAATCCGCCCTTCAATATCTCCGACTGGGGCGGCGATCGTCTGCGCGAGGATGTGCGTTGGAAATACGGCGTGCCACCAGCGGGTAACGCCAACTACGCCTGGCTGCAGCACATCATCCATCACCTTGCACCTAACGGCACCGCTGGCGTGGTGCTGGCCAATGGTTCGATGTCATCGAACCAATCGGGCGAGGGTGATATCCGGCGCGAGATGGCCGAAAAGGACATCGTCGACTGCATGGTGGCCCTGCCGGGGCAGCTCTTCTATTCAACGCAGATCCCGGCCTGTCTGTGGTTTTTGGCGCGGAACAAAAATCCCGGCAAGGGTTGGCGGGATCGGCGCGGCGAGGTGTTGTTCATTGATGCGCGGAAGATGGGGGCTTTGGTTGATCGGACGCGACGGGAATTGTCACCGGAGGAGATTCAGCGGATAGCAGAGGTTTACCATGCCTGGCGTGGGGAGAGCGGACAGCCGGCATATGCCGATGTGCCGGGGTTCTGCAAGAGCGCCACGCTGGAGGACATCCGCAAGCATGGTCATGTGCTGACGCCGGGGCGGTATGTGGGGGCGGAGGAGCTTGAGGAAGACGGCGAGGGGTTTGCGGAGAAGATGGGACGCTTGGCGGCGCAGTTGCGGGCGCAGCAGGGGGAGGCTGCGCGGTTGGATCAGGCGATTGCGGTGAATCTTGGGGAGCTTGGCTTCAATGAATGATTGGCAACCGACGCGGCTTGGCGACCATATTCAACTGCATGGTGGCTTGTCATACGAGGCTGACAAGTTTGATCCGGATGGCATCCCATTGGTAACAATGGGGTGCGTCTCACCCAATGAGCGCATGCAGATGTCAGGCCTGAAATATTATGGGGGCACCTACCGCGACAACCACCGCCTAAGAGAGAGTGACATTGTCATTGCCACGAGAGATGTCACACAAAACAGAATTACCCTTGGCGCGCCTGCTATTGTCACGGCCTGTCTTGCGAAGAAGCGCCCTATCGCAGCAACAAACCTATATATAGTAACGAATATCGGAGGAATTGAGCAGGAATTCTTGTTTTATCTGCTCAAGTCGCCCGCGTATCGTCAGCGCATTATCGCCTGCGCCAAGGGCACAACGGTTTTGATGCTTACCAAGGATGCTGTTCTCAATTATGACTTCAGACGACCCCCGATAGATGAACAACGCGCCATCGCCCACATCCTCGGCACGCTCGACGACAAGATCGAACTGAACCGACGCAAGAACGAGACCCTGGAGGCCATGGCCAGGGCGCTCTTCCACGACTGGTTCGTCGCCTTCGGCCCCACCCGCGCCAAAATGGCCGGCCAGGAACCCTACCTGCCCAAGCATCTGTGGGATTTGTTTCCGGATGCACTGGATAGCGAAGGCATCCCCAACGGCTGGCATCGATCTCCCGTCAGCGACCTGATCGAATTCAACCCCACCGAGCGACTGAGCAAAAACACCGTCGCGCCATATTTGGATATGGCCTCCTTGCCAACACAGGGCTCATGGCCATCAGCACCAGTGCAACGGGCCTTTGGCAGCGGCATGCGCTTCCGCAACGGCGACACCTTGATGGCCAGAATTACTCCATGTCTGGAGAACGGGAAAACGGCCTTCATTCAGTGTCTTGATGCTGACCAAGTGGCCTGGGGTTCCACCGAATACATCGTCATGCGATCGAAGGAGCCCGTGCCTCCTGAATTTAGTTACCTCCTGGCCCGAGATAAGGACTTCCGGCAGCACACCATACGAAGCATGACCGGGACATCGGGGCGTCAGCGAGCGCAAGCAGACTCAGTGGCCGCATATTCAGTTGCCTCGCCCCATGAGCTATCGATATGGCAGTCATTCGGCAAAATGGTAGGCCCAATGTTCGCAGGCACCAAGGTGCGGTCAGAAGAATCCGAAACGTTGTCAACCCTCCGCGACACCCTCCTCCCCAAACTCATTTCCGGCGAACTCCGCGTCCCCGATGTCGATCGCATCCTGGAGCGCGCGCTATGACCCACCGCCCCACCCTCCGCCTTCCCCTGACCGCTGCTCTCCAGAGGATTCACCCATGACCACTGCCGCCATTCCCGCATGGACCAGTGCTGGCGTTGTGCCGCCGATCCGCCCAGGCCAGCCGGGACATAGCCCTGATCGCTCGCCCTACGTGGTCAGCCTGAGCACCTTCTGCGAACGCTTTGCCACTTCACCTGAGCGCCGGGCCATTCTCGATGGTTTGCTACGCTTCCGAGCCGCACTCCATCAGGCTGGACTGACGGCGGGTTTTCAATGGCTGGACGGTAGTTTTCTAGAGCAGGTCGAATCCTTGGAAAATCGCTCACCCCGCGACTTGGATGTGGTGACGTTTTACCACCTGCCCCCAGGGATGGACCAACGAACGCTGGCACATAACCATGCCGATCTGTTTGATCGACCGTCCATCAAGAACAGCTTTTTTATGGACGCCTTTTTTATCATGCTCGGCAATCCGCTGGATACGCTCATGGCGGGTCGGGTTTCGTATTGGTACAGCATGTGGTCACATCGGCGCGATGGTCTGTGGAAGGGTTTTGTCCAGGTAGACCTGGACCCCATGCACGACGCAGAAGCGCGTCACTTGCTGAATCGGATCGGAGGATCTTCTGATGATTGACTTACGCCTCTCGCTTGCCTCTGAAATCACTGAGCTGGAGCGCTTGTTGGCTGGAATTCCAGAAGATCACGTGATCGATCGCATGAGCCTGGAATCGCGCCTCGCCTCGGTTAAAGCAGAACTGGCAGCCCTGCCCGAGCAGACCGTTTCCAGGGCCAAGCTGACTTTCCGTGGCAAACCCGTATTCGGCAGCCACGGCATTGCCGCCGACTTCGGCAGCAAGGCTGCCGGAGCGTTCGCCGATGCCTTCGCGGCAGTGGTCGCAAGTCTCAGCGAAAGCCTGCACTACATGGGGCCGATTCCCAATCGGGACAAGCGCCAGTTGCTGATCACCGGCACGGCGATCGGCTCGTTCGGGTTTGAATTCGAACTACCAGCCAGGGAGCCAACGTTTCTTGATGCACCGGAACCTGCAGCGGTTGCCATGACCAAGATCGAAGCGTTGTTCCGGCGCAGCGCCGAAGGCAGCGATGACGATATGGCCGAAGTCATCGAGGAGGTTCATCCGCGGGCAGTCAAGAAAGTGCGGGAGTTCTTGGAATTCATGGCGCAACAACAGGCGTGGTGCGGACTGGAATACGGCGATAAATTCTTCCGCTATGACAGCGTCGATCAGATCCAAGCTGCCTGCGAGCGGCTGAAGGATGAGAACATCCAGGAACGCCAAGAGGAATACCGAGGTGAATTCCAAGGCGTGCTGCCGAGCAGCCGAACCTTTGAGTTCCAGCAGGCCGACAATGTGGGTCTCATCAAGGGGAAGGTTGACCTGGAGGTTGAAGATCCCGACCAGATCAATCGGCTGTGGTTGCACAAGCCCGTCCGCGTGCAATTGAACGTGATGCAGGTCGGCCAGGGCCGCCCGCGCTACACCCTGACGTCCTTGGATGCCATCACGGGGGAGGCATAATGGCGACAGACGCCAAAGGCAGAAGCCGCCCCTTGCGAGGACGGCTCCGTAACTCCTGCTACGCTTGGCAGCCGAGCTGGACGAATCTTCCGGAGTCGAGGGCCAGAAACAAGATCCGGATCGTTTCTTCAAGTGGCGTAAACGCACCGGGTAACCTCGCCTTACTCCAGGATGCCACCTGATGGCCTTCCTCTCGGAAGCCGACGTCGAAGCCGGCATGCTCGAACAACTATGCAGCATGGGCTATTGCCTGGCCCACGACGATGACCTCGGACCCGATGGCAAGCATGCGCAGCGGGAGAGCCACGACGAGGTGCTGCTTCTGCCGCGCCTGCGCGCAGCCGTCGAGCGCCTCAATTCAGCCCTGCCGCCCGAGGCCCACGCCGATGCCATTCGCAAGCTGACCCAGGCCGAGTTCCCGGACCTGCTGGCCGAGAACCGGCGCATCCACAACCTGCTCGCCAATGGCGTCGAGGTCGAATACTACGCCACAGACGGTACGCTGACCTCCGGCATCGTGCGCCTGATCGATACCGCCTACCCTGAGAGCAACGACTTCCTGGCGGTGCAGCAGTTCGTGGTCATCCAGGGTTCGGTCAATCGGCGCCCGGATGTGGTGCTCTTCGTCAATGGCCTGCCCCTGGTGGTGATCGAGCTGAAAGCCCCAGGTTCCGACGCCGCCACCATCACGGCAGCATTCCATCAGCTCCAGACCTACAAGGAGCAGATCCCGGCCTTGTTCGCCACCAATGCGCTGCTGGTGACCTCCGATGGTATCACGGCCCGGGTGGGATCCTTGTCGGCCGACCAGGAACGCTTCATGCCTTGGCGCACGGCAGACGGCGAGATCATCGCTCCCAAGGGCCAACCCGAGCTGGCGACCCTGGTGGCGGGCGTGCTGCATCCGGAGCATCTGCTGCGGTTGATGAGCAGCTTCACGGTCTTTGGCGAGACGGGGAAGGGTCTGATCAAAATCATCGCTGGCTATCACCAGTACCACGCCGTGCTGAAGGGGGTGGAATCGACGCTGCGCGCAGCATCCACCGGGCGGGTGACCACGAAGCCAGAAGACTACGGCCTGCCCAGCGTGAAGACCCAGGAGCAGGGCGACCGCCGCGCCGGGGTGATCTGGCATACGCAAGGGTCCGGCAAGAGCTTGCTGATGGCGTTCTACGCCGGGCATCTGGTCCGGCATCCCGACATGGCCAATCCGACCCTCGTCATTCTCACCGACCGCAACGATCTGGACGATCAGCTCTTCGCCACCTTCAGCATGTGCCGAGATCTCATCCGGCAGACGCCGGTGCAGGCCCAGGGCCGTGAGGATCTGCAGCAGGTACTCAGCCGTGATTCGGGCGGGGTGATCTTCACCACCTTGCAGAAGTTTGGGGAACAGGATGGCCCGTTGACCGAGCGGACCAACGTGGTGGTGATCGCCGATGAGGCCCATCGCAGCCAGTATGGCTTCAAGGCCAAGGTGGACGCGAAAACCGGCGACATTTCCTATGGCTTCGCCAAGTACATCCGCGACGCCCTGCCTAATGCCTCGTTCATCGGCTTCACCGGCACCCCCATCGAGGCCGACGACGTCAACACCCCTGCGGTCTTCGGCAATTACATCGACATCTACGACATCAGCCAGGCGGTGGAAGACGGCGCCACGGTGCCGATCTACTACGAATCCCGCCTGGCCCGTATCGAACTCGATCGGGAAGAACGCCCGCACATCGACCAGGAAATTGATGCCCTGACCGAGGACGCCGAAGAGGTCGAACAGGAGCGCATCAAGCGCAAGTGGGCCACGGTCGAGGCCCTGGTTGGCAGCGACAACCGCCTGCAGCAGGTGGCTGCCGATCTGGTCGCGCACTTCGAGGACCGCGTGCAGGCCCTCGATGGCAAGGCCATGGTCGTCTGCATGAGCCGCCGCATCTGCGTGAAGCTCTACGAGCTGATCGTGGCCCTGCGCCCCGACTGGCACTCCACCGACGACAAGGCGGGTGCGGTCAAGGTAGTGATGACCGGCTCGGCCAGCGACCCGCTGGACTGGCAGCCGCACATCGGCAACAAGGCCCGTCGCGACCTGCTGGCCAAGCGGGCCAAGGATCCCGCCGACCCGCTGCGCCTGGTGATCGTCCGCGATATGTGGCTGACCGGCTTCGACGCCCCCAGCATGCATACCATGTACATCGACAAGCCCATGCGCGGACACGGTCTGATGCAGGCCATCGCCCGCGTGAACCGCGTCTTCCGCGACAAACCGGCGGGCCTGGTAGTCGACTACATCGGCATCGCCCACAACCTGAAGTCGGCCCTCCAGCAGTACAGCACACCTGACCAGGAGCGCACAGGCATCGACGAAGCCGAGGCCATCGCCGTGATGCTGGAGAAGTACGAGTCCATCCGCGACATGTACCACGGCTTCGACTACGCCACGGCCCTCTCAGGCACCCCGCAGGAGCGCCTGACCATGATGGCCGGCGCGATCGAACACATCCTGGGCTATCAACAGCAACTCGCCGCCGCCGAGACCACCGAAGACGGCAAAAGACAAGCCCACCGCACCTACGCCGACGCGGTGCTGGCGCTCTCCAAAGCCTTCGCCCTGGCCTCCGGCTCTGACGAGGCCAAGACCATCCGTGAGGAGGTCGGTTTCTTCCAGGCGATCCGCGCCGCTCTGGTCAAGAGCGCCGTCACCAGCGGCACGCCACGACCCGACCGCGACCTGGCCATCCAGCAGATCGTCAGCCGCGCCGTGGTCTCCACCGAGATCATCGACATCCTCAAAGCCGCCGGCATCACCAGCCCGGACATCTCCATCCTCTCCGACGAATTCCTCGCCGAAGTCCAACAGATGGAGCGCAAGAACCTGGCCCTGGAAGCCCTGCGCAAGCTCATCAACGACGGCATCCGCTCCCGCAGCAAGGCCAACGTCACCCAGACCAAGGCCTTCTCCGATCGCCTCAAAGACGCCATCGCCCGCTACCACGCCAACGCCATCACCGCCGCCGAGGTCCTGCAGGAACTCATCCAACTCGCCAAAGACATCCGCGCCGCCCGCCAGCGTGGCGAAGAAGAAGGCCTGTCAGATGAGGAGATCGCCTTCTACGACGCCCTGGCCGAGAACGAAAGTGCCGTCGAAGTCATGGGCGACGAGAAACTCCGCGTCATCGCCCACGAACTCCTCATGAGCCTGCGCGACAACGTCTCCGTCGACTGGGCCCACCGCGAACCCGCCCGCGCCCGCATGCGCGTGCTGGTCAAACGCATCCTGCGCAAGTACGGCTACCCGCCAGATCTCCAGGATGCAGCGGTGCAAGTGGTACTGCAGCAGGCCGAGGCGTTGTCGTCGGAGTGGAGTACCTCAAGGGCCTTTCGATCGTGAGCATTCCAACCCTCCTGCTTTTCATCGACTACGATAACCTTCTGCCAACCCAGAAGCAGACCGGGTTATTGGATGTCGTGACGCGCGCGCTAAACAAGTTCCCGTTTTCAGAAGATGGCCTTCGCTTCAAGTGTGAGGTCCGGGTGTATGGCGGATGGTACGAGGGCTCAGACATCACCCCGCTGGCCCAGGCAGTCACAAAAGAGCTGCTCGATGACTTTCCAGTCGTGATTCGAATTCCCATGAAAGACCCAGGCGCAATTCGCTCCATTTCCACCAATGCAGAGCTTGCCCTATCGCTCATCCAGGAGCCCGGGCATCATTTGTTCAACACATATCGAAGAAAGGGGCGGCCTCATAATGTCCGAGTTCAATCACCGGCCAGCGTGGGTTGCTCGGACGCAGAGTGCATCCTGCCTATTGTGCGCAAATTCATCAAGACTGGCAATTGTCCCAAAGATGAATGCGGCGCCACTTGCTCAAATCTTATTTATCGCAACGAGCAAAAGATTGTTGATACGATGCTTTCTTGCGACCTGATCTTCTCTGGGGCCAAGAGCAGCGGCGCAATTTGCCTTATAAGTGGCGACGATGACTTCCTGCCTCCATTGCGAACAGTTATTTTGAACAAAGGTGTTGCAATGCGGTTCCATCCCAAGCCAGGATGCCCCAGGGCTTCATTTCCGCCTGGTCCACAAACTCTACTCGAAAGCGAGCTGTAGGCATGCAGATTCAAGATTTCAAGGCCATTGTCACAACGTTCGCAGATCCTGGAACCGACATCGAGTTTGAGCGAGACCAGATTCTGATATCAGTGAACGGCGATCTAATCCAGGCGCGCATTTCCATGCGATCCGGCGACGTTTTCATCGACGTGGACGGCGCCGTTCTTCCTGCAAACAAGTGGATACTGGAGAGATTGGCCAAGCTTCGCCTACTAGCGACACGTCTGAGAGACACAGTCCCTCGAACGGAACACTTCGTCCCCCCGTCAGCAACTCTGCTTCCAACCCTTAGTTCTTCACCTTCAGAAGACGTCCTACGCACCGAGAATGCCCTTGATGCAACCCTGAAGGAACTTGACGCGCCCAGTCCCCTAGAGACGACAGTCCTGTATATCACCAGCGACGCTGGGGAAGGCAAGACATCCCTGATCAATGAGCTTGCAAGAAAGCAGGCGCAGAGATTCACAGACAATCAATCCGATTGGGTCCTGGTTCCCATCCCCCTTGGAGGCAGGCACTTCCTTCGATTTGACGACATTACTGTTGGAGCACTGCAGAATCGCTATCGTTTTCCATTTCTGCACTACACCTCATTTCTTGCACTTGTTCGAATGGGCGTTATCGTTCCCGCATTTGATGGATTTGAAGAGATGTTCGTCGAGAATAGTTCTGGCGAAGCACTTTCGGCAATGGGAATACTGGTCAATTCACTCGAATCCCAGGGATCAATGCTGCTAGCAGCCAGAAAGGCCTACTTCGAATTCGAGAATCTCAAATCCCAAGAGAAACTTTTTGATCCCATCAGAAAGCTCTCCGTTGGATTTGCCAAGCTGGAATTATTGCGGTGGGAGAGAAAACATTTCCTGGATTATTGCAGAAACAGACAAATTCAGGCTGCAACTGAGCTCTACAACAGAGCATCGGAAAGATTGGGTGCCAACCACGCACTCCTTACCAGAGCTGTTCTAGTAAAGAGGCTGGTCGACGTAGCTGTTTCGACAAACGACCAGGATGCGCTTTTCGAGTTACTCCACAAGTCCGGCTCTGACTTCTTCTCTGTGTTTGTTCGCAGCATCATTGAGCGCGAAGCGAACGACAAGTGGCTCGACAGATCGGGGGAGAACGACGTGGGATGTCCTTTGTTGTCAATCGACGAACACTGCGAGCTTCTCGCGCAGATCGCCATTGCCATGTGGGAGTCACAACTGGACTTCATAAAGCGCGACAATCTTGAATTTGTCGCAGACTACTTCTGTGAAACTACGCGAAAGACAGCCTTTCAGGGGCAGCAAATCCGCGAGAGGGTTCGCGGACACGCGCTTCTGGTTCCCTCCGCCAATGCAAACGGAGCACTGGCTTTCGACCACGATGAGTTCCGGATGTTTTTCCTGGGCGAAGGAATAGGCCAGCTCATTAGGTTTACAGAAGCAAATAGCAAAACGGACGTGTATCGCCTCCTGCGCAAAGGCCCTCTTCCCACACAAACTCGCTTGGCAGCAATCCTAAGTCTTGAACGCAACAGTTCGAATGAGCGGCAAGGCATTGCTGCTGGATTGCTTGATGTCTGCAACATGGATTCCCATGCTTCACATGCTCACGAAAACGCCAGCAGCCTTCTCTTGTCGGCGCTGAGCGGGTGTGATGTTATCGGGTTCCAAATTTCCGGTCTAGCGTTTGGGGTTGACTGTCTGCGAGATAAGAAACTTAAGGGAATTGCCTTTACGGACTGCTACTTTGCCGCAACCAGCCTAGAGTTGGCCACACTCGATTCATGCTCCTTCAGTCATTGCAGATTTACACAGATTCGACTACATGGCTCAACCGCCATCGAGGGCACGTCTCTCTCTGACTGTTCGATAGATTCCATCTCTGATGCCGATCGCGGCGTTGAAACATGGGATCCGAATGACATCAAGAAGGGACTGATGCATGCAGGATTCGACATCCCGAATGTGAGCGAGGATGATATAACCGAGGAAGTATCCGAAGATGATTTCGACGAGACTGTTGGCTGCGTTACTAAGCTGGTGCGCTATTTCATGCGCAGCACTCACATCAGTGAGAGTGTTATGCTCATGAAGCTAGGCGGTCGCGGTCAGGGCTTCATTGATAGCGCACTACCTCAGCTATTGACCCATGGTGTACTTGAGGAGATCCACAACTACGGCTCCGGCAACCAAAGGAGATTCCGCCTCGCGGTGCCTCTTGAAGACATCAACAAGGCATCATCGGAGCATGCGTCTTCGTTTCAAGACTTCCTGCAATGCTTTCATTCAGCGTCCAACTGAGCGCCGGGCGTAATGCCCAAGGGTTTCCCTGAAAGATCGGAGATTGAAAGATGCATGATCACAATCCTGCTCCAACCGACTTGAATGGCGAGGTCCTGGATAGGGTCCGATCCGAACTGACTGAGTTTGCTAAGTCCGCCAAGTCATGGTTTGATGACCCAGGACGGGCGTTCGTTCAAGACTTCCACGACTTCTTCACCACCTTCTTCACGAAGGAGAATCTGAGCCAAGCAGAATGGTCAGACATCCAGAAGGTCGGCGACCACATCCACGCCATGAACCAGGTAGCCCTCGCCAAAGCCCGTGCCTTTGGCAATCCGAACTACCCGATCGAGCAGTACCGTAGCACCTTCCGGCATCTGGCCTTCGGCGAGGGCAGCGTTGAAGATCGCATGCGCTGGTTCATGGACTCCGACGAAGCAGCTTCCAAGTATCTCCGGGGCAATGGCGGCGCGATCAGCGAGATCATGGCCCAGCTGAACCCGGACCAGTACATCTTGTGGAATCGGAGGGACCAGGAAGCTGCGAAGTATCTCGGACTTGACCCCCATCCTCCACGTGGCCTCGATGTAGCAGCCGCCTTTGAGCGGGCGAACGCCATCGTCCGGCAAATCTTCCCGCTCTATGAAGAGATCGTCGGCAGACAGACTGACCTTCCGATAGGCCTGGAGGTCGATCAGTTTCTGAGCTGGATCTACGAAACCCGACTTTCACAGGCCGAGCCCCCAGCCCCGCCGCCAGATGCCCAGCGGGCCTGGGTCTATGCGCCTGGCGACAATGCCAATCGCATGGACATGCTTCATCACGACGGGGACATGGGAATCGGCTGGGACGATCTGCCCGACCTCTCCACCTACCACAGCGCGGACGAAGTCCTGCGGGCCCTGCAGCAGACCTATCCACGAGAAGGCGGCGGAAGGCCCACCAACAACGTCCGGACCTGTTTCGATTTTGGGCATTCGATCCAGGAAGGCGATCTCGTTTTTGCCAAGAAGGGACGCCGGGAGATCGTCGCCTGGGGGATTGTCACTGGTCCGTACCGCTACGAGCCAGACCGGGACATGCGGCACCGGCGCAAGGTAGACTGGAAGGCTACGGGTAGCTGGACCCTGCCTGCTGGCGAGAACCTGCCGATGAAAACCCTGACGGACGTGTCGGGGTACGTCGAACATGTCCAGATGCTGATGGAGTTGGTCCAGGCAGGTGGCACTCAGGCGCGGACAAACCAACCGAACACCGGATCCACTCAGACGACCGCCACGGCTGTTTCCTATGATCTCGACCAAGCCTGTGATGATGTCTTCATCCCGCGAGAGACGATCGCCGGAATCATCGACCGTTTAACCAGAAAGCTCAACGTGGTCCTGCAAGGTCCTCCGGGTGTCGGCAAGACCTATGTTGCCCGGCGATTGGCCTGGCTCCTGATGGAGGAGAAGGACGACAGCCGTGTCGGCTTGGTGCAATTCCACCAATCGATGGGCTACGAGGACTTTGTCCAAGGGTTCCGACCACAAGTTGGTAGCGCTGGCTTTCGACGAAAGGACGGGGCCTTCCTCGACTTCTGCCGCCGCGCCAGTCAGGATCCCGGACGCAAGTGGGTGTTCGTCATAGACGAGATCAACCGGGGCAACATCAGCAAGATCTTTGGCGAACTGTTGATGCTGATCGAACACGACAAGCGATCCGCCCGATATGCCGCCCGTCTGGCGCTGCATGAGGATGGCGACGCCCCGTTCCACGTGCCCAAGAACGTGCATATCGTCGGCCTGATGAATACCGCCGACCGCTCGCTCGCTGTGGTGGACCACGCCCTGCGCCGGCGCTTCTCCTTCATTGATATCGCGCCCGCTTTCGGTCAGCCCGGCCTGAAGACCTGGCTTGAGCGCTATTGGGAAGACGATGTCGCTGCTGCCATCGACCTCCGGTTGTTGGAACTCAATCGGATTATCGCAGGTGACCACGATCTTGGAGCCGGCTTCCGCATCGGGCACAGCCATTTCTGTGACCAGCAACCTGATTTGCGTCAGACCTGGGAGGACTATCGCACCATCATCGATTCTGACATCGCCCCACTTCTGCGGGAATACTGGTTCGATCGCCCAGATGAGATTGCCAGCCGAGTCGACGCCCTGCTTGAAGGGTTGGATGTGTGAGCATCCCGGTAGCCAACCTCTACTACCTCTACTGCTACGCCTGGCGGCGCTTCTCGGCTGCGGCCGACTGTCGGGTTTTCGACGATCATGCACCCCAGAGCACGGCCGACCTTTGGGCCCTGGTGCTGGCCGAGGCCTTCACGCGTCAGGTTCGCCGAGGCCTGGACCATGGCTACCGAGTCCACCACGGGAGGCTGAATCTGCCTCGGGGTCGCATGCATCCTCTGCAAAGCGCTGTCTCCGGCGCTTTGGCAGTTGGCCAACTCGAGTGCTCCTGGGATGAGTTCGTTCCGGATACCGATCCCAATCGGATCATCAAGTACACCATGCGTCGCCTCGCCAACTGCCGCGAGGTCGCTCCGCAATATGCCCATCGCTTGCGCCGGTTGGTTCAGATGCTCCCTCGGGTTGCTGACCTTACGCCGACCCGGCGCGAGGTGCGCTCCGTCCAGCTTCATCGCAACAATGCCAGCTATGGCCTCATGCTTGATGTCTGCCGGCACGTCTTGGATTTTCTGATGCCCGCCGAGGGTGATGGCACCTCGACCTTCCGCGACCCCCGCCGGGACGATCGGCACATGGCCAGGGTCTTCGAGGACTTCCTGATGGCCTGGTATCAGCGGCACGCCGATCCGGAGGAGTTCTCCTGGATCGGACGACGCGAACTCGCCTGGCCGGCTCGCCCACTAGGCGATCCCGAGGACCTGCGCTTCCTACCCAGCATGATCACCGACATCACGCTGCGCGGCCCCGATCGCGTGCTCATCATCGATGCCAAGTACTACCACCACCTGCTCGTCGCCCGGCGAGAAGATGCCGCCCCCAAGGTCATCAGCGGACACCTCTACCAGCTGCATGCCTACCTCTCGGCCTGGGCCACGCATTATCCAGACGGTCCCATCCCCGAGGGCATGCTACTCTACCCAACGGTGCAGGACCACGTGAACCTCAAACTCGAAATCCATGGGTTCCCCGTCCGCGTTGCCAGCGTCAACCTCGATCAGGCTTGGCCCAAGATTGCAGCACAGCTGACGAGCCTCATCGAGCCCTTGGCCGATCCCACATCCACACACGGGCTCTTCCTGGCTGGATGCTCAATGGGGTCTGGCTGATGACCGAACACCCACCCTTCATCGCCACCCCCGAGATCCTGGCCCTGGTCGTCGCCATCGGCGAGCAGGTCGGCCGCCTGGAGGCCTCGTTGCCGCCCGAGCGCCAGCTCCTGCTGCGCCGCGCCAACCGTCTGCGCACCATCCAGGGCAGCCTGGAGATCGAGGGCAACACCTTGAGCCTCGACCAAGTCACCGCCGTGGTCGAGGGCAAGCGGGTGCTGGGCAGCGCCCGCGAGGTGCAGGAGGTACGCGGGGCGGTGGCCGCCTACGAGCGGTTGGGCGACTGGGATCCGACCAACCGCGAGCATCTGCTGGAGGCCCACGGCATGCTCATGGCCGGGCTGGTCGATCGGCCGGGGCACTTCCGGGCCACGCCGGCCGGGATCCAGCGCGGCGAGGAGTTGATGCATGTGGCGCCGCCAGCGGGGCAGGTGCGGGCCCTGATGAACGATCTGCTGGCCTGGCTGGCCGCCACCGAAGACCATCCGCTGGTCGCCGCCTGCGTCTTCCACTACGAGTTCGAGTTCATCCATCCCTTCGTCGACGGGAACGGCCGCCTGGGGCGCCTGTTGCAGACCCTGATCCGCAGCCGCTGGAAGCCGCTCCTCAGTCTGGTGCCGGTGGAGAGCCTGATCCGTGACCAGCAGCCCGGCTACTACGCGGCCCTGAACGAGGCCAACCGCGCTGGCGCCTCCACCCACTTCATCGCCTTCATGCTCCAGGTTATCCACAATGCCCTGGCCGAACTGGCCGGCACCCCCCAAGTCGCACCCCAATTCACCCCCCAAGTCGAACGGCTCCTGGCCGCCCTCGACGGCGAGATGGACCGCGCCGCGCTCCAGGCCACCCTCGACCTTACCGACCGCAAGTCGTTCCGTGAACGCTATTTGCACCCAGCCCTGGAAGCCGGCCTGATCGAGATGACCCGCCCGGACAAGCCCAACAGCCGCCTGCAACGGTATCGCCGCACCGCCCTGGGCCTTGAGATCCGGAAGGGCGGATGAGAATGCCTTTGCCGGAGAGAGTGGTCACGCAGAGGGTTGCGGGCGGGGAGCCAATACGAAGCTGGCCCGAAGGGGTCGGCTTTTTGCTTAGCAGCCCGGCCCCCGCCAGGTGTCGATTCAGGCTGTTGTTGCAACAGGGCTTGCAGCGTCGGCTGTTCTCGGTTCGCGTCCTGGCCACCACCAGAGCCGACATTCGAACCGCTCTCTGGGGCCGGTTCTCCGCGTTTCCGGGGGAGAGCCCGGGAAACTCGACAGGCAGTCCAACTCGCCCCTTGGACAACTGTTCGAACACGGTGGAATGACCGGGTGCCGCCGAAGGAGCGCTTGGGCCTCCAGGACACCACGTAGACTCCTCGAACGCAGCCTCAGATGACGACCGACTCGGACACCAGACACCCACGCGCCATCATCCTCGCCGGCCCCAACGGCGCCGGGAAGACGACCTTCGGCCGTGAGTTCCTGGTGGGCGAGGGCTGCTGCCCGACCTTCATCAATGCCGGCCTGATCGCCGCCGGCTTGTCGCCCTTCCGTCCGGAGACCATGGCGGCCAAAGCGATGCGGTTGATGATGGAACAGGTGGAGGAGTGCGTCGCGCGGCGGCAGGACCTCGCGGTCGAATCGACGCTCGCCGGGCGTGCCTACATCCGGCATATCCGGGAATGGCGAGAGCTCGGCTACCACGTACGCATCGTCTTTCTTCAACTACCGGCGGTCGATCTCGCCATCGCGCGCGTGAGTCAACGAGTGGCCCAAGGTGGCCACAACATTCCCGAAGATGTCATCCGCCGCCGCTTCGAGCGCGGTGTACGCCTCTTCCGCTCAGTCTACGCACCAATGACAGATTCATGGCAACTGTACGATGCCAGCGAATGGCCACCCGCCCTCATCGAGGAAGGAGGATCAGCATGATCGACAGGAAGAGCGAGGTCGCCGGATCCGATCACGCGATTATCCGTGCCGCGCGGCGCGCTGCCGACTTGGCGCGACAGCATGGCCAGAAGCTGATCCTGTGGCGCGACGGCAAGGTCGTCCATGTCCATCCCGATGATCTCCCGCCACTGCCGGAGAGTGCTCCGCACCGCCCGAAGGAGGCCTGACTCGGGCACCGTCGCACATGCAGGAAATCCTGGTATCCAGACCACATTTCGGAGCACGTCCATTCGCATCGTTCAGTCATCCCGCAAATCGTGAAAGAATGGTGAAAGGTAACCACTCAGGCCCGTTGGGCCTCGCCCGCGCGGCGAGGAAACCCTGACCACACACACGCGCGGCCGCCCCGCAGCCATGCCGGGAAGCCGGTAGACAGCCGTCACGGCGCGCCTACTATCTCCGGAGCATCCTCCGGAGCATCTGATCCACGCGATGACACGCCCGGCCTACCCCTCCCAGGCGAGGTGCCCGGAGGGTGTCGACGCACAAGCAGGAATTGCGGTTTTCCCTGCAAATCAGGCCGCTTCCACCGATCCATCACCAAGCACCACAGCAATCGATCCGCCGCGCTGGGCCCGTGATCAGCACGCAGACGCCGAGCCGGCCCTACCGCCACCAGCCAGACAGCGACCGGCTGTGCGATCCGTCCAACCGGGCTACTGCCATCGACCGGGCGCCCGCCCGGGCCTGACCTCAGACCATGGTATCGAGATCGTCCAAGGGGCTGCGGGTACCAGACGAACCCGTCCGCGACACGTGGGTGTAGATCATCGTCGTGCTCACGTCGCTATGACCCAACAAAGCCTGGATCGTACGGATGTCATGACCGCGCTCGAGCAGATGGTTCGCGAAACTGTGACGCAGGGTATGGCAGCTGGCCTTCTTCTCGATACCGGCCATACGCATCGCCTTCCGCACCGCGCGCTGGACCGATGACTCATCGATATGATGGCGCCGCGGTTGCGCCTCACCCGGCACGGTCGAAAACCGCTGCGACGGGAACACGTACTGCCACGACCACTCGAACGACGCCGACGGGTTCTTGCGCGCCAGGGCCCCGGGCAGCCACACACCATGCTGACCAGCGCGCCGGTCCTCCGCATAGAGACTCCGACGTCAATCCAGCTGACCGCGCAACCCACTGCGCGCTGCGACCGGCAGGGGCACGCCGCGATCCTTATCGCCCTTGCCTTCCCGCACCGTGATCGTCTGCCGCGTCAGATCCACATCCTGCACCCGCAGACGCAGGCATTCGAGCAGACGCAGCCCCGCCCCGTACAGCAACTGCCCGACCAGCAGATACGGCGGACGCAACGCCGCCAGGGTCGCGCGCACCTCGGCCGGATCCAACACCACCGGCAAGCGCGGCGACCGCTGCGATCGCACCATGCTCAGCGACTCATCCGGCAACGGCCGGCCCAAGACGCGATCGTAGAGAAAGACCAAGGCACACAGCGCCTGCCGCTGCGTGCTCGGCGCCACCCCGCCACGCAGCACCAGATCGCTCAGGAAGGCCCCCACCTCCGCAGGCCCCAATCGAGCGGGATGCGCATTGCCATTCCACATCACGAACCGCCGCGCCCATCCGACATAGGCCCCAACCGTTCGCCGCGAATACCCCAGCATACGACACACAGCCGCGATCGCCTGCCCCACCGCCGCCAACGGCACCTCACAACTCGGCAGACACACCGACATCGCCCCCAGATCCAGCACCACCACCGCCTGCTTCTCCCCATCCCGCCGCTCCCCACGCCTCCGACGACCACCGGCACCCCACCGACCACCACCACCTGCAACGCGACGACCACCACCCCCGGCGTCCCGGCCATCGCCAGCCACGTCACGACAGACACCAACTCCACAACCAACCGCAGCACCACGATGGTCCGCTGCCCCACCACCGACAGCAGCGACGCGAGAGTCACCAGACCCGCCACAGCCACCGGCCTCACCACAGTCTGCAGTTCCACCACAGTCCGCGGCCCCATCACAGTCAACAGGCCCGCCACCGTCTGCAGGCCCGCCACCGTCTGCAGGCTCACCACCGTCCGCAGGCTCACCACCGTCCGCAGCCACACGACTGAAGCCCGAGGTCTTTCTGTGGAACGACAGGTGGCCGTGGCAATTTCCCATGAGGGGCAACAGTTCGATGAAGGCTTTCGTGCCGATTTGATTGTCGAACAAAAGGTTATCGTCGAACTGAAGTCGGCCGAGAAGGTGCATCCGGCACACA
>CAZTGE010000023.1:0-39350 GCA_964612995.1 uncultured candidatus Brocadiaceae bacterium | reverse complement strand
CGAGGCGCGTGGGGGTACGCGCCGAAGGCGCGAGGGGGCAGCGCCCCCTCTGCAACAAGGAGCCCAGCCAGGCCTGGCTGGGCGACCGGCCGACAGAGGAGCGCTTCTCGGCGACAATGGCCCGCAGGGCCGCCGAGAACGCCAGCGCAGCTGGCGAGCGACGACCGAGGCGCGTGGGGGTACGCGCCGAAGGCGCGAGGGGGCAGCGCCCCCTCTGAAAAAAGCGCCCCCTACATCTGGCCGCGGCGTTCCACGATCACCGTCGAGAGGTAGCGTCCGGTGAGGAAGCCGACCGGCCAGGGATGGTCGGCCGGTTGATGCGAGATCGCGACCACGTCGAGCGCGAGGCGCTGACGTGATGAGATCTGCCCCAGGATGCCGCGCAGGTCGTCGGCATCGATGGCCTGGCTGCAGCTGGAGAGCAGCAGCAGGCCGCCCTGGCCGAGCATCGGCAGGCACTGTCGGCACAACCGACGGTAGGCGCCGAGGCCCTTCTCACGGTGTTTGCGCGAGGGGGCCATCTTCGGCGGGTCGCAGATGATCAGGTCGAAAGGGCCGTGCTTCGCGATCTCGGGCAGCGAGGAGAAGACGTCGGCTTCGCTGGTCATCAGCGAGAGGCCGTTGCGCTCGGCGTCCTTCATCGCGGTGGCCAGGGCCTCGGCCGACGAATCGACCGCCAGGGCGCTGCGCGCTCCCGCGGCCAGCGCGCTGAGGCTGAAGGCTGCGTGGTAGGAGAAGAGGTCGAGCACCCGTCGGCCAGCCGCGCAATGGGCGACGAAGCGGCGGTTGTCGCGTTGGTCGAGGTAGAAGCCGGTCTTCTGCGAAGCGTCGAGCTGGGCCTGGAAACACAGGCCGTTCTCGCCGAAGACGATCTCGGTGGTCGCCGGCTCGAGCGGCTCGCAGTGTTCGCGTTCCGCGGCGTCCCGCCCCATGCGCATCACGTGATGATAATCGACGAACTGCGGCTTGAGGATCTGCACGATCAGCTCACCGCGTTCGCGCATGGCCTGGGTGTAGAAATCGTAGACCATGGTCGTGCCGTAGGCGTCGATCACCAGCCCGGGCATGCCGTCGCCCTCGCCGTTGACCAGGCGTACGCCGCCGCCACCGAAGCTGTAGCCCAGACGCATCCGTCGTTCGAGCGCGGATTGCAGCCGCAGGCGCAGCCACACTTCTTCGCCCGGCCATTCATCGGCGCGTGAGAGCAAACGCCCCGGCACGGGGGCCTGCGGGTTGTAATCGGCCCAGCCGACGAAACGGCCGGTCTCTGTCACCACCCTGAGCAGCCCGGGCTCGTCGGGACCGCTGCGCACCGCGTTGGGGAAGATCCACGGTGCACCGCGGAAGACGTTGGCCACCTTGCGCCGCTGGACCTCAAGGACCGGGGCTGTGGTCGTGGCTGTCTGGCCCTCGGTCACGCCCGTTCCTTGCGCTCGGCGCGCTCATGCCCCGAGAAGATCGAGCGCCGGCCTTCGACCACGTCGGCGGTGATCCGGTAGTGTGACTGGTCCTGTGCACGGTCGGGCAACTCGAACATGATGTCGAGCATCAGGTCCTCGAGGATCGAACGCAAGGCACGCGCCCCGGTCTTGCGGGTCAGGGCCTTGCGGGCGATGGCGCGTAGCGCGCCGTCGGTGAACGAGAGCTCTGCGTCATCCATCGCGAACAGCGCCTGGTACTGCTTGACCAGGGCGTGCTTGGGTTCGATCAGGATCCGCACCAACGCGTCTTCGTCGAGTGCACTGAGCGAGGTCGACACCGGCACGCGCCCGACGAATTCCGGGATCATTCCATACTGGACCAGATCCTCGGGAGTGACGTATTCGAGCAGCGCCAGCTCGTCGCCGGATTCGATCACATCACGCCGGCGGGCGTCCTCGTCGCTCTCGCTGTCGAAGCGGAAGCCGATCACCCGCTCGCCGATCCGTCGGCCGATGATCTCGCTCAGGCCGTCGAAGGCGCCACCACAGATGAACAGGATGTCCTCGGTGTTGATCGAGATGTACTTCTGTTCCGGGTGCTTGCGTCCGCCACCGGGCGGGACGTTGGAGACGGAACCCTCGATCAGCTTGAGCAGGCTCTGCTGGACGCCCTCGCCGCTGACATCGCGAGTGATCGAGACGTTGCCGCTGGTCTTGGCGATCTTGTCGACCTCGTCGATGTAGAGGATGCCCATCTCTGCCCGGGGTACGTCGAAATCGGCGCTCTGGATCAGCCGCAGCAGCAGATTCTCGACGTCTTCGCCGACGTAGCCGGCTTCGGTGATGGTGGTGGCATCGCCGATGGCGAAGGGGACGTTGAGCAGCTTGGCCAGGCTCCGGGCGATCAGGGTCTTGCCGCAACCGGTGGGCCCGAGCATGAGGATGTTGGACTTCTCGAGCTGCAGGTCGTGGCCGGCCTGTTTGTGGCGCAGACGCTTGTAGTGGTTGTACACCGCTACGGCGATGGTGCGCTTGGCGTGTTCCTGGCCGATGACGTCCTCGTCGAGATGGGCCTTGATCTCGGCCGGGGTGTAGATCCGGTCGAGGTTGACCATCGGGCTGGCACGGCGCGGCGTGTCGTCCTGGTCGGTGAGCAGAGTGCTGCAGACATCGACGCACTCGTTGCAGATGAACACTCCCGGGGGGCCGGCGATCAGCCGCTCGACCTGACGTGACGAGCGCCCGCAGAAGGAACAGTGATCGATGTTGCCGCGATGGCCGCGATCGTCCGGCGGCTTGGACTTGCCCGTCATGATGTGGGTGACCCTCCCGTCACAGGGGCGCAGCCCCTCTGGATCCTTGTGTCGACCAGCTCCGCCCGGCCGGTGATCGCCGGTCGGCTCAGACCCCTCCGCGAGCCCGTAACACGGGTGCTGGGCGTCCACGGGGCGCTGGACGTCGAAGGGATCCGTCGTCAGTGTACTCCGCGGGGTTATCTCGGCAACCCGGGCACCCGTGCAGCCCGGGCAGCAGACGTGCCATCGGGACCCCCGCAGGATCCCGGGCTGCTACTTGGCGGTCGGCTTGCCCGAAGCGGTCGGCCGTTCGAGCACGCGGTCGATGATGCCGTATTCGACCGCTTCAGCGGCGCCCATGAAGTAGTCGCGCTCGCTGTCCTTGGACACCCGCTCGACGCTCTGCCCGGTATGCTCGGCGAACAGCTCGTTCATGGTCTTCTTGAGGCGGATGATCTCGCGAGCACGGATGTCGATATCCGAGGCCTGCCCCCGGGTGCCGCCGGCCGGCTGATGGATCATGATCCGGCTGTGGGGCAGGGCATAGCGTTTGCCCTTGGCACCGGCGGCGAGCAGGAACGCGGCCATGCTCGAGGCCTGACCGATGCAGACGGTGACCACATCGCAGTGCAGGTACTGGATCACGTCATAGATCGCCAGGCCAGCGGTGACATAGCCGCCGGGGCAGTTGAGGTAGAGGTTGATGTCGGTATCGCGTTTGGCGCTCTGGAGGAAGAACAGCTGGGCGATGACGTTGTTCGCCACCCAATCGTCGATCGGATCACCGAGAAAGATGATCCGGTCCTTGAGCAGGCGCGAATAGATGTCGTATTGGCGTTCGCCGCGGGCGTCTTTCTCGATGACCGTGGGCACGATGGGCATGCGGTTCCTCCGTCTGCGCTGGCGTGAAGGCAACGATAGTCCGAACCCATGGCTCCACCAAGCGTTATCCCACCCGGAATCGACTGGAACAACTGTTTCACATGCTGCGAGCATCGATTGACGAGGCATAATCGCTGAAATACTCGCGGTGTCTGGACGTATACACAAAGGGCAGGCCCCTCACTGGAGACGCGTATGTGGTGGCGAACGGCGGCGATGATCTGTGTGCTGGCACTGACCGGCGCGGCGATGGGCGCAGAGACGCTCAACCAACGAATTGCGATGACCGACATGACCGATGCCGAGTCGGTCTACGAACTGGCCCTGTGGTGCGAGGAGCAGCGCAAGGCCTACATGTATCGCAAATACCTGCAGCAGGTCATCGACATCAACCCCGACCACGAACCCGCGCGGCTCGCGCTGGGCTACATCTGGTACAAGGATGAATGGACCCACAAGTCGCGGGTCCCGCGTCATGTGCTCGCGGCCCAGGAGAAGGCCGAAGCGGAGGCGGAGGAGCGACGCGATCCCGGCCCCGACGAGACCCGGCGCGCGACCGGCCCCGCACCGACCGCCGACCAGATCGAGTGGGACCTGAGCATTCCGCCCGACCCGAATCCCGGCGATGCGCCCTGGGTCAACGAGCAGATCAACGCCATGAACCGTTCCGGGAACTACTCAGACACGATGGAGCAGGCCTACCGCACCCTGCTGATGGACCGCTACTTCGAGGTGGCGCTGCACCATCTGGCCAAGGCCCTGCTCCGAGACGATTTCCGCGACCTCTATGGAGTCTCGATGATGATCAGCGAGCTGCAGCGCGCGCGCGATCAGGCCCGGCTGGAGAAAATGAAGCAGCTGATTCCGCACATGGTCAAGGCCAGCTCGCGCGTCACCGACGGCGAGGACCTGTGGGCCTTCGCGTCTGTGGTGGCCATCTCCGGTGAGCGCAAGGCCGTCCCACGGCTGATCGAGATCCTCGAGAAGGGGGGCGAGGACGCCCAGGAGGGGGCCCGTGCCGCCCTCTCCAACATCACCCTGATGGCCGAGGACAGCGTCACCCCCGCCGCGGCCAGGGACTGGTGGAAGAAGTACCACAACGCCTCGGATTCGGTCGTCTACGGCGACGCGGTACGCAGCAACGACCTCAACAAGGTGCTCACCGCCTGCGAGAAGCTGGTGCCCCACGGCTGGAAACTGGCCATTCCCAACCTGATCCGGGTGATCGAGGATGGCAACACCCGTCATCTGCTGATGGCAGACGCGCTGTTAAAGCAGTTGACCGACTCCTCGTGGGTCGAAATGGACATGAGCGATGCGGTGCGCGAGAAGAAGATCGAACTGCTGAAGAACTGGTGGTCCGACAACAAGGACAGCTTCGTGCCGCCGGTGATCGTGAAGATGCGCAACGCGGCGATGGCGAGTTCCGGCGGCCAGACCGGACCGTCCAAACAGCAGCTGGTGGCCCAGCGCATCGACAAGCTCGCCTCGATCGAGAAGCGCGAGGCCTCGAGCGCGGCGGACTACATCATCAAGCAGGACACGGACGCCATCGCCCCGCTGATCACCAACGGGCTGGATCACAGCAGCGGCATCGTCCGCGAGGAGAGCGTCAAGCTGCTGCGCCAGATCACCGGTCAGAACTTCGGCTTCTCCGGTCTGACCGGCAGCGAGGCCGACCGGGACGCCGCACGCAACAAGTGGGTCGAATGGGCCACGGCCGAAGGGCATCTCGGCGGCGCGACGGAGGCTCCGCCGGACGGGGAGCAGATCCCTGCCGACCAGCCGACACCGGAGCCACAGCCCGGCGACCGCCACGAGCGGCCCCGCGGCCCCTTGCCGTTCTGAATCGCATGGAGCGACGCATCGCCGACAACGTGGCTGCGGTCCACGATCAGATCGCCGCGGCGGCACGGCGGGCCGGGCGAGACCCGGCAACGATCAATCTGGTCGCGGTGACCAAGAGCCAGGGGCCGGACGTGCTCCCGGCGCTGGCAGCCTGTGGCGTATGCGACTACGGCGAGAACCGCACCGCGCATCTGATGACCATGGCCGCGGCGGCGCCGAGCGGAGCCCGTTTCCATTACATCGGTCGCGTCCAGGGCCGGCAGCTGGCGGACGTGGCCGAGCACTGCGTCGCGTTGCACAGCCTGTGTCAACAGCGGCACGTCGCGCGTCTGGCCCGCGCCTGTCGTGAACGCCAGCGCCGGCTGCCGGTGTTCCTCCAGGTCAACACGGGCGGTGAGGACCAGAAGGCCGGCGCCGATCCACACGAGCTCGACAAGTTGCTCGCAGACTGTGCCGAACACCAGGACGCGATCAGCGTGATCGGGCTGATGTGCATGGCCCCGGACATCCGCGACAGCATCGCGTCCACCGATCCGGTCCGACGGTGCTTCGCCACGCTGCGCGAACTCGCCGACACGTACGGTCTCCCCCGGCTGTCCATGGGTATGAGCACCGACTTCACCATTGCGATCGAAGAAGGAGCGACCGATATCCGTGTCGGATCCCGCCTTTTCGCCTGAGCTCGCGCGCGAGCGGCTCCAGTCCCAGTTCGATCCCCGATCGGTCCGGGTGCGTCTGAATCACAACCGCCGGACCCTGGTCAGTCTGCGCGGACGCCGGGAGGGGGGCTGGATGCTCTCCGTGCACGCCGGCCTGGCCACCACTGCTGCGCTCGATGGTGAGCTGCGCGCCTTCGTCCGTCAGCGCGGCCGCGGCGATTACCCCCGCTTGCGCCAGGCGATGAGCACGCTGTTCCGCCAACTGCATTCGTTGGAGGCCCTGTCCGACAAGGCCACACACGACCGTCTGGCGGACTTGCCGGTGGTCGGGTCTGCCCCGAACCTGGTCGAACTCGCCGCAGAGATCCACCGGGCCCATTTCGCCGATCTGCCGGCGGTGCCGGTCGGCTGGGGTCGCAATCCGGGCCGACGCGCGCTGCGCAGCATCCGTTTCGGCAGCTACAAACGGAGCCGCGGCGCACCCGAGATCCGCATCTCGCCGCGCCTGAGCTTGCCCTGGGTGGCTCTGGTCTTCTTCCAACACGTCATCCACCACGAATATTGCCATCACCGCCAGTTCATCGAAGGGGGCCATGGACGCCCGGGTGGCCATTGTCAGCGCTTCCGGCGCCTGGAACGCGCCTTTCCCGGTTACGAGCTGGCGATGACCTGGGAGCGCTGCCACGCGCCGCGCCTACTCGATCCATATGGCCAGGGCCGTTTGTGACGCATTTCACAGCCGAATGGCCGCGGATCCTGCTCGCCGTACCGCTGACCCACGGCGCCGCATGACGCAGGCCCGAAGCTACTGCTGAGGTCCAGATCGCGCAGTCTGCCATCCAACGCCGGGATTCCGGACGACCGTGCAGCCCGGCACCCGGCTGATCTCATCGGCCGCACTGGAGCAGATCCTTCAAAACTGCCGGGACCGCATTGACGACTCACCACTATCATTCTCATCCATCTCCGTGTCTCAGCGCCTCCGTGAGAGACCTCTTCGGTGATCGAACCGCAGCGCGTGCAGGTGCATCCGGAGTTGCCTGCAAGCATAGTGCAGGCTCCGCCCGCAGCCCAAGGGCTCATCATAGCGGTCGCAGCCTGCGCCGCTCTTTGTTCGCGGGAGCTCGCTCTGCGCTGCGCGCAGTCGCCCCCGCTACGCCCCCATCGCGGCATCCGGTCGCGCGTGATCATCGGTGCGGAGGCAGCTCGGGAAGGCCACGCACAACGCGACCAGCACCCAGCCGTGCGGCCGGACTACGTCATTCTGCTGCGCGCCATCGCCCGCTCTGACGAATATTCCACACAAGGCGTAAGGATTGCAGCCACAATGCTTTATCCATGCCAGAACAGGACATAATATAGATTATCGGACATTCATGATTCAGGCCATAACCCTCACGGCACAATTGCTGCAAAGCCGTTTCGCACCGCCACTACAGGACTTCGCTCAGTCGGCGGATCCGCACGTAGCGCTGCTACGCTCCGGTCCGCCTCGATCGCGAAGCCCTGCATGACAGCACGCTACGACTTTTCGCGACGTTACTCATGAGGGATCCGGGCCAGCCGGCTTCAGCGCTGGGCAGACGGGACGGCGTAGCATGCCACGCCACCGTCAAGCGTTCCGACCCACAGCCGGTCGCCATCGCCGACCGGCTGGAGGTACTCGCTGCCGCCGGATTCGATGACGAAGCCGGCGTCGCCGAGCACGCGGATGGTCGATCCGAGGGTGATGACCGCCTGACCGTTCCATGCCACCGGGGCGCGGCTGGGCTCATCCGTGCCAGAGAGGCGACCGCGCTGGACCCAGCCCCCCTCCACAACGGGGTCGCGGACCCAGACCCGGAGGACCGAACTGATCGCACAGTCGACTCCGGCCTGCTTGACCTCGAACGGCAGGGCCACGCGCTCCGCTTCGCCACTGCCGTCCCAGCGGATTTCATGCTGCCGGCCGATGGCGCGCAAGGCGCCATCGCTGGCCCAACTGGCGGCGATCGGCTCGTGGGTATCGAACGATTCCAGCGGCTGGCCGGTATCGGCGAGGTAGGACTCGAGCTGGCCGTCCTCGCGTGCCACCAGCACGGTGTCATCGAGCAGCACCGGTGCGCCAGCGAAGGCGGCGCCCTTGGCTCCGGACCAGGGATTCGTTCCGGCGTAGGGATCGTTGGCGTGTACGCGGCCATCGAGCCCGGTGATGATCAACACGCGTCGGTTGAGGATGTCGCGACTGGCGTAGCGGACCAGGGCATGGTTGGTCTTGGCTTCGAGCGGACGGCGGATGCTGCGATCGTCGACGATCTCGATGGCGAAGAAATCGCGCGTAGCGAGGAACAGGCTCTCGCCGATGCGGGTAACGGGGGCGTAGACCGGGTTGGAGAGGCTGCGGCCAATGACCCCCTGTCTGCCTTCGATGGCGTAGTTGGTGATCTGTCCGTCAGCATCAACCGCATAGACGCCGCGGATACCGGCGACCCACAGCTTGTCGTCGATGATATTGCCGCGGCTGGTCAGCGTGCCATCGACCTTGGCGGTGACCAGCGGGGCGCGCTCGAGGTCGACCCGGATGCGCCAGCCCGCGGTCTGGTCGGTGCGCGAGACCGTGGCCGCGCGATAACCGGGAAGCTCGAGACGGTAGTCGATCGGCTCGCCTTGGGCGTCGACACCTTGACCGACGATCGTCGGGGTGGTGCCGATCTGCTCGCCGTTCCGGAGCACGGTGGCCCCCTGCGGATCACTGTGGATCGCCAGCGGCATCTGCGCCAGGTTCAGCTGCTGCTGGAGCTGGCGTACATCCTCGGGATCGTCGGCGAGCATCGCTTGATGCAGGGTTTCGAGATCGGCCGCGCGGCGGCGACGGACCTCCTCGAGCGAGGCGAGTTCGGTGGCGGCTGTCGCGCGCGCGGCGGTGCGGCTCCATTCATCGTCGGCGAGGATGCCTTCGAGGATGGCCGCCGCCTCGTCGAGTTCGCCGGCCGCGCGCAATTCGCGCGCCCGGGCGAGCTCCTCCTGGGCCGATTGCTGCATATCCTCGAGACCGGCGATGCGCTTGCGCATCGCCAGGCTCAGCGGCTCGCCGAGCTCTTCGAGCGCGAGTCCATCACGCAGGGCGGCGAGCTCCTCGGCCACCGTGTCTGCCGACAGGCTGGTCTCGATGCGCGCCAGCAATTCGGCCGCGGCGGTGAAGCGGTCGCTGGCCGAGAACTCCGGCTGGGCTTCGAGCCGGGCGGCGACCTTCATGCGCTGGGCACTGAGCGCGGCCGGGTCGCGTGAGCTGGCGATGACGGTCGCGAGTTCCTGCAGCCTGGCGGTGACATCTTGTTGCATCTCCTCGATCGAACGCCCCACACGGCTCAGACGTGATTCGATCGGATGATTCTCGACCCGTTTGCGCCAGACCGCGAGCTTGGCTTCGGCGCTGCGGTAGTCGCCCGCCTGGACCAGCTGCTCGAGGCTGCTGATGCCGGCTTCGAGTTCGCTGGCCTCCTGGCGGACGCTCTCGAGGATGCGCGTTGCGCGTTGCGCGAGTTCGGCGTCGGGTGAGCTGGCCAGGACGCGTTGCAAGATGCGTTCGCGGGCGATGATGGACAGCTCTCGCTGCCCGGCGGTATCGCCCGTGACGCTCGCGCGTTGCACCTGTTCGGTACGCCATTCACGCAGTACGGAGCGCGCCCGCGCGGCGACGCCCTCATCCCAGGTCTCCACAGCCGCGGCGATGGCGTCGAGCGCGGCCTGCGGATCGCGCTCGGGATCGGCGAGCACAGCCCGGACCTCGGCCGCCAGCTGGTCGGCTTCCGCGGCGTGATCCTGGCGTTTGTCTTCGTAACGCTGACGCAGTTCGGCCAGGCGGTCGAGGGAGGCATCGGTCCACAGATGTTCGATCTGGGCCCTGGCCGCATCGGCATCCGGCAGATCATCGAGCACCGACCTGGCCATGTCGAGATCGTTGTCAGCGAGCGCCTGTTCGGCCTTGGCGAGACGCTTGGCGAAGTCGTCCTTGTTGATGGTCGCACGGAATTCGTCGAGCCGGCTGAGCATGGTCTGGTCGTTGGCGGCGAGGCGACGAGCCTCGACGATGTAGTCATCGGCCTGGGTCCAGCGATTGGCCTCGATGGCGCGGTCGATGTCCTGGCGCAGCTGGCGGATCTGTTCCTGGCTCTGTTCGCTGATCACCACCAGAACGAACACGCCACCGACCACCAGCAGCACCGCGACGAGGATGATCAGCGGAGCACGTGACTTGCTGCGCCGCAAGGCCCGGGTGTCGGCGTGATAGACCTGGAAATCGTCGGCCTGTCCGTCTTGCTGTCGCTGGGCCTCGGCGGCGCGGGCCACCGCCTGTTGCGCGGGCGAGGCCGGGTTGGGGTCGGCCGGGGCAGATGGCGCGGCCTCCTGCATTGCAGGCGTCGGCACGGGTTGTGGCGGCGGGGGGGCAACCGGAGGGGCCGGATGGCGATCGGTCGGCACGCGGCGGAGCGAGGAGGTGCCGGACGGGCGGATGTAGCCCTGGACCTTGAGGCTGATCAGGTAGCAGCCGATGTTCAGGCAGCTCTCGCGCAGCGCGGCGGCGATATCCTGGACCGACTTGCGTCCGTCGACGAAGTGGAGCACATGTCGTTCCATCTCATTGAGACGGCTGGCATCAGGTGCGCCTTCGACCAGACGGAAAACGTAGTCCCACGATGGCATCTCGCGCAGCACGGTGTCGCGCTCGCCGACGCGGCTTTCGACCATCCGCAGCAACATCTCGACCTGGATGCGCAGCTTCACCGCACTGCGATCGAGGTCATAGGCTTCGTAGTCGACCGTGGCGTCGAAGTCGACGTTCTGGTGCGGGTTGCCGAACAGCTCGCAGAGGGTGTCTTCGACCAGGGTCCGGGTGACCTGTTCGACCTCTTCGTTGGTCACCAGCTGCTGTCGCAGGAGGAAGTCCTGGGCTCGGGCTCCCGGTTGCTTGACGAATTCGAGCAACAGTGCCTCGATCTCGGCACCGATCTTGTTGTAACTGCGGTACTGCTGCGCGAGCAGGGCCTCCTTGTCGGCGCAGAAGTCGAGGATGCACAGCTCCCCCTGCTCGAAGTGGAACCGGCCGGCGCGCGTGGTTCCATGGACGGTCAGGGCACCGGTCCGCCCTTCGGCGTTGATCTGCCGGAATTCTTCGATCAGAGCCGTGTTGAGCATTGTAGCACGTCCTCGGAATCACGGTTCGAAAGCGAGCAACCTGCCACCCGCAAGACCCACAATAACCATGGGCCCGGAGAATGCGACCCTCCGTACGCGCCCTGGCAGCTGTCTGGTCCAGAGCATTTCACCCGCGCGGTAGACGTGGAGCAGGTCGCCAGCGGCATCCTGCGCCCCGGCGGTAGCGCTAACGACCAGCTCCTGCCGTACCGCGGCTGGACAGGTCCAACGGCCCGGGGCCTCGATGCTGCGCTGCGGATCACGGGCACCGGTGGCATCATAGACCAGCAGGCGCCTGTCGGTGGTCAGGTGGATGCGCCCAGCGGCCAGCTGTGGATGTCCGATCAGGCTCTCGCCGTTGAGCACCTGCTGCCAGGATCGGGTCGCGCCCTGGGCGTCGATCCTGCAGCAGACCAGACGGCTGCCGTCGAGCACGGTGAGCAGGTGCGCTTCGTCGAGACGGATCAGGGGGCCGACGTTGGTCGCGTCGAGGTCGAAGCTCCAGCGGACGGAACCGGTCGAGTCCTCGACCGCGCTCAGCCCGCTGTTGGTGGCGACCACCAACAGCACCTCAAGGTCGCCGCGCAGGACCACCGGGCCGCTCTGGGCGTTCGATCGCATTTCTGCGACGCGCAGTTCCTGACCGAGGCGGCCGAAGCGCAACCCGTCGGCGATGCAGGCGATACGCTGTTCGCCCTGGCGCAATGCCGAGGTGTAGAGCACCGGCATCCCACGCACCGGGTCCTCGAACTCCTGGCTGGCGAGCACCCGCCCGGTCTGGCGATCGAGGATCCGGACCCCCCCTTGCTTGAGCGGAAGCAGCAGCCGCGCGTCGTCGAGTCCGACCACCGGATCGGCGCGGCTGTCCAGGCCGCTGGTGAGCATCATCCCGTCGCCCAGACTCCGGCGCCAGAGCTCGCGTCCCTGATCGATGGCGATCACCTCGCGCGCATCGACCACCACCAGCGGGCCGCCGGACAGGCCGGTCATCGCTTCGATCTGCCCCTCGATGGACATCTGCCATATCGGTGCCCGGACCGGTTCGACGGTCCAGCGCCACTCGTTGCGCAGGCGGGCGAGGGTGGTGGTCACCGGCTCGAAGCCGGGCTTGCTGGCAGTCAGCCGCGCGGTGCGGTCCGGAGCGTACCACCACAGGGCGGTGCCCTGCGCATCGGTGGTGGCGACCGTCTCGTTGTCGGCCATCAGCGCCACGTCCGGCATGCCGGCATCCAGTTGCAGCGGCAGCTTGATCGCATCGGCCGCCGCACGGTCGGGGTAGCGCAACAGATAGGCACGCGCCGCTTCGAAAGCCGCGGCCGGGTCCTGCCGGTCGACCGCGGTCTGGTAACGGGTCAAGGCGCTCAGTTGCTGATCGCGGGCCTTCTCGAGTTCCGCCAGGCGCGCACGCGCACTCTGTGCTTCGGGACTGGCGGCATGTTCGGTGAGGAACTCGCGCAGCTGCACTGCACCCGGTCGCTCGCCGAGCGTACGCCAGGCCTGTTGTGCAGCACGGCGCTCGGTTGCGATGCGCTGAGCCAGTGCGTCGAGATCCGCGTCGCGTCGCCAGCCGACCGCGGCCTCGCGCAACCGGGCGAGCCTGGCCGCTGCGGCCTCGAGGTCCTGTCCGATGCTCGCCTCGACTTCGGCGAATCGCTCCTCGAGCGCACCCGCCTGCTGCTCGAGCTGCGCCCGTGCGCTACGCGCGGCGCTGGCGGTGGCTGTGTCCGGGCTCTCACTCAGTGATTCCAGGATCGGGAGTGCTGCGGGGTAGTCGCCCTGGGCGATGAACTCCTGTGCCTGGGTCAGGCGCTGGGGATCCTGTTTCAGACGTTCGCTGCGTGCGAGTTCGACCTCGAATTTCGAGGCCGCCTCTTCCCCGAGCTCACCCAATTCCGGCTGGGGGGCGTGGATGGCGAAGACCTCATCGAAACGGGTCTTGCGCTCGACCACCTCGCGCCAGCGCTGCTGCTGGTGCGCACGGCGGATGGCTCGCGCCTCCTTGCGGGCGAGCTCACCCACGCTCGTGTTGTACAGTTGCAGCAGATCGCGATAGGCGAGCTCGGCACGCGACTTCAGCTCGACGGTCGACGGCTGCAGCTGTTCGGAGCTGATCAAGCCATGGATGTGTTCGAACGCCTCGACCGGATCAGCCTTGGTGGGGGCCTGCTGGACCACGGCTCGCGCTTCGGCGATCGCGTCGCGATAGCGGTTGAGTTCCAGCCACGGTTCGGCGACGAGATAGGCGACAACCAGCAGGATCAGACCGGCTGCACTGTAGATGACCGCGGTCAGGCGCGCGTGCTTGCGGGTGGCGGTGACCACCTTGTGCAGCCGCGAGGCGCGTGGGTCGTCGTTGGCCATGCCGCGGATCGCGGAACGGTAGCAGCTGATGGCGCGCAGGAAGGCCCGGCGCTCGCGCAGCGCGTGTCCACGTGCGATCAGTCGCTCCACCGCCTGATCATGGGCCAGCGCTTCGAGATTGCGGATGTGCTTCGACAGACGTGGGTTCTCGCCCTGATCGTGCAGAAGCGACTTCCACCGGATCAGCGCCTCGGCGTAGTCCCCGTTGCGCTCGCACTCGCGCGCCGCGCGCACCGATTCGGCCAGGGCCGAACGCGTCATGTCGCCCATGCCGCCCTCGCCGCCGAGGCGCATGTGCGAGATGATCGCAGTGGTCGCCGGGCCATGCACCGCGCGCGATCGGCACTCCTCCGGGTTCACGTGCGGGCTGTTGCCACAGAAGATGCAGATGTGATCGGACACGCCGACCACCCGGCCGCAGAACAGGCAGGCCAGATGCAGTGAACCGCCGCACTGGCGACAGGTGTCCCGCGCGCGCGGATTGCTCTCTCCGCACTCCACGCACACGATGGCATCGCCTTCGCCCCCCTCCCCGGCCTGCTGCTGGAGCAGCGAGAGGTGACGCCTGACCTCGGGGTCGTCGCGCTTGATCTGGAGCGCCTTGAGGCAGGTGCTGCGGGCCTCTTCGATCTTGCCCTCGTCGGTGAAGCGCCGGGCGAGCTTGACCAGTTCGGCGACCGCGCCGTCGGTGTCCTCGGCCGCGAGCAGACAGCGGACCAGGATCAGTTGCTGGGTGTTCTCCGGCTGCAGCGCCACCGCCCGTCGGGCGAGCAGCACCGCACTCTCGGCCGCTCCCTTCTCGAGGCTGGCGATGGCCAGCTGACCGTAGCTGGAGGCGGCTTCGGGCGCGTCGCCCATCGCCTCGAGGCAACCGGCGAGGTTCTGCTTCACCTCCTCGCGGCCGGGGTCGAAGGAGACGATGCGACGGTAGACGCCCGCGGCCCGGCCGTAGTCGCCACCGCTCATCAGGGCGTTGCCAACCGAGATCATGTCATCGATGCTGAGCACGATGATCACGCCACTGGCCAGCAGGCCGTGGAGCACGGTGTAGACGTCGACCCGGGTGCACGGGGCCTGTTCGACGATCTCACCGATGCTGTAGAGCCCGTCGATCAACGGCATGATGCTGCTCGCCGGGTAGTACCCGCAACGATTCTGCAGCTCCTCGGCGCGCCCCTCCGCCGGGGAGATGATCGATTCGTCGCTGGGCAGCTGGTTGCGGATCCGCTCCCACTCGTCGAGGCGCCGGGCCGACTCCATCAACAGCATGTCCAGCGGCAGCCGGGTGCGCTGCTGGCCGATCTCGCGCAGGGTGGCGATGAGTTCCGGCGTATCGTCGTTGGCCTCGATGAAGACGAAGCTGGCATTCTCCCAGGTCATCAGGTCGAGGAACTGGTCGGTGGTCAGACGGTCGACCGCCTCCTGGACCGCGCCGGCATCGAGCACCCCGTGTTCGATCAGGTGCTGGATGGTGGTGAACCCACCGGAAGTGCCGGCGTTGCGGGCGAGTGCCGCGGGATCGTTGACCAGACCCAGGGCGTTCAGCCGCTCGAGCAGCGTATGTTGGACCGGGGTGTCGGTCTCGACGATCCGGGCGATCTGACCGTCGATGAAGTAGACCTCGCGTCCGCCATCGGGCGAGGTCAGCTGGAGGACCCCATTGGCCCGGGATCGGCAGAGGGTCTGCGCGATTTCCGCAAGAGAGAGAGTTCGCAGGCTACCGGTCAGACCCATGAACTCATGGTAGCCCCCTCGCAAATTACTGTCAATGCTGGCGTTCCAGCAGTGCCGGAATGCGTGCGCCGCTGTACCAGTGAGGCATCACACGTTCGCATCGGCAAGGTTCAGACCGCAGTGACCACCGGGCAGAAGCAACGCAAGGCACTGTTAATTCAAGGCTTACGAATCGATCGGCTTCTCGCCGCCGGTCTCGGCCCTGGCCGGGCTTGCCCGGGACGCGGCGCGGACAACAGTGGCGCGCATGGCGTCTGTCCCTATCTGCCTGCTCGACTGCCCTGCCTATGGCCTGCAGGACCAGACCGAGGTCGAGCTCGCCTGCCAACGGGCCGGGGGCTTCTGCGCCGAGCGCGGCTGGCGGTTGACGGTCGCGCCGGAGCTGGCGCAGGTCCGCGGCCGGGGCCATTGGCACAGCCGGTCAGACGCGACCGTGGTCGACCGGGTGCTCACAGCCGACGTCTGGTGGCCGGCGCGCGGCGGCTACGGCTGCCTCGCCCTGGCCGATGCCCTGCGCACACGCGATCCCCAGCGCCTGCCTCTGCTGATCGGCTACAGCGACATCACGGTGTTGCACGCCCTGTGGTGGCAGCACGACTGCACCTCCGTCTACGGGCCGATGCCCGCCGCGGCCTGCCCGCCAGGCGCGCTGCGAGCCCTGGCCCGCGCGCTCGATGGCGATGCCATCCATTTCTCCGCGCGGTCCCAGAGCGGGGTCACCCCTCTGCATCCCGGCAGCTGCCAGGGGCCCTGCTTCGCCGCCTGCCTGTCGGTGCTCGCCGGGCTGGTGGGCACGAGCGCGATGCCCGCGCTCGATGGCTGCCTGCTCGCACTCGAGGACATCGATGAGCGACCCTACCGCGTCGACCGCGCCCTGTGGCAGCTGGCTCGTGCCGGCTGCCTGACCGGGGTGCGCGGACTGATCTGGGGCGTCATGCCACACGAGAACCCGCCCGGCTACGCCGGGGAGACGATGCATGCGGTGCTGCAGCGCTGGGCGCGTGCCCTGGCAATCCCGGCGATCGCCGGGCTGGACTTCGGCCACAGCGCACAACCGCTCAGCCTGGTCAACGGCCGGCAGAGCGTACTCGCGGTCGATGCCGCCGATTGGAGCCTGGAGCAAACGGCAGTGAAGCCGCTGCGCTGATGTCGGCCCGCGCGCGTCCGGCCAGGATCTGTTGCAGCCGCGCGCAGCGCGTCGATGCAGCGGCAGGATCCTATGGACTCGTCGACAACCGGCCCACACTGACCCGCTCATGGCCCGCCGCAAATCCTCAACCAGCAGCGCCGTCGAGGCGGTCAGCGAACTGACCGCGATCGAGGTCCGTGGCGCGGCCGAGCACAATCTGCGCGACATCGACGTCGACATCCCGAAGAAGCAGCTGGTGGTCTTCACCGGCCCCTCGGGCAGCGGCAAGTCATCGCTTGCTTTCGATACGATCTACGCCGAGGGCCAACGGCGCTACGTCGAGAGCCTCAGCGCCTACGCCCGGCAGTTCCTTGGCCAGATGGAGAAGCCCGCCTACGAGAGTATCCGCGGCCTGGCTCCGACCATCGCCATCGAGCAGAAGTCGGCATCACGCAACCCGCGCTCGACCGTGGGTACGATCACCGAGATCCTTGATTACCTCCGGGTGCTGTGGGCCCGGGTCGGCGTGCAGCATTGCCACGGCTGCGGCGAACCGGTCCAGCGGCGCAGTGTCGACGAGATGGTCGCGGCCATCCTGCGCCTGGGTCAGGGCACACGCGTGCTGCTGCTCGCGCCCAAGGTGCGCGCGCGCAAGGGCGAGTACGCCGACCTGTTCGCGCGGGCGCGCAAGGCCGGCTTCACCCGGGTGCGGGTCGACGGCGAACAGCGCAGCCTCGACGAGGACATCCGGCTCGAGAAGAACATCAAGCACACCATCGAACTGATCGTCGACCGTCTGGTGCTCAAGCCCGAGGTCCGCAACCGTCTGGCCGACAGCGTCGAGACCGCGCTGCTCGAAGGCGAGGGCAAGCTGATCGTCGCCGCGCATACCCGCGGCGATCAGGAGCCAGCATTCCCGGAGCTGTTCCTCAGCGAGCATGGCTACTGCCCGGCTTGCGACATCAGCTACCCCGATCTCGAGCCGAACAGCTTCTCGTTCAACTCGCCTCTGGGCATGTGCCCGGCCTGTAACGGCCTCGGCTCGCGTGCCGAGGTCGATCCGGACAAGGTGATCGGCGATCCTTCGCTGAGCATCGGCGAGGGGGCGATCGGACCCTGGGGCGCGATCGGCGATCCAGGGCGCTCGGCCTGGCACGTGGAGTACCGCCGCGACGTCCTGCGCCAGCTCAAGGTCCCGCTGGACAAGCCGTGGTCCCGACTGACCGCACGTCAGCGCGACCTGGTACTTTACGGCTCGCCCAAGCGACTGCATGTCAACTGGCAGTCGACCAGCGGCACCGGGGCCTTCACCACCGTGTTCGACGGGGTGATCAACTGGATGATCCGCAAGGCACGCGAACAGGGTGAGAGCTTCTCGCACCGCCTGGCGCGCTATTACAGCGAACACCGATGCAGCGCCTGCGACGGCAGCCGGCTGACCCCCCAGGCCGCGGCGGTGCGCGTCGGCTCGACCAGCCTGCCGGCGGTCTGTGCCATGACCATCGGCCAGGCCGCGGCCTTCTTCGACGGGCTCGCTCTCAGCGGCGGCGAAGCCCAGATCGCAGCCGGCATCCTCAAGGAGATCGGTTCGCGGCTACGCTTCCTGATCAATGTCGGCCTCGACTACCTCAACCTCGATCGGGCCGGGCCCTCGCTCTCGGGTGGCGAGGCCCAGCGCATCCGCCTCGCCAGTCAGGTCGGCTCCGAGCTGACGGGGGTGCTCTACGTGCTCGACGAGCCGTCGATCGGACTGCATCAGCGCGACAACCGCCGGCTGATCGAGACCCTGTGCCATCTGCGCGATATCGGCAACTCGGTGCTGGTGGTCGAACACGACGAGGAGACCGTCCGCGCGGCCGATCACGTGATCGATTTCGGTCCGCTGGCCGGCGAGCTCGGCGGTCGAGTGGTGTTCGCCGGTCCGGTCACGGCGATGGAGCAGGCGGATACCCTCACCGCCGATTACCTTTTCGGCCGCCGGCAGATCAGCATACCCGACACCCGGCGTTTCGGCCATGGTGCCAGCCTGAGTGTGCGCGGCGCCCGGGCCAACAACCTCAAGGACATCGACGTCGAGATCCCGCTCGGCACGCTCACCTGCATCACCGGTGTCTCCGGCGCGGGCAAGTCGACCCTGCTCAACCAGATCCTCTACCCGGCGCTGGCCCGGCACTTCCACGGCGCCAACGCCGCGGTCGGCGACCACGACGACATCGACGGACTCGAGCACATCGACACCGTGATCGACATCGATCAGCAGCCCATCGGCCGCACCCCGCGCTCGAATCCGGCGACCTACACCAAGGCCTGGGACGAAGTGCGGCGGATCTTCGCCATGACCCGCGAAGCGAAGATGAGCGGCTACGCACCGGGCCGCTTCAGCTTCAATGTCAAGGGCGGCCGCTGCGAGGCCTGCGAAGGCGCGGGTGTGCGCAAGGTCGAGATGCATTTCCTCGCCGATGTGTTCGTGCCCTGTGAGGTCTGCCACGGCCGGCGTTTCAACGAGCAGACCCTGCGGGTCCATTACAAGGGCAAGACCATTGCCGAGGTCCTGGAGATGTCGGTGCGCGAGGCGATGACCCACTTCGGGGCGCATCCCAAACTCACCCGCATCCTCCAGACCATGCTCGATGTCGGGCTCGACTACGTCCGCCTCGGTCAACCGGCCACCACCCTCTCCGGCGGCGAAGCGCAGCGGATCAAGCTTTCGCGCGAACTGGCCAAGCGTTCCACCGGCAAGACGCTCTACATCCTCGACGAGCCGACCACCGGGCTGCATTTCGAAGACGTGCGCAAGCTGCTCGCAGTGCTCGATCGCCTTGTCGAGGCCGGCAACACGGTGGTGGTGATCGAGCACAACCTCGACGTGATCAAGTGCGCCGATCACATCATCGACCTCGGACCCGAAGGCGGCGAGGCCGGCGGCGAGCTGGTGGCCAGCGGTACGCCCGAGGAGGTCGCCGCGTGCAAGCGCAGCCACACCGGCCGCTTCCTCGGCTCGATGCTCGGCTGAAGCCTCAGGCGGCCGGACGGCGGCAGAAGAAGCCGACCGTGGCGAGGATGGGGCCGACCACCACGCACAGCAGCGCGGTCTCGCGGTAGGAGCGGATGGTGCCGCCGTGGAAGACGTGGGCGAGCATCCGCTGCAGGCCGGTACCGATCTGGGTCCGGATCTCGATCTCGATCAGCAGGCCGTACGCGGTCAGCACGGCTCCCGTGATCATCAGCGACCAGGCCAGCAGGCTACGCATGTCTCCAGTCTAGCCCGGATCTCTCATGAGCAACGTCGCGATAAGTCGTAGCGTGCTGTCAATGCAGGGCTTCGCGATCGAGGCGAACCGGAGCGTAGCAGCGCTACGTGAGGATCCGCCGACCGAATGAAGTCCTGTAGTGGCGGTGCGATACGGCTTTGCAGCAGTTGTCTCATGAGGGATGCGGGCTAGACTCCGGCCCATGGACGACGCGCTGGCAGCGAGCGACGAGGACCGTCTGGGCGAGGTGATCACCACCGCGCTCGAGCGCCATCGCACCTTGCTGCGCGAGGAGATCGACCTCGCGCGCGAGCACGGATTCACCCCGCCGATCAGTCTACTGCATCTGAGCGACGGCGCCGCGACTCCGGAACTGCTCGACGTACTCGAGGAACTGCTCGCGGAGGCCTTCGAGGCACGGGCCCGTCTGCAACGCCATCTCGTGCAGCAGGCCAGCGCACCCCCACCGCCCACGCACCAGCCGCAATCCCCTGGTCTGGTCGCGCGCATCGCCGCCCTGATCGATGGCCTGGACGACATCCTGCCGGAGGACGAAGACCCACGCACGGCCACCGCCCGCCTTCAGCGCGAGGCCGATCGGCGCAAGGCGACGATCGACAAGCTGGTGGCCAAGGCCTACGACCAGGGGCGCACCATCGCCCGTCTGCGCGGCATGCTCGGCGCCCTGGCCGGCGAGAGCCGCTCCGCCGCACTGGCCGAAGCCGCGCTGGGTGACCTGCCGGATTACGACGAGATCCAGGAGCACCCGATCGTGCTCGCCGAAGACGACTGGCCGGCGAGCTGAGACCGCGCACGGGGGAATCCGCCAGGGCGACTCAAAGCTCGCCCGGGAGCGCCGATCCCCAGGTCGGCATGCCTTGCCTCGCCTCCACCTGCGTCAAACCGCCCGACTCTCTTTGGTGCTTGGGTCATAGCGGCGCAGGTGGAGGCGAGGCATGGCCCTCATTTGCGAGCTTTGAGTCGCCCTGGGGAATCCGCTCCGCTTGTCGTGGACTGGACGCCTGCGGGTACTACCATGCGGCCATGCGCTGCGCACGGCTGTGGTCCGTATTCCTGGGCCTGTTCATCCTCCTCTCGCCCTGGGCGGCTGCCGCCGAGAACAACGGTGACGGGACCGGCTCCAGCGCAGCGACCGGGGCCGCAGCCGACGACGAACCGGTCGCCCCCCAGTCAGACGACGATGAGGTCCAGATCCGTCTCGAACCGCCGCCGGCCCTGCCACCGGGCAGTTACGGCACCGTCGCCCGGATCACCATCGAGGGCATGATCGACAAGTACGTGATGGCTTATCTCGAGCGTGCACTGCGCGAAGCCCGCGAACGCGGCGCAGATACCGTGCTGACGGTCATCGAGAGCGATGGCGGCCTGCTCTTCGCCGGTCGCGAGATGATGAAGCAGGTGCTCGATGCAGCCAATGACCACGGTCTGCGCATGATCGCCTATATCGATTACAAGGCGATCAGCGCCGCTGCGATGATCGCCTACGGCCATCAGGAGATCTACATCACCTCGAGCGCGACCATCGGTAACATCGGCGTGATCCGGCAGACCGCCGAGGGCGAGATCAGCTATGCACCAGAGAAGATCGAGACCGTGGTCCGCGAGCTACTGAATCTGGCCGCCGACAACAACGACTGGAATCCCGCCCTGTTGCGCAAGATGACCGCCCGCAACCAGGAGCTCTACGCCTACCGCCTGGCCGACGGCTCGTGGCACATGGTGCTCAAGGACGACGTCCCGCGGTTCGAGGCGACCCATCCCGCGTTCGATCCCGAGCGTCCGGAACAGAAGAAGGTGCTCCTGCTCGGCGAGGACCGCCTGCTGACCTACACCGGCACCCGGGCCGAACGCCATGGCATGGTCACCGCGGTGGTCGATGACCTCGACGCGCTCTACGCGCGCACTGACATCGATCCCTCGGCAGTGATCGCCTTGCCGATGACCGTCAACGAGCGTGTCGCGCGCGCCCTGGGCAGCTGGGCGCCGCTGCTCGCTGGCCTGGCGGTCCTGTTCGTCTTCTTCGAACTCAAGACCGCCGGGGTGGGCCTGTTCGCCATCCTCGCAGCGATCTGCGGCGGGCTGTTCATCATCTGCCAGTACTACGCCCAGATGGCCGGGCATATCGAGATCGTGCTGCTGGTGCTCGGCACCGGCCTGCTGATCACCGAGTTCCTCACCGCCTTCGGCGGCGGGATGATCGGGATCGCCGGCGGAGCGATGGTCGTGCTCGGCCTGCTGCTCTCGTTCATGAGCGACGCCTTCCAGTTCGATCCCGGTGCGCCGGAGTTCGTCTCGTCGCTGAGCTATGCCGCGATGCGCGCCTTGTTCGCCATCGTGGTGATGTGCGTCGGGCTCGTCATCGCCGTGGCCACGCTGCCGCACAGTCGCATCGGCCGCAGGTTGGCGGTCACCGCAGAGATCGGCGGCACTGCGAACGCCGAGGGCCCCAGCTCGCCGATCGGCCAGTGTGGCTTGACCCTCAGCGCGCTGCATCCGGGCGGCAGCGTATTGGTCGATGGCGAGGAATGCAGCGCCCGGAGCGAGCACGGTGCCTTCATAGCCAAGGGCCTGCACATCGAGGTCATCGGCCGACGCTTCGGTGAGCTGGTGGTCCGACCGGCCGCCGAGCAGGATGAGGACGCGGACCCGGAGGATGTGCCGGCATGACCCCGTGGAGCCTGGTCCCGGCAGCATGGCTGCCGGATCTGACCCATCTGCTCAATCTGATCCTCGGCGTGGGGCTGCTCTTCGCCGGCAGCGTGCTGATGGTGCTCGAGTTCATCTTTCCTTCGGCTGGCATCCTCACCGTCGCCGCGGTCGGCTGCGCCGTGGCTGCGGTCGCGCTCGCCTTCCAGGCGGGTGCGTTCTGGGGCTGGGTGTTTGTGGTCCTGATACCGGTGTTCGGCATCGCCGCGCTGCGTATCGGCCTGCTGCGCCTGCGCCGGTCGAGACTCGTCGCGCAGGATCCGATCGTCGGCAACGCCGGCTATCACCACTACGTCGAACGACTCGGCATCGAGCCGGGCAGCGAGGGCGTGCTGGTCACGCACGCCCGGCCGACCGGACGCGCGCGCTTCCCCGGTGGCGAGTGCGACATCCAGGTCAAGGGCCAACCGCTCGACGCCGGCGCGCCGGTGGTGGTACGGCAGATCGCCGGAGCGACCGTGTTCGTCGTTGCCGCGACCTCCCGGACCGAGTAGAAGACCCGCTTCACCGTTGTCATCTCCACCGCTGAGGAGTCTCTGATGTACGAAGAAACCGTGCAACAAGCCAATGTCGTGGCGATCGTGCTGGTGGTCGCTGGCATCCTGCTGCTGGCCTTCCTGTTCATGATCGGCCAGGCGCTCAAACTCTGGTTGCAGTCAGTGTTCTCCAACGCCCAGGTCAGTCTGGTCCAGATCATCATCATGCGCTTCCGCAAGGTGCGCCCGGATGTGATCGTCAACAACCGCATCAACGCGGTGAAAGCCGGGCTCGATCTCTCGGCCGACCAGCTCGAAGCCCACTTCATGGCCGGCGGCCGCGTCGGGCGCGTGGTTCAGGCGCTGATCTCGGCCGAGAAGGCCGATATCGCGCTGAGCTTCGATCGCGCCTGCGCCATCGACCTCGCCGGTCGCGACGTGCTCGAAGCGGTCAGCACCTCGGTCAACCCCAAGGTCATCGACGTGCCGTCGGGGCAGATGGGCCGCGATACCATCGACGCCATCGCTGGCGACGGCATCCAGCTCAAGGTCAAGGCCCGGGTCACCGTGCGCACCAACCTCGACCGCCTGGTCGGCGGTGCGATCGAGGAGACCATCGTCGCGCGCGTGGGCGAGGGCATCGTCACCACCATCGGCTCGGCCAAGCACCACATGGAGGTGCTCGAGAATCCCGATCGCATCTCCAAGGTGGTGCTCGAGAAGGGCCTCGATAGCGGCACCGCCTTCGAGATCCTGTCGATCGATATCGCGGATGTCGATGTGGGCACCAACGTCGGCGCTCGCCTGAAGATCGATCAGGCCGAAGCGGACCTCAAGGTCGCCCAGGCCCAGGCCGAACGCCAACGGGCGCTGGCTGTGGCGCGCGAGCAGGAGATGCAGGCGCTGGTCCAGGAGAACCGGGCCAAGGTCGTGCTCGCCGAGGCCGAGATCCCCAAGGCCATGGCCGAGGCCTTCCGCAACGGGCAGTTCGGCATCATGGATTACTACAACATGCAGAACGTCATCGCCGACACCAAGATGCGCGAGAGCATCGGCGGCGAGGACAAGAACAAGCACGACCCCAGTCGCTGATCCGGCGGGACCACTCACATGGGACCTTCCCATCAAAGGGGCTCTGCCCCTTTGGATCCCCGAGTCGACCCGCTGCGCGGGCCTCGCGCTCCTCCGTCGCGGTTCGCGGCTTCGCCGCGTTTTCCGCGGGCCTACGGCCCATTGTCGCGGAAAACCACCGCTCGGTCGGACGGTCGCTCCGCTGCGCTGCGCTCCGGCCTGAGTCCATCAAGAGACCTTTGAGGGACGCGACATGGGACTGTTCGAAGAGATCCAGAAGCATATCGAAGAGGCCATGCGCGAGGCCGAAGGTCGCCGGGCGCCGCAGCGCCCGGCCCAGCAGCGCCCGGCCCAGCAGCGTCGGGGGCAGCGTCCGGCTGCGGCCGGACGCCCGCCGCCCGTGCAGGAGCCCGCTGCCGAGCGACCGCAGCGCCCTGCACCGGAGCGGGTCGATCACCACGAGCAGGCGCGGCAGGCCGGCCGCAAGCGCGATGCGGAAGCGCGAGCGCGCGCCCAGGCCGAGCGTGCGCAGCGCCGGGCGGCAGCGCCGCAGGATGTCCGCAGTGCACTGCTGGGGCAGCTGCGCTCATCTCAAGGCCTGCGTTCGGCGATGCTGCTGCATGAGGTCCTCGGCCCCCCTGTAGCCCGGCGCCCGCGCCCGCGCCCGCCCTTCCGTCGCAGCTGAACCGGAGGTACCAGCAGGGTTCGACACGCTTCCTCGGGTGCCGCCCAGCAGCTTGCACCGAGCCCCGCCCCCTGCTAGCTTGAGCAATAACGATGCCCACCCAGCCAGTCCGCAAGTTCGCCATTTCCGTCGATCCCGACGAAGTCGTCGACTTCGAAGAGGATCTGCCGTACTTCGCCCAGAAGTTCGAAGAGCTGGGTTTCGAACGCGTCACCCCCTACAAGTTCCGCTATCTCGACCGGGAATGCACCCTGACCGCGGATCTCAAGAGCACCATCGACGGTTTCGAGTTGTGGATCCTGGTCCAGGCGCCGGACATGCACGAGTACCGCCTCGCGCAGATTTCCGAGACTTTCTGCGCGAGCATCGTCGCCGGGCCGAACACAGGCGTGCACAGCAAGACCTCGACCGCCTTCAGCAATCGCACGCCGCTCGACTGAATCGGGCGGGCTAGCCAGGGCCTCTGCGCCGCGCCGCCTCGCAGTACAGTGTCCCGGCTGACCACCGCAGGGCTCAGACCGTGTGGCCACGCTGTGCTTTCATGTACGTGCGAGGCACATGCGAACTTCCTGACATCTGCTTCTTACTTGCACCGTGCCCACTACAACGTGAATATCGGATCTGCGGAGGTAGATGACCGCCCATGGCCCGCCATGACGATATCCAGCAGCGGCTTCAAGCCCTGGAGCAGTACGAACGGGCGGTATCCCTGCGCGCCGGTGGCAACCTCGCGGCTGCGCGTGAGGCGCTCGCCGCCAGTCTGGAGTTGTTCCCCGATCTGGCGCAGGCCCGGGAGCTGGCCGTAGAGCTCGGCATCGGACCGGAGACGGATCCCCTGGCGGGTATCGACCCCAGCGACCCGCAACAACTGGTCATCGCGATCGAGCAGACCCGACGCCAGGAGCACTGGGATCAGATCCCAGCGCTCGCGGAGGCGCTCGCTGCCCTGGCACCGCAACTCCTGCCGACCATCGCCGACGCGGTAGACGCCGCCTGCGCCCGGCTGATCGCCGATGCGCGCACAACCAACGCGCATATCGCGCACGGCTGGGCCGATGCCTGGGCCCGCCTGACCCCGCATCCGGCCGCGGTGCGGGCGCAGCGCGAACTGCAGCAACGGACCCGGGCGCTCGAACAGACAGAAGCAGCCTTGCGCAGCGCCTTGACCACTGGCGATCCGGCCGCGATCCGGCCGGCGGTGGAACAGATCGAGGCCTGTCCGGACCGTCTCGAGACCACGCCTGCGCTCATCGAGCGGGCGCACTCCTTCCTCACCCAGCGCGACACCGACCTGCGTTCGGTGCGCCAGCAGCTCGATGCGGCGGTCAAGACCGACCTGTTGCTGGCTTGCAACCTCAGTCGCCAGCTGGTCGAGCTCGACGATTGCGAGACCACCCGGGCCTTGCGCGACGATCTACATCGCCGCGCTCAAGTCGTGACCGATGGTGAAGAACGTCTGCGCCGCGCCCTGGGCAGCAACACGCTCGGCGATCTGCGCACGGCGCTCGCGGCACTGGTCAATCAACCCGATCGGCTCGCCAACACCGATGCGCTGATCAGCGAGGCCGAGGCACGTCTCGGTCAGCTCGAAGCGCAAGCCGAGGAATTGCGCCACCGCTTCGATGGCGGCCCGGATGCGGTCAAGGCCCCCCTGCCCAAGCGTATCCGCATCGCCGAGCGTCTCTCCCGGATCGATCCGGCCGACGAACGGGTGCAGCAGTTGCCGAAGTTGCGCGACCGCCTGCAGGAGCTGCGCGACCGCGAACAGCATCTCGAAGATTTGATCGAGCTGGGTGCCGATCCGAAGGAGATCAGCGCTGAAGCCGACCGTCTCGAACGCCGTGGCGAACAGGTGCAGTCGACGGTGCGGATAGTCTCACGCGCGCGTCAGGTCTCGACCGAACGCCAGGAGCGCAACCGCCGCAATCGCAAACGTGCGTTGACCCTCGGTGGCGTTTTCGGGATCCCCGCGGTGCTGGCGCTCACGCTCTACCTGCGTGACCGCAGCGCCCTGGCAGCAGTCGAGGATCTGCCGCCATCGAACGAACGCGTCGCTGCAGCCGAGTCCTATCTCGAAGAACTCCACTTGTTCGGCAAGGGGCGGGCGCGTCAGTTGTTGAACAACACCCGTCTGGCAATGGCGGCATCGGCCTGGCAGCGAGCAACGGCGCCGACCGACGACGCGCAGCTAGTGGACTCGCTGCGCGCTTTCCTGGACGAGTATCCGCAGGGCACCTACGCCGAGCAGGCGCGCACGTGGCTCACGGCGGCATCCCGCCGCCTGCGCGAAGACGAGCTGGCGGCGATTCAACTCATGCCCGAACGCGAACGACGTGCGGCCGCGCTGGCGGACTTTCTCGCCGAGCATCGAGCGACCGCTGCCCCGGAGCTGATCGCAGCGGCAGAGGCGGCCAGCGCGCGCATCGCCCAGGCACTCGATGCGGAGGCCTGGGCGGCGGCGCAGGCGTTTACCGATCCGCAGCGTCGGCTTGCAGCGCTGCGTGCCTATCTTTCACGCGAGGAACCGATCCACGCGGCGGAGGCGCGCGAGCTGATCGCTGCAGCCGAACGGCTGCAGGAAGAGGCCGAACGCATCGCCGCGGACGAACACACCTGGCAGGCGGCCCTCGCACTGCGCGATGCGACCGCACGAGCCACGGCGATCAGGAACTACCTTGCCACGACCGAGCGCGACACCCACCGCGCCCAGGCCCAAAGCGAGCTCGACAAGCTCGCGGACGCGCGTGATCAACAGGCCTGGGCGCGCACCCAGCAAGGCGAGCTGGCCGACCGCCTCGCCGAGACCCGCGCCTACCTCGCCGCGGACGATCTGCCGCGCCGCGCACATCTCGAACAGGCCGAGCAATTGGTTCAACGGCTGCGTGAGCAGCACGACACCCGTTTGTGGGAGGCGGTCGCCGCTGCGGATGACGCCGATGCCCAACGTGCCGCGGTGGACGCATATCTCGCGCAGACCGAGCTCGGTCTCTACCGTGAGCAGGCGCAGCGCAGGCTCGAAACGCTCGACCGGCGTGATGACGAGCAACGCTGGCTCGCCGTGGCGAGCATCGCCGATCCGGTGCGACGGCTGTCGGCGATCGAAGCCTACCTCGCGAGCGACGAGCGCCGTTATCACGATGACGAAGCTCGCCGGCGACTGCAGGCGACCCTGGATGAACTCGAGCGGATACCGGTGGCGGTCGCCCGCGACTTCCCCCTGCCCATCCTGGCCCGGTTCTCGACCGCAGCACTCGCCCGTTTCCCCGACGCCGATCTCGCGCGTTTGAGCGAGCTGCCGGTCGACACGCTGGCTGCGCTCGATCCCGAGATCCTCGCCCGGCTGCCACGGGCCACGATCCGCCGCCTGCCGGTGCATGTCCGTACGCGCGTGCGGATCCATCCGCCGTGGGCCACCCGCTCTGGCACCGACCGCTACGGGCGTTGGGCCGAGATCAGCCTCGATGAGGCCACCGCCCCACTGCGTCTGCGCTACGTCTTTGCCGGCGCATTGCCTGATCAGGCGGCGTTGTTCCGCGGCGTCTGGATGCTCGACGGCGAGGTCACACGCGAGCAGTGGGCAGAAGTGGTCAGCTCCCGTTCCGACCCCAGCGCCAAAGACGCACCGGGCGACGCGCCGGTAACCCGGGTCTCCTGGCGCCACGCACAGCGATTCATCGAGCGACTCCGGCGTCGTCTCGACGCCGGGGAGCACGGCTGGGTCATCCGCCTGCCCCGGCTCTCAGAATTCGAACTGGTCGCCCATACCGTGGACACCGGTCCGCAAAGCGAGACCTACCCCCAGCCAGCGCGCCTGGATTCCACCTTCGTCGATCGGGCGGTCGGCCATGCCGGCCGCTGCGCCGGAGCGCCGCTACGGCGCAGCGAACAGAGCGCCGATGCCTGGGGCATGCGCGGGATACTGGCCAACCTCGCCGAGTGGGTCGTGGATGCGCCGGCAGATGCGCACGAACAGCACTACGCGGTCGGCGGCGATCATACCTGCGCCATGGCAGACTGTCGCCCGGGTTCACGGCGCCTGGTCGATGACGACGCCCGACTCGAGACGATCGGCTTCCGCATCGTCATTCCCGCACTCTGAGCGCCGGACGGATCATCCGGCAGGGCAGAGGCTCCTATCAGAGGTGGCGCTGCCCCTCGCGGCTTCGCCGCGTACCCCCACGGCCTCGGTCAGGGTTCGCGGCCTGCGGCCGCGTTTTCGCCGGGCCTTCGGCCCATTTTCGGTGAAAACCACCCTCCGTCGGCCGACCTGCTGTCCACGATTTGTGCCAAACGAAGGCTTCACTGCGAGCTGTGAGGGTCCCGGCAGAACAGCGCCTGCGGGAAAAACACGCTGACGCGCGCACGTCAGCGCAGGAATTCGTCGTCGATGAACTTGGTGGAGTAGTCGCCCGAGGCGAAACGCGAATCGCGGATCAACCGTTGGTGGAACCCGATGGTCGTCCGCGGGCCTTCGATGATGTACTCGTCGAGCGCCTGCTCGAGGATATCGATCGCCTGTTCGCGATCGCTTCCGTGTACGATCAGCTTGCCGATCATCGAGTCGTAGTGGGTCGGAATCATGTAACCGCCGTAGCAGTGCGAATCCAGCCGGACCCCCCTGCCGCTCGGCGCGACGTACATGCCGATCCGGGCCGGGAAGGGTGCGAAGTTGTTCTCCCAGTCCTCGGCGTTGATCCGGGCCTCGATGCTGTGGCCGTTGAGCACCACGTCCTCCTGCCCGATCTCCAACTGTTGGCCGCTGGCGACCAGGATCTGTTGGCGGACGAGGTCGAGGCCGGTGACCATCTCGGTCACCGGATGCTCCACCTGGAGTCGCGTGTTCATCTCGAGGAAGTAGTGCGACTGGCGGTCGAGATCGTAGATGAACTCCACCGTGCCGGCATTGGTGTACCCGGCGGCCCGGGCCAGATTGACGGCATCGGCCCAGATGTGTTCACGCTGCGCCTGGGTCAGCAGCGGACAGGGACTCTCCTCGACCAGCTTCTGGTTGCGACGCTGTACGGTGCAGTCGCGCTCGCCCAGCGCGAGGACCTGACCGTGGTTGTCGGCGATGATCTGGACCTCGATGTGGCGAGCGCGTTGGACGTAGGCCTCGATGATGCACTCACCGTTGCCGAAAGCGGCCTCGGCTTCGCGCTGGGCCGCGATGAGATTGCTCGCCAGGCTGGCATCGTTGTGCGCGATGCGCATCCCACGACCGCCGCCGCCGGCCACGGCCTTGATCATCACCGGGTAGCCGACCTCGGCCGCGACCGCGATCGCCTCTTCGGGCGAGGCGACCGGAGCTTCGCAGCCCGGCACGGTGGGGACCCCCGCCTCCTTGGCCAGGCCCTTGGCCTTGGCCTTGTTGCCCAACGCGTCCATCGACTGGCTGGTCGGTCCGATGAACTCGATCTTGCAGTCGCGCACCACCTGCGCGAAGTGGCTGTTCTCGGACAGGAAGCCGTAGCCGGGGTGGATCGCGTCGACGTCGGCGAGCTCCGCCGCGGCGATGATGTTCTGGATGTTCAGGTAGCTGCGGTTGCTCGGTGGCGGGCCGATGCACACCGTCTCATCGGCGAGCATCGCCGGCAGGGTCTCACGGTCGGCGGTGCTGTGTACCAGCACCGTCTCGATGCCCATCCGACGGCAGGTGCGGATGATACGGAGGGCGATTTCGCCGCGGTTGGCGATCAGGATGCGCTTGAACAAGGTCGGACCCCAGCTGCCAGAGATGTTCGGTTCAGTCCACCAGGAAGAGGACGGTGCCGTATTCCACCGGCTGTCCGTCTTCGACGCAGATCTTGCGGATGGTGCCCTGCATCCCCTCGCACTTGATCTCGTTGAAGACCTTCATCGCCTCGACCAGGCAGACCACCTGCCCATCACTGACCGCGTCACCGACCTTCACGAAGGAGGGGGTGTCGGGGTTGGGCTTGAGGTAGACCGTGCCGGGGATCGGCGAGACGATCTGCTTGCAGTCGCTCTCGTCGTCGGCCGGGGTCTGCGGCGCGATGGCCGGGGCGCTCTCCGCTGCGGGCTGGGGCGCAGCGACCGTCGCCGGCGCTGCGGAGTGCATGACCTGGGCCGGCACCGGCCCGACCTTGCTGAGTTTGACCTTGAGGTCAGGAGATTCGACCTCGACCTCGACCAGATCGTGATCCCGCATCAGCCGGGTCAGTTCGCGGATCTTCTTGATGTCCATGGACGCGTCCTCGCGTGTTCGGGTCTTCGGCCGGTAAGCCCCGAAACTAGGTCGCGCCCTGGGCAAGTCAATCTGCGCCCCACCTGGCCGCTGCGGGCGCGGTCTGCGGCAAATCGCTGTCAGCTCGTCATTTGCGAACCGCGTTGGATGCCGCGGAAGAGCATTTCCATCTCGTCGGGGTTGTCGGCATTGGCCAGGGCGTCCTCGCGCGTGATCTCGCCGCGCTCGTAGAGCTGGAACAGGCTCTGGTTGAAGGTCATGCAGCCGAAGTGGGCGCTGTCGGCCATCACCGAGCCCAACTCGATCGTTCGACCCTCCTCGACCATCTGACGGATCGTCGGCGTGGCGACCATGACCTCGAGGCCGGGAACCCGGCCCGGTCTACCCGAGCGGGGAATCAGCCGCTGCGAGAGCACGCCCTGGAGCACGATCGACAGCTGCATGCGGATCAGCTGGTGCTGGTAGGGCGGGAAGAAGTTGATGATGCGTTCCATCGTCTGTTGCGCGTTGACGGTATGCAGGGTGGAGAGCACCAGGTGCCCGGTCTCGGCCGCGTCGATCGCCGCCTGGACCGTCTCGACGTCGCGCATCTCACCGATGAGGATCACATCTGGCGCTTCACGCATCGCGTTGCGCAGCGCACTCTGCCAGTCACGGGTGTCGATGCCGATTTCGCGCTGATTGATCACGCAGCGCTGGTCGGTGTAGCTGTACTCGATCGGATCCTCGACCGTGATGATGTGCCGGTTGGTGTACTGGTTCATGTACTCGATCATCGAGGCCAGACTGGTGCTCTTGCCCGAGCCGGTGACCCCGGTGACCAGGATCATCCCGCGCCGCAGCATGCTCAGCCGCTCCATGGTCTGGGCCGGCAGACCCAGCTCCTGGAAGCTGGGTACGTCGCTCTGTACATGACGCAGCACGAAACCGATGCGACCGCGCTGCATGAAGCCGTTGACGCGGAAACGGCCGAGTCCGTCCTCCTCGTGGGCGGTATCGACCTCGTGGTGCTTGCGGAACATCTCCCGGCCGTACTCGTCGACCAGCGCCGAGAAGTAACGCTTCATGTCGCCCTCCTCGACCGCCGTCTGGCCGAGCTGGCGCACCGCGCCGTCGACGCGTACCGACGGCGGCACCCCGACCTTGAGGAAGAGGTCGGAGGCCCGCAGCTGGACCATGGCCCGGAGGATGTCCTGGATCTCCATGTCGTACCTTTCTCCTCGCACGGCAACCGCATGCTCCGGCGCCGGGATCGCAATACCTGCGCCGTCGCGCGGCGGGCAGGGGTACGCCTACATGGTCTCGCGATCCGGGACCAAGGCAAGAAGCCGATTGGCCAGCTGTTCGACCCCCTGCCCGGAAACCCCGGAGATCGCGGCGACGCCGGGCAGGAACACCGCGCGCGCATCGACCGCACGCGCATCGACCGGATCCGGTCGGTCCGCCACCGGTGCCGGGCTGCACATGAGCGCCCCGGCGAGCGCCGCGCTCAGTTCCTGCGCCACCTGGTCCAGGTCTGCGCGGGTGTCACCCTTGTTGAGCACCACCAGCTGGCGCTTGGCCGCGAGCACGGCACTGAAGCGGCACAGCTCGGCATCGAGCACCCGGATCCGCTCGAACAGCTCCTGGGCACTGCCCTCGGTCCCGTCGACCAGGTGCACCAGCAGTGCACAGCGCTCGACGTGGCGCAGGAAGGTGTGCCCGAGCCCCACCCCCTCGGCAGCGCCTGCAACCAGACCGGGGATGTCGGCCAGCAGGATCGCGCGATCCGGGCGCTCGATCACCCCGAGCTGGGGCTCGAGGGTGGTGAAGGGATAGGCCGCGACCTTGGGCCGCGCGCGGGACAGACGGGAGAGCAGCGTCGACTTGCCGGCGTTGGGGAAGCCGATCAGACCCACATCGGCGATCAGCTTGAGTTCCAGGTGCAATGGCAGCCCGACCCCCTGCTCGCCGTGGCCGTGTTGGCGGGGCGCCTGGTTGGTCGCGGTCTTGTAGCGGGTATTGCCCCACCCACCCTTGCCGCCCGCAGCGACGACCACCCGGGCACCGTCGTGGTCGAGATCGGCGATCAGGGCTTCGGTCTCGCCGTGGCGCACCAGCGTGCCCACCGGCACCCGCAGCACCGCATCCTCGCCGCGCGCGCCGGAGCGCTTGCGCCCCATCCCCGGTTGACCGTTGCGCGCCCGCCACTTGTGCTTGCGCACGAAAGCCCCGAGGCCGCTCTGGCGATCGTCGGCGAGCAGGACCACGTCGCCGCCGCGCCCGCCATCGCCGCCGTCGGGACCGCCTTCGGGGATGTACTTCTCGCGCCGGAAGGAGACGCACCCGGCGCCACCGTCACCCGATCTGACTTCGATGTCCGCTTCGTCGTGCAGCACGCGCGCAGCAGAGCGTTCGCCCGCAGCGATGCAAGCGCAGGCGTGCCGCCCGTCGCGGCGGCGTACACCCGGTGGCATCGTTGCGCGGCCCATCTAGACTGCGCCCATGCTCGATCTCAACGCCTACATCCGCGACGTGCCCGACTTCCCCAAACCGGGAATCGTATTCAAGGACATCACACCGCTGCTGCGCGATCCAGCGGCCCTCGCGCAGACCCTCGACGCGCTGGCCGAGAGCTTCACCGATGCCGGGATCTCCCGCGTCGCCGGGATCGAGTCGCGCGGTTTCATCTTCGGCGTCCCGCTGGCACTGCGCATGGGCTGTGGCTTCGTACCACTGCGCAAACCGGGCAAGCTGCCCTGGACCTGTTCACGACGCGAGTACGAGCTCGAATACGGTCGGGCCGCACTCGAGGTCCACGCCGACGCCGTCGATGCCAACGACCGCGTGCTGTTGGTCGACGATCTCCTCGCCACCGGCGGAACCATGGCTGCCGGTGTCCATCTGATCGAGGCTCTCGGCGCCACGGTCGTGGGCGCGAGCGTGGTCATCGAGCTCGCCTTTCTCGACGGCCGCGAGAAGGTCTCCTGTCCGGTCCACGCCCTGCTCACCTACGCCTGAACCTTGCCAGCCGCGACCGCACGCCAAGAATCCCCGCCCGCAACGCACAAGAGGCCCAGTAGCTCAGTGGATAGAGCACCGGTTTCCTAAACCGGCGGTCGGAGGTTCGAATCCTCCCTGGGTCGATTCAGCAAGCCCTGCAGCCGCTCCTGGCTGCAGGGCTTGCTGTTGAACCGGAGCTGGGTCGGCGCGCGGTCCGGGTGGGTTGTTGGCCCGTATGTGGGCCCCATCGCACGCGATGGGGCCTGGCGCCGAGTGGTGGGCGAAGCGGGTATCGCCGCAGGCGATAGCTGGCCCCAGTGGGGCCAGCGGCCCGTGGAGCGCAAGCGCAGCCCCGCAGGCCGTCAGGCCGGGGAGCAAGTGCCGCCGGAGGGCGGATACGTTTCGGCGCAGCCGATCCGCCCACGCCTGAATCTGCAGGCAGATTCAGGCGTGCCACGACAAAGCCAGGGGGGCAGGCAGGGCCGCGCAAGGCTCGACCCCGGGAGCGCCGAGCACCAGCTCGGCAGGGATACAGGGGCTCACACCATGGGTTCATCTGATGATGGACCCATGGTGTGAGCCCATCATCCCGAGCTTTGAGCGGCCCTGGGGGGGGTAGGTCCTCACGCAGTGAGGACCGCAGGGGCGAAGCCCCTGAGTGGTCGTTGGCCCTTGACCGCACCCGGGGGATTCTACCATGCCGCCCATCCAGGTTCCAGCCGCCGTCCTCGGTGGCTGGCGAAGAGGGAAGCCGGTGCGAATCCGGCGCGGACCCGCCACTGTGAGGGGTACCCGACCGTCGACACCACTGCACGCAACGCCGTGTGGGAAGGGACGGGAAGGGGCTGATCCCCGAGCCAGGAGACCTGCCTGGATCGCGCTCGATACGCGCCCTCGGGAATCGGGGCACGGGTCGATATCGGTCACCGTCCGGCAAGGCGTGACCCGATGAGCGAACCGGGGTTTCCGGGACGTGTCGAGCGTGGGCGATGACGAACGTGGTGTTCGCCGTCGTCCCCGACCACCCGCCCCGGACACCGCTGCGATGCATCACACGCTCGTTCCCTCCCTGGCCCGCCTGGTTCTCGCCAGCAGCTGCTTCCTCACCACCGCATATGCCGAAGATGTCGACGGCGATGATCCGGGCGAGACCATCGTCGTCACCGCCACCCGTGATCAGGCCGACCGCGACACGGTGCCGACGATCGTCGAGGTCATCACCGATGCGCAGCTCGAACGAGCCGGGTTCCCCCTGCGAATCCAGGATCAGATCCGCAACATCAGTGGCGTGACGGTCCAGCGCAACAGCGGCGGGTTCGCGGGCGGCGGCGGCATCTACGTCCGCGGCGCGCGTGGCCACCAGACGCAGCTGCTGCTCGATGGCATCCCTTTCAACGATCCCTCGACAGCGAACGGCAACGTCGGACATCACCTGTTCACCCTTCCCGGACTCTCCTCGATCGAATTGGCCAAGGGCGCGCAGAGCGGCATCCATGGTTCCGGCGCCACCGGTGGCGCACTCAACCTCCGCTCGCTCGAACCCGCTGCGGAACCCGGCGCCAGCGTCCGACTCGAGTACGGCTCGTTCTCCACCATCACCGGAGAGGCGAGCGCCACCGGACCGATCACCGAGGACCTCGGGTTCTCGATCGCACTCAACGGTCTGGTGTCCGACGGCTTCAGTTCACAGGCCTCCTATGCGGCCGACGGCGATCCCGCAGGTTTCGAGGACGACGCGTTCGAACGTCTCGGAGTGCGTGGCAGACTGGCCTGGGAACGCGATGATACCCGCATCCATCTCAGCGCCCTGATGCTCGATGCCGCCGAGGACTACGACGCCACCGGTCCTGATGATCGGGACGCCAGCCTCGACATGGACTCCATCCGCATCGCCGCTGGCGGCGAGGTCGGGGTCACCGAACAGAGCACCATCGCCGGCGATGCGGCCTATACCACCTACGAGCGCGAGTTCGCAGGCAGCGCCCCCTTTGAAGGTGGCGACCTCTACGGCTCGCTGCGCGGCATCTTCGACCTGCACACGACCACCGAGCTGACGGTCGGCCTCGATTACCGCGACCAGAGCGTGGAATCGGAAGGACTCGACGAGAGTTCCGACATCGTCGGTGCCTGGGCCCAGACCGCGATCCTGTACGAGAACTGGCACGGTCAGGTGGTGCTGCGTCACGCCACGCACAGTCGGGAAGGCGATGCGTTCACCTATCGTATCGGCGCGAGCTACGCCATGCTCGATGAACGCCTCGTGGTGCATGCGGCGCATGGTACCGGCTTCCGCGCTCCCACGCCCTATGAGCTGTTCGCCCCCCCGATCAGCTTCTTCGGCACCCTCTATCCCGTCGGCAACGAAGACCTCGAAGCGGAGAGGACCGCGACCTGGGAGATCGGCCATCGGTCCGAGATCCAGGAGACCTTCGAACTCGAGCAGACGGTATTCTACACGGTCTTCGAGGAGGCCATCGCCTACGGCAACGGTTTCGAGAACGTGGAACCGGATGACACCGCCTACGTCCTGGGCATCGAGAACACCGGCGTGTGGCAGCCGATCGATGGTCTGCAGATCCGTGCGACCCTGACCGTGCAGGACAGCGACAACGGCAGCGAGGCCGGCAACGAGTTGACCTTCACCCCGTCGGTCCACGGTGGCCTGCAGGCGACCTACGAGTTCCGGGCCTGGGAACAGGACCTGTGGGTGAGCGCCGGCATCGATCACCGCGGCGAGCAGTACCAGGACAGCGACAACACCCTCGAGCACGATGCGATCACCACGCTCCATGCGGTCGTGGGCTGGCGACCGACCGAACGCTACACCGTCTACCTGCGCGGGGACAACCTGACCGACGAGACCGAAGCCGTCTACATCGCGGAGCCAAGCATGTTCGGTTCCGGCTACACCAGCACCATGGCGCCCCTGTCGGTCGCCATCGGCGCCCAGGCGACCTTCTGAAGACCAGCCTGCATCATCTCCCGTCGGGCCACCATCGCGCGCCGGGACATCTGCTCCATTCTCCTGGAAAAGCACGCATGGTCACGCGCACTTTTCCAGGGGAATGGAATAGCCACGGCCCTCGCCCAAGCCATCGCGGCCGTCTGACATCCAGACCCGTTGAGAGTCCCGGCGCATACCGGGCCTTGATCGCAAGGCGCGCTGTTATTGCGAGATCGAAGCACCGCCCGTTTCCGCTGGAGCCGTTCTCAGCACCCGCAGAGCGGAGGGCTCATGCGCTTGATGCGATCGATGCAGCTTGACTCGCCATCGGCTCATGGCCTAATTCATGCTTCAAATGAGCGGCTTCGCAGGCCAGTCCTATTCTCTGTTGCCAGGCAAGCGACACAGCGCTGGGCCGACCCACTGCTTGGGACCGGTCATGGCGGGTCTCGTCGCGCTGGCGGTGTTCGCTGGCCTCGGCTGCTCCGGCACCGGCGGATCTCCGAGCGAGACCCTGAGCGATGCTGCGGCCCTGCATCGCGCTCGCTTCCTGGTCATGGATCTGCGCGATGGGCGCGTCGAGCCTCGCGGATCGGTCGGAGATCTGGCCGCTGAGCGCTATCGCACCACCCACATGGTCTTCGTGCGTATCGCGGCTGGACGTGAGCAGCTCGGCAGCGAGAGCGATGCGCTCGGTCATCAACCAGACGAGAGCCTGAGATCCTACGACAGCCAGGACATCCTGCTGGCCGCCTTCCCGTGTACGCGGGCACAGTGGCAGAATCTGACAGGCAGCGATGATGCCCCCTGGGCCACGCTGTCGGCTGATCTGCAGGGCTCCGTTGAGGACCAAGGCATTCCGGCACACAATCTCAGCCATGAACGCGTGACAGCCGTGCTGACCACCTTCCACGCCACCCATTCGACGGCGGAGCTGCGCCTGCCCTCGGATGACGAGTGGGAGTACGCCTGTCGCAAGAGCGCGGCCACACGCGATTGGTGCTTCGCCGACAGCCGCCTGCTCGCCGACGGCACCCGCGCACCGCCGCCAGTCGACACGATCGCGGTGCATGCTCTGGTGTGGGAGACCGGTGACGGGTCGGGCCCAGAGCCTGTCGGCCAGCGCGCCGCAAGCCCATCTGGGCTGCACGACCTGCATGGGGGCGTCTGGGAACTGACCCGAGAAGGCCGTCTTCGTGGTGGCTCTTGGCGCGACTGCATACTCCAGGCCCGCTGCGCCAACCGTCAGGTCATCGCACCGGATATCGTCCATCCCTTGGTCGGCTTCCGCCTGGTACTGGTGCCATGACTCCGATCGCAGCTGGCCGTATGCTCGCGCTGCTGATCGCGATCTCCGCTGCCACGCCCAGCGCCGAACCGGTCGTGCGCGACCTCGTACTCGCATTCGAGTTCCGTCCTACTGCCTATGATTACCACTACACGGCACCGACCGTGGATCGCTCAGGCGACGACGACTTCGAGACCGCTTTCGCCCTGTCGCTCTCCGGACACTACGGTTTCTCCGGCGCCGGTTCGCCGCACGCCCTGGTGCTCGGCATCGGCGCAACGGCTGGCGAACGCGAGACCGCAAACGTCGTTTCGCACAGAACCCACGGCTTGCGATCCAGTGTCGGTTACGCCTGCGCGTTCTCCGATCGCGTCATCTTGCATGCGGCTCCGGTGCTCGAATTCGGTCTGGCCAGCATCGAGTTCGACGCCACCACGACCTACGATGGTTTCTCCAGCGATGGCACCTACATCGCATGGGGCGCTCAGCTACGCGGCACCTACGCCCTTGCCGATCACTGGGCCATCAATGCGAGTGCTGGGTACATCTGGAGTTCAGCCACCCTCGATGATGGTGACGTCGACCTCGGCCTCGATCAGGACGGCCTGCTGGTAGGCATCGGTCTGACCTGGCGCCTTTCCTCCCGTCCATCTGTTCTGTGGTGAGGCCGATGGCTGCAGCACTGCGTCTCCTACTGCTTGCGCTGCTTGCCGTAACCAGTTTGTACGCAGAGGCAGACACCACCCCTCCCACGATCATCTCCATCACCCGCAAGACGCCGGCGAGCAGCCCGACCAACGCGGACAGCGTCATCTTCACGGTGACCTTCGACGAGGACGTCACCAACGTCGATTCCGATCAGTTCACGGCGGAGCCAACGGATACGGTGGCTGTGGGCACGCCATTGAGCGTGACCGGCAGCGGTGCAAGCTATGAGGTCACCATAGATGCGATCACTGGCGATGGCACACTCGGACTGACCGTCGCCACCGGCACAATCACGGATCTGGCTGGCAACACCCTTGATGAGGCCGCGCCGACCGACACTGATGACAAATACACCATCGACAACACGCCGCCAGCCGCCCCGTCCACTCCGGATCTTGCTGCCGGCAGCGACAGCGGCGATTCCGACACCGACAATCTCACCAACGTCACCACGCCGGAGTTCACCGGCACGGCCGAAGCCAACGCGACCATCGACCTGTTCGCCGGCG
>CAZTGE010000022.1:0-39683 GCA_964612995.1 uncultured candidatus Brocadiaceae bacterium | reverse complement strand
ATGGTGACGCAGGTGGAGGCGAGGCATGGCCCTCATTTGCGAGCTTTGAGTCGCCTTCGGCCTCTGAGGCGGTTACGGACTCGACAGGTCGCGTCTCGGTGGTACAAGCAAGATGTCACCGGCTGGCCGGTGGCTGGCGCCGCGTCGCGGTGCGGGACCGCTCCCCCTCGGGGTCGAGCGTCCCGAGGACGGGAATCTCGCTGTGGATTTCCTCCAGCCAATCAACACAGCAGGAACCGCGCAGCGCCGTGGCACCGAGGTGTCGACGGCCGTTGCGCTGTAGACCGTGGGGCCGGCGTGCCTCCGGAGGAGAAGAACAATGAGCGTGTACGTACTGATGAACGTGCTCGATGACCAGGAGATGCGGGTCGGCGTGATCCGCGATGGGACCCTCGAGGCGGTGATCCACGAACGCACCGCCGAAGACGCCCAGCACCTCGGTGACATCTACAAGGCCAAGGTCGCCAACGTCGAGCGCAGTCTCGACGCCGCTTTCATCGACCTGGGCAACGGCAAGAACGGCTTCCTGCACATCGATGACGTGCAGCACGACAAGAAGGACAAGCCGATCGACAAGGTGCTCAAGCCGGGGCAGGAGATCGTGGTCCAGATCACCAAGGAGGCGATTCGCGACAAGGGCCCCTGCCTGACCACCTACATCTCGCTGGCCGGCCGCTGCCTGGTGCTGGTGCGTGACAACGGCCGCAACGGCGGCATCTCCAAGCGGGTCGAGGACCCGGCCGAGCGCCGCCGCCTCAAGTCGGTGGTCGCCGGGCTCGACGTGCCGGAGGGCTTCGGCGTGATCGTGCGCACCGCGGCCGAGGAATGCAGCGACGACGAGATCCGACTCGACTTCGAATACCTCACCCGGTTGTGGAAGGACATCGACGATCGCAGCGGCAAGGTCAAGGCGCCGTCCTGCCTCTACCAGGAGGCCGACGTGATCCTGCGCACCCTGCGCGATCAGGTACCCGGCGACGTCGAGTCGGTGATCATCGACCAGGAGGATCTCTACGATGAGGCCCGGGCCTTCGCCCAGGTGTTCATGCCCGAGGTCAGCAAAGCGATCAAGCTGCACCGCGAGGAGCTGCCGATCTTCGCCTACTACGGTGTCGAGGAGCGCCTGGCCACGGTCTTCGATCGCAAGGTGGAGCTGCCCTCCGGCGGCAACATCGTCATCGAGCAGACCGAGGCGCTGGTGTCGATCGATGTCAACTCCTCGCGTAGCCGTGAAGGCGCCGACGTGGCCGAGACCGCGGTCAACACCAACCTTCAGGCGGCCGCGGTCATCGCCGAGCAGCTCAAGCTGCGCGACCTCGGCGGGCTGATCATCATCGACTTCATCGACATGGAGAACCGCGAGCACCAGCGCCTGGTCCAGCTCGCGCTGCGCAAGGCCTTGCTCGGCGATAAGGCCCGGACCCACGTCGCGCCGATGTCGCGTTTCGGGCTGGTCGAGATGACCCGCCAGCGCACCCGCCCGAGCCATCGCCTGGTCTCGCACGACGACTGCCACTACTGCTCGGGCACCGGGGTGGTCAAGACGCCGGAGACCTTCGAGATCGAATGCATGCGTGCGTTGCGGCAGGAGCTGGCCCGGCGCAGCCTGCAGCGGCTCAAGATCGTGGTCCCGCCGGACATGGCCAGCCATGTCGGCAACATCCGTCGCAAGGAGCTGGCGCGGATGGAGGAGGAGAGCGACTGCCGCATCGAGGTGGTGGCCGATCCCCAGCTCCACACCCGGATCTTCCGCATCTCCGGCGTCACCCGGCGTCGTGGTCGCGGTCGGCGTCGGCGCAGCGATGACGAGCCGGTGCGTCCCTCGCTGCTCGCGCCCTTGCTCGAGCAGAAGGCCAAGGCCATCGCCGAGGCCAAGGAGCTGCTCAAGACCAAGCCGGCCCAGCTGGAGCGCGAGCTGCGCGAAGCGGCGGCCGGAGGCCTGAGCGAGAGCTCGCCGCGGCAGAGTGGTCACGCCGCTGCCAGCGGCGCGACCAACAGTGGCATCGATGCCGGGCCGAAGCGGCCGGGCAGTGGTCAGAGCGCGGCCGCGGCGGGTCCGGCACCCGTGCACGCCCCGACGGTATGGGAAGAAGCCGCAGTCCTGCGTCAGCTGCTGTTCACCCGGCGCTGAGCCGGGGCGGCGCGCGGCTTCTCAGCCGCGCGCCAGGCAGCGCTGGCCGGCCGGCCCATACAGCAACGCTGCTGTTCCGATCCCACCAGCGAGCACCAGGGCGATGCTCACCCCGATCGCCATCGCGTAGCCGCCGGAGGAGTCATAGAGCCAGCCGCCGAGCGGCGGGCCGGCGATGCCGGCCACGCCGTAGGCGAGGAAGACAAAAGGATAGGTGCTCCCGACCCGGTCCGCTCCGTATCGGCGGGCGACCTGGGCGGCGTAGATCACGAAGCAGGCGCCGAAACCGAAGCCGATGGCCAGCGCGATGCCCGTCGCTCCCGCCTGGGTGTGGGCGGCGAAGTGCAGCAGCGCCAGGGCCGCGGCCAGCGCGCCGAGGGTCACCGGGATGATGCCGGTATCATAGCGATCGGCGGCCCAGCCCCAGGTGATGCGGCCGGCGAAGTTGCCGACCGCGAAGGCGCTGATGCTCAAGGTGGCCGCAGTCTCACTTACGCCGTATGAGAGCAGCAGCGGCTTGAGATTGCCGATGACCAGCAGGCCGGCGAAGGTGCCGCAGAACATGCCCACGCACAGGGCGATGAAGAACGGTTCCTTGAGCAGCACGACGATGGCCGTGGCCGGCGCGCTGCGGGGATCCGGCGTTGGTGCCGGTGCGCGCATGGCCAACGCGGCGAGCAGGATCGCGCCGCCGTAGACCAGGCCGACCCAGCCGAACAGTTGCAGCACGTCGAGCCCGCCGCCGAGCAGTACCTTGGCCACGTTGGACAACAGCACTGCGCCGCCGCCGAAGCCGGCCATGGCGATGCCGGTGATCAGCCCGCGGTGGTGGGGGAACCAGCGCATGCAGGTGGTCAGGGGGACCACATAGCCGAAGCCGGTGGCGATGCCCGAGAGCACCGCGATGCCGAGGAACAGCAGCGGGAACGCGCCGCCGGAGGCCGCGGCGACGAGGTAGCCGGCGGTGAACAGGGCGCCCGAGAGCACCGCGAGCAGGCGCGGGCCGAGCCGGGGCAGCAGTTTGCCGGCGAAGACCATCGAGATGGTGAAGGTGGCGATCAGGCAGCCGAATATCAGTTGGGTCTGGGCCACGCTCAGGCTGTGGTCCCGTTTCAGGGGTTCCACGAACACGCTCCAGGCGTAGAGCCCGCCGAGGCAGATCTGGATCACGATCGCCCCGACGAGGACGAGATAGCGCATGTGCAGTTTCCCCGGCAGCGATGTGCGGTCGCCCTTCCCTGGCGGCTTATAGACCCCCCCATTATTCAAGGTAAGCACAATAGGTGGATCATTCCGTTCTGTTTCATAGAACACAGGTCCGGCGGGCGGTCGGCTCGCAGGGACGGGAGGCGCGGAATGGACCAGGCGGGGCGGCTGAACTACCATCATCTGCGCTACTTCTGGGCGGTGGCCCACGCCGGGACCCTGACCCGTGCCGCCGGCCTGCTGCACGTCTCGCAGTCGGCGGTATCGGTTCAGGTCCAGCAGTTGGAGCGCCAGCTGGGCCATCCCTTGTTCGAACGCCGGGGCAAGCGTCTGGTGTTGACCGAGGCCGGACGCATCGCCCTCGACCACGCCGACGCCATCTTCGCCGTTGGCGAGGAGCTGGTCGACACCCTCGACGGGCACGACGAGCGCGCGCGGACGGTGCTGCGGGTGGGGGCCCTGGCCACGCTGTCGCGCAACTTCCAACTCGATTTCCTCGCACCGGTGCTCGGCCGGGCCGACGTGGCGATCGACATCCGTTCCGGGGCGCTGGGCGAGCTGATCGGGGCGCTGGAGAGCCATCGCATCGACGTGTTGCTGGCCAATGTGGTTCCGGCTCGCGAGCCGGGCGCCGACTGGGTCGCGCACGCGCTGGCCGAGCAGCCGGTCGGCCTGATCGGCTCGCCGCGGCTCGCCGCCACCGGCGACGAGCTCGCGACCATCCTCGCGCGTGAGCCGCTGTTGCTCCCAACAGCGACCAGCAGCATCCGGCTCGGGTTCGACGCCCTGGTCGATCGCCTCGGCGTGCGGCCGACCGTGGCGGCCGAGGTCGACGACATGGCCATGCTGCGGCTGTTGGCGCGCGAACGGGTGGGTCTGGCGGTGGTACCGCCGATCGTGGTCAAGGACGAGCTGGAGACAGGGCTGTTGCAGGAGGTCGCCCCGTTGTCGGGGCTGGTCGAATCGTTCTGCGCCATCACCCGGCCCCGGCGCTTCCCCAATCCGCTGCTCGCCGCCCTGGTCAGCGCAGCGGCGGGGGCCGGCTGAGGCGCGAACGCGCCCTGGCCCTGCACGCAGGGCGACCCAAAGCTCGCCTCCGGGAGCGCCGATCCCCAGGTCGGCATGCCTTGCGTCGCCTCCACCTGCGTCAAACCGCCCGGCTCTCTTTTGTGCTTGGGTCGTAGTGACGCAGGTGGAGGCGAGGCATGGCCCTCATGTGCGAGCTTTGAGTTGCCCTGGGCCCTGCACGACAACCTGCTTGTCAGCCGGCCGAAGGCTGCTACAAACCGCGCCCCGCCGGCGCCGGCAGAGAGGTTCGCCGGATCGCGGCGGTGTCGCGTCGACCAGAGAGGATATAGCCATGTACGCCATCATCGAAGATCGCGGGCGTCAGTATCGGGTCGCGCCGGGCCAGCGCCTGGTCCTGGACCGCGCCGCTGCCGAGCCCGGCAGCACCATCGAGGCCCCCGTCCTGTTCGTCTGCGATGGCGACTCGGTCGAGGTCGGCGCCCCGCGCCTGGACGGCAGGAAGGCCGTGCTCAAGGTGCTGCGCCATCAGCGCGGCCCCAAGGTCATCGCCGGCACCTTCCGCCGCCGCAAGGACAGCCGTCGGCGGGTCGGTGGGCGCCACGAACAGACCGCCGTCGAGGTGGTCGAGATCGGTTGATCGCCCGCGTGGCGCCCGGTCGCCTGCATCACGGCTGCACCGCCCGCGTAAGCAACGTCGGGCGGTGTCGTCGTTTGGTCGACGGAGGACATCCATGCCAGTGACACGCGCCACCCCTGATCAGGCCGGTCGTCTGGTCGCCTGCTGTCTGCTCCTGGCCGCCGCCGCGTCCGTCTGGGGCGCGCAGCAGGTCGAGCCGCGCACGCTCTACAGCCCGATCGTCAACAAACCGTTCAAGGTGGTGACCATCCCCCGCCGTCACGGCAACGACAAGCTCGGGGTCGGCGGCGCGCCGAACATGGGCACCGACGTCGATGGTTGCCGGCACACCACCGGTATGTCGGAGTACGACCATTTCGTGGTCACCGACCCCTACAGCTACTTCTCGGCCCTGGCCGAGGAATGGGGCGCCAACGGGCATTTCATCAAGCGCCTGCCCGAGGAGGTCAAGGCCTGGCTGCTGTCCAGGGACGGCTTCAACGACGAGTGGGTCACCGACAAGTCGCGGCTGTACAAACGCGAGGCCAAGCGCGCCCGCCTGCAGGGGCAGTCCTTCCCGCCGCTCGAGGACTGGGTCATCCCGCAGGACAGCATCCCGCTGGAGAAGCGCTACCGCTTCGCCCTGATGTGCTACCGCCAGCGCAACTTCCCCTCGGCCTTCCAGGCCAAGCTGGCGCTGAGCGCGGCCTGGGCCCTGCGCGCGCGGGTCAACCGCCCGCTGATGCACACCCAGCTCAAGGCGGGGATCCTCGAGGTCGACAACTACGTCCAGAAGCACATCGTCGACGGCGAGGCCTTCGATCTCGATAAATGGATCAAGGTCTACCGCCGCATTTACGACCGCTCCCGCCTGACCGACGAGGCCTACTTTGTTGCCGGGCTCACCCTGATGGGTCTAGAGTTGCGCAAAGGCGACCTCGCGCGCTGCGAGGCGGTGATCACCGAGATGGAGCGCCACTTCGATGACAAGAACGATCATCTGACCATCCGCGGCCTGTTGCGGGCGCGACGGCGCCTGATCCTCAAGGAGTACGTCGGTTTCCTCGATCTCGCTGCGACGCATTTCGTCCAGGCCATCCAGGCCGAGTCCTTCGCCCGGCCGCGGCTGCCGGAGATCCTGTTCGCGGTGGCCGAGTGCTATCGTCGTGCCGGCCAGCAACAGCGCGCGATGGACTGGTATCTCGCCCTGACCCAGATGGAGGAGACCCAGCCGCAGGTGCGCGCCCAGCTGCGTGAGCAGGACAAGTTCCCTTCGGTCGAGGCGCCCTATGCCCTGTTGGTGGCCTGGCGGGCACAGGATCAGATGGCTGCGCTGGACGAGAAGATCGAGCACAACGGCAAGATCGGCGGTCGCGACCGCGAGGTGCTCTTCGCGGTGCTCAACGAGGGCCTGGGGACACCGGAGCACGAGAACCCGCGTTGGCGCCCACGCACCGACGGTGCGCCGGGTCAGCTGCAGGTCTTCCTCGACGAGGTCGGCAAACGGATCCTGCTCTACCACCAGTCGCGCGAGGAGTGGCCGCGGACCCTGCAGGATCTGTGGATGCATGGCTACGTCCGCGACCGCAATATCTACAACCGCTTCCACTGTCCGGTCACCGGGGAGCCGTTCCTCTACCACATGCCGGTGGGCGAGCAGCGTGGGGCGACGGTGCTGCTGGCGACCTCGGAGCCGATCGAGACCCCCGATGGGCCGCAGTACGGCATGTTCCTCGCCGACATGCGCATCGTCTGGTCGAGCGAGCTGACCGAGCCCGGCAAGACCTATCGCCCACCCGGCTGGGTCGGCGACAAGGATGCCCCGGTCGACCCGGTCGACCCGGTCGACCCGGTCGACCCGGCCACCTCGGGCAGCTGACGGGAGAGCGCCGTGCGCCTGTGCGAGATCCAGGGCCACGTCGCCGCGATACGCATCCTGCATCGGCTGCTGGCCGCCGGCCGCCTGCCGTCGGCCTTGATCCTCGCCGGGGCGCCCGGGATCGGGCGGCGGACCCTGGCCCTGGCCGTGGCCCAGAGCCTGTTGTGTCGCGAGCCGTGCGATGGCGACGCCTGCGGCGAGTGCGAGTCCTGTCACCTGGTCGCCGCGGGCAACCATCCCGATCTCGAGGCCCTGCCGCCGGACACGGCGGTGGCGCACATCGACGTGCGCACGGTGCGCGACGAGATCGTGGCCCGTGCCGGCGAGAGCCCGCTGATGGGGCAGCGGCGCGCGTTCGTGCTGCCGGCGGTCGAGCGTCTGCGCGGTCCGGCGGCCAACGCGCTGCTCAAGGTGCTCGAGGAGCCGCCGGCAGGCGCGCACTTCCTGCTCACCAGTGGCTACGTCGAGGGCCTGCTGCCGACCATCCGTTCGCGTTCGCAGATTATCCGCCTGCAGCCACTCGACCGTGCCGAGGTCGAGAGGGTTCTGCTCCAACGCGGGCTGGATATGGATGTCGCCCGGACCCAGGCGGCGATGGCCGGCGGCAGCGTGCGTGGCGCGCTCGATGCGGCGAGCGCTGCTGTGCCGATGGACGCGCTGCTCGCGCTCGTCTACCGCGGCTTCGATGCGCGGCGGGTGCACGAGGTGCTCACCGCGCTGGAGGAGGCCTGCGCCGAGCGCGGATCCGAAGCCACGCCGGCCCAGCAGCAGCGTCAGGTGCTCGGGCTGTGGTTCGAGGCGCTGCTGCAGCGGCTGCGCGCTGATCTGCGCGGGGCCGCGCCGATGGATGCGGCGACCGCGATCGAGCGGGTTCGCCGGCTCCAGCGCGATCTGGCGATCTACCTCCCCGTGCGGCTGGTGGTAGAGGGGGTCGGCCTGGGTTGAGCCGCGCCGCGCGCCCCGGAGCGTGCATCGCTGCGCCGGTTTACGACGGCCAATCTCCTTGCCCGTATGCAAGTGCTCCCTAGGGTGTGCCACCTTTGTTGCCGGGCGGAGTCTGTCTCCAGATCCCTCCCCGGTAGCGGGCTTTCCGGTGGCTCTGCCGGACCCGCATGGCAGCAGCGGCGTTCCGCCTGGTTCCCGCGGCGCTCGAGGCAGGGAAGGGATCGGACGCGATGGCGACGGTGATGACGGCGGCGGAACTGCGTGACGCCTATATCGGATTCTTCGAGGCCAAGGGCTGCACCCGGCACCCTTCGGCGCCGCTGATCACCGACGACCCGACCACCCTGTTCACGGTCGCCGGCATGGCCCAGTTCAAGGACATGTTCCTCGGTCGCGGCACGCTGCCGTTCTCGCGCGCCACCACCTGTCAGAAGTGCATGCGGACCAACGACATCCTCAATGTCGGCCGCACCCCCCGGCACCACACCTTCTTCGAGATGCTGGGCAACTTCAGCTTCGACGACTACTTCAAGCGCGAGACCATCGCCTGGGCCTGGGAGTTCCTCACCCAGGTGCTCGACCTGGATGCCGAGCGGCTGTGGGTCAGCGTCCACACCATCGACGACGAAGCCTGGGATATCTGGTCGCGCGAGATCGGCTTCCCCGAGGCGCGGATGGTCCGGCTCGGCGACGACGACAACTTCTGGCCCGCCGGCGCGCCGGCCCACGGCCCGCTCGGGCCGGGCGGGTGCTGCTCCGAGATCTTCTGGGATTTCGAGCCCGATGGTCCGGACGGCGTGCATCCCGGCAACGACCCCGGCGACCGCTTCGTCGAGATCTGGAATCTGGTCTTCCCGCAGTTCAACGTCTGCGAGCCCAAGGTCGACGGCCGCTATCGCCTCGACGATCTCGGCCGACGGAACATCGACACCGGCGCCGGGCTCGAACGCATGGCCTGCGTGCTCCAGGGCAAACGCAACAACTTCGATACCGATCTGTTCCAGGCCATCATCGCCCGGGTCTGCGAGGTGACCGACGCACGCTATGTCGAGGGGGCCGCGAGCGGTTCGCCCGAGGAGGAGCGCAACGCGCTGGTCCGACGTATCGCCGATCACGTCCGCGGGGTGACCTTCGCCATCGCCGACGGCGCGCAGCCGACCAACACCGGCGCCGGGTACGTGGTCCGGCGGCTGATCCGTCGCGCGGTGCTCGACGTCGACAAGCTCGGGCTCGAGGATCCCTGCCTCCACGGCGTGGTGGGCTCGGTGGTCGCGGCGATGGGCGCGGCCTATCCCGAGATCGTGCGGCGTGAGGACATGGCTGCGGCGCTGATCGAACGCGAGGAGAAGCAGTTCCGCAGCACCCTGCGTCGCGGTCTCGACCTGCTCGAGCGCGAGCTGGCCACCCGCGAGCCGGGCCCGGCCTTCGATGGCGACAAGGCCTTCCGGCTCTACGAGACCTACGGCTTCCCGCGCGAGGTCACCGAGGAGATCCTCGACGAGCGCGAGCTGCGGATCGATGAGGACGGCTGGCAGCGCGCCGAGGAGGCCCACCGCGCGGTCTCGCGCAGCAAGGACGTGGTCGTGTTCACCGCCAGCGCCTTGAGCGACGCCAAGCCGCGCCTGGGGCCGACCACCTTCATCGGTTACGACCGGTCCTGCGACGACGTCGAACTCGTCCTGCTCGAGGTCGACGGCGCCGCCGTCGACGTGGCCGAAGCCGGCACCGCGGTGCGTTTCGCGCTCGCCCCGACCCCGTTCTACGCCGAGGGCGGCGGGCAGGTCGCCGATCACGGCCAGGTGCTCGGGCCAGACGGTTCGTTCACCATCCAGGTGACCGACGTGCAGCGCGACGAGGGGCTGGTGATCCACAGCGGCGTGGTCGAGCACGGCAGCGCCCGGCCGGGACCGGTATACGCGGCGGTCGATCAGGATCGTCGCGGCGACACCGCCGCCCACCACACCGCCACCCATCTGTTGCACCAGGCCTTGTGCGCGGTGCTCGGCGATCAGGTCGAACAGCAGGGCTCCAAGGTCGATCCCGGCGAACTGCGTTTCGATTTCAACCACCCGCAGCAGCTCACGCGCGAGCAGCTGAACCGGATCGAGCAGATGGTCGGCGATTGGATCATCCAGGCGCTGGAGGTCCAGGTCGCAGTGCTGCCGATCGATCAGGCGCGTGCACGCGGCGCCAAGGCCCTGTTCGGCGAGAAATACGGCGACGAGGTGCGCGCCGTGGCCGTCGGCGACCCGCCGGTGTCGGTCGAGCTCTGTGGCGGCTGCCACGTCGCCAACACGGCCGCGGTCAAGCAGTTCCGCATCCTGCGCGAGGAGGCCTCCGCCGCCGGCATCCGACGCATCATCGCCATCGCCGGTGATGTCGCCGTGGCCCGCGCGGAGGAGGAGGACCGTCTCGCCCTGGCCTGCGGCAAGGTCCTGGGGCTGGTCGACCCGGATCCGCGCGAGCTGACCGATCTCGCCCAGGTGCTCAAGGCCAGGCCCGAGGAACTCGAGCCGCGCCTGCGGGCGCTGGTCGACGAGGCCCACGCGCTCGATGAGCAGGTCGCCTCGAACGACACCACCCAGCTGTTGCTGCAGGGGGGATTGGTCGATCGCGTGCAGGGCCTGCAGGCCCACGTCAAGCGCCTGCGCAAGCAGTGCCAGCAGCTGCATGCCAAACAGGCGATGGCCCAGGTCGACGGGATCCTCGCCGCGGCCCAGGAGGTCGCCGGCGTGCCCCTGCTGGTGGGACAATTCACCGGCGTCGATGGCAAGGGGCTGCGCGAGGTCGGCAAGGCCCTGCAGGACCAGCGGCCCGAGGCCGCGGTGATCCTCGGTAGCGAGACCGACGGCAAGGCCGCGCTGCTGGCTCTGGTGCCGCCGGCGCTGCATCCGCGCGGGCTGCAGGCCGGCGCGTTGATCGGTGCGCTGGCCCGGCAGGTCGGCGGCGGTGGTGGCGGCCGGCCCGATCAGGCCCAGGCCGGCGGTCGCGACGGGCACAAGGTCGGCGCGGCGCTCGCCGCGGTGCCTGCACTGGTCGCCGCGGCCCTCGGCACGGAGGCCGAGCGCACATGAGCCGTTCCCGCTCGGATTCGTTCAAGCGACCGACGCGGCGCAAGCACATCTTCAAGGGTGCGGCGGTCGTGCCTGGTATCGCCATGGGCCGGGTGCGGTTGAAATTCCGCCAGACCCAGGTGCTCTCCGATCTGACCATCAGCGAAGCCGAGGTGGAGCCGGAGCTCGAGCTGCTCGGCGAGGCGGTGCGCCAGTCCAAGGAGCAACTGCTGGTCGCACGGCAGAAGGTGGCGCGCGAGATCGGCGAGCTCGAGGCCAGCATCTTCGATGCCCACATCGCGCTGCTCGAAGACCGGAATTTCATCGAGAAGGTCAAGAACCAGATCCGCACCGAATTCAAGCCGGCCGAGGTGGTGGTCTCGGTGATCGTCGAGGGCTACTTCCAGGCCCTGAGCGTGGTCGAGGACGAGCATCTGCGCGAGCGCGCAGCCGACATCCGCGACGTGGGCATGCGCCTGCTCGACAACCTGCATCTGCTCAAGCACGACGTCGACGCGGTGGCCAAGGCGATCGATGAGAACGTCAACGCGGGCGATATCATCTTCGCCCGCGAGCTGCTGCCCTCCGACATCGCCACGCTCGAGCGCCGGCACGTCTCCGGCGTGTTCGCCGAGGCCGGCAGCACCCGCGGCCACTGCGCGATCATGCTCCGCGCGCTGGGCACGCCGACAGTGATGGGCGTCGAGGGCATCGCCCAGGTCCTGCGCGACAACGACTTCGTCATCGTCGACGGGTCCTCGGGCACGGTGTTCCTCAACCCGCGCAAAGACGTGGTCGAGAGCTACAAGCAGACCCAGCGCGACTTCAAGAGCTACCAGAGCCTGCTCAACGAGGAGGTCGAGCTGCCGTCGGTGACCACCGACGGCCATCGTGTCGGCCTGTACGCCAACGTCAGCAAGCAGACCGAGATCGGGCTCGGCCATCTCTACAAGATGGACGGCGTCGGCCTCTATCGTACCGAGTTCGGCCTGATGGTGCGCCCGAGTTTTCCCGACGAGAACGAGCTCTACCGGATCTACCGCGACATCGTCAAGGCGATGGACGGCAAGCCGGTCACCGTCCGCACGATGGACATCGGCACCGACAAGAAACTCCCGTACATCAAGACGCCGTACGAGGAGAATCCCGCGCTGGGGCGGCGTTCCTTCCGCCTGGCGATGGAGCTCGACGAGTTCCAGGTCTGCCAGTTGCGGGCCATCCTACGCGCTGCGCACTACGGTGATGTGCGGGTGATGTTCCCGCTGATCACCGCGGTCGAGGACATGCGGATGGCCAAACGGCTCATCCGTCTGGCCTGCCGACAGCTCGACGAGTCCAAGCGGCGCTACAATCCCGACCTGCCGGTGGGGATGATGGTCGAGACGCCGGCCGCGGCGATGAGCATCGCCAAGTACGTCCGCGAGGCGCAGTTCTTCTCGGTCGGCACCAACGACCTGATCCAGTACACCTGCGCCGCCGATCGCGATCAGGTCGAGGTCTCGCATTGGTACAAGGGTTACAACCCCGGCATGCTGGCGCTGCTCAAGCACACCGTCGAACAGGCCAAGGCCAACAACCGGCCGATGAGCATCTGCGGCGAGATGGCCGGCGACCCGTTCTACACCATGTTCCTCGTCGGCATCGGCGTCGAGAGCCTGTCGATGGCCCCGCCGCAGATTCCGCTGGTCAAGAAGATCATCCGCTCGATCAACACCGCCGGCGCGCAGCGTCTGGTCGATCGTGCGATGCAGCTCGGGTCGATGTCGCAGATCTCGGAACTGTTCCAGACCACGGTCGAGCGCATTCTCGGCCGCGATATCAGCGTGTGGACCCGCTCGCAGCGCCTCTGAGCCGTCGCCCGGCCGATCCCGGGATCCAGCCACAGGAGTAGATGATGGATGATCGTACCCGTGCCCTGGTCGAAACCTTCACCGAGCGCTTCGGTGCCCCGCCGATCGCCGGCATGCGTGCCCCCGGTCGCGTCAACCTGATCGGCGAGCATACCGATTACAACGATGGCTTCTGCCTGCCGATGGCGATCGAGCGCGATATCCGCATCGCCCTGCGTCCGCGCGCGGACGACCAGGTGTGCGCGATCGACGTCAACATGGACAGCGGTGGTGAGACCAGCTTCACGCTCTCGTCCGACATCGCCAGGGATCCGGACGTCCGCTGGGCCGACTACCTCAAGGGCTGCGCCCAGGTGCTGATCGAAGACGGCCTGGCGCTGCGCGGCTGCGACCTCGCGCTCTCCGGCGACGTGCCGCTGGGCTCCGGGCTGAGTTCCTCGGCCGCGCTCGAGATCGCGACCATGCTCGCGCTGCTGCGCGCCGCCGATCTCACCCTCGGCGCGGAGCGGCTCGCCCGCCTGGCCCAGCGCGCCGAGAACGCCTACGTCGGCACCAACTGCGGCATCCTCGACCAGCTGGCCAGCGCCTGCGGCATGGAAGGTAGCGCGATGCTGATGGACTGTCGCAGCCTGGCCTTGAGCCCGGCGCCGCTGCCGGCGGGCGTGCGCGTCGTCATCGCCGACACCGGCAGGCGGCGCGGCCTGGTCGACAGCGCCTACAACGAGCGCCGCAGCCAATGCGAGGCCGGTGCCCGGGCGCTGGGCGTCAGCCACCTGCGCGACATCGATCTGCACGCGCTGCACCGCGCCCGCGTCGAAGGCCTGCTCGACGAGCTCAGCGCGCGACGCTGCGAGCACGTGGTCGCCGAGAACGGTCGTACCCTGGCCGCCGCCGCCTGCTTGCATGCTGGCAACGCCGTCGCCCTGGGGCAGCTGATGGACCAGAGCCATGCCGACCTGCGCGACCGGTTCGCCGTGACCTGCCCCGAGCTCGACGACATGGTCACCATCGCCCGTGGCCTGCCGGGCTGCCTCGGCAGCCGCATGACCGGAGCGGGGTTCGGCGGCAGCACCGTCAGCCTCGTGCTCGAGGAGGAGGTCGAGCGCTTCATCGCCGCGTTGATTCCCGCCTATCGTCAACGTCATGAACTGCCGGCCGAGGCCTTCGCGACTGGCGCCGCGCCCGGCGGCGGCGTGTTGCGGGTGGTCTGATGGCGAGCGGTGCCGCGGTGAGGCTGGCTGCTTGCGGAGGATGTGCAGGATGAGCAAACGCACTCCGTGGTATGCCACCGGCCTGCGGTTCACCTGTCAGCGTTGCGGTAATTGTTGCGGCGGGGCGCCCGGTTACGTCTGGATCTCCGAGGCCGAGATCGTGGCCATGGCCGAAACCCTCGGCGTGAGCGAGGCCGACTTCCGTCAGCGCTATACCCGCATCGTCCATCGCCGGGGGGTCAGCCTGGCCGAACAGCCGAACTACGACTGCGTGTTCTTCGAGCCCGGTCGCGGCTGTCGGGTCTACGCCGTGCGTCCGCGCCAGTGCCGCACCTGGCCGTTCTGGCGCGTGAACCTGATCAATCGCGGCAGCTGGGAGTTCGCAGGGGAGTCTTGTCCGGGCATGGGCGCGGGTCAGGATTACGATCGTGACCGGATCGAACGCATCAGCGATGACGACGGATTGCCATGAGCCGCCCTGCCGATGATGCCGAGCTGGCCCAGCGGGCCAAGGATGGTGACGAGGGCGCCTACGCTGCACTGGTCCAGCGTCAGGCGCCGCGGGTCGCTGCGTATCTCGGCACCCGCATCCGCCGGCCTGAAGTGGTCGACACGCTGGTGGCGGAGACCATCGACGCCGGGTGGCGCTACCTGCACAAATACCGCCCGCCGCAGTCGCTCTCGGCCTGGTTCCGTGGGCTCGCGGCCGAGGTGGCGCGGTTCTGGCGCCGCCAACACCCCGACGAGCCCTTGCGTGGACCGTTTCCACGTGAGCGTTGTGGCCGCGAAGACGACCCCGAGCAGCTCGCGCGGGTCCATGCGGCGCTCGAGGCGCTCGATCAGAAGTTGCGCGGCGCGCTCGAGCACCGCTTCCGTGGTGGGCTGGAGAGCGACGAGCTCGCGGATGCCTTGCACGTCGGCTCGGGCGCCGAAGCCGAACGCATGGTGGAGCGTGCGATCGCCGCCCTTGCCCGCGCCCTGGCCGGGCAGCGCGAGTCGGGCTGATGGCGACGGCCCGGCGTCTGGTGCGAGCCAGCTGCTGCGTGCTGCTGCTCTCCGCGCTCGCGCCGGCGGCCGAGCCGGACCTCGTCACCGCCGCCGCACGCGCGCTGGCCGCCGGCCGGGCCCACGAGGTCGTCTACCTGCTCGCACAACGGCCCGAGGCCGCCGCGCCCGGCCGGGGACGGCTGCTGCTGGCCGCCGGCCAGCTCGCGCTCGGGCGCCCGGCCGAGGCCCGCGACGTGCTCGATCTCGCCACCGACCCACCGCGGGTCTGGCCACCGGCGCTGGTCGGGCGGGTGGCGCAGCTGGGCGCGCGCATCGCCATCGCCGAGGGGCGGATCGAGCGGGCGCGGCTCCTGCTGGGTATCGCGCTCGAGCATCCTGGCCACGGGGTCGATGTGCCCGAATGCCTGGTGCGATTGGCCGCCTGTTCCACCAGCGGTGCAGGATCGTTGCGGCGCAGCTGTCTGCAGCGGGTGTGGGGCGGCTGGCACGCATCGCTCTGGCGCTTGCGCGGCGGTCTGTTGCTCGCCGGTGATCTGGCGAACGAGGATCCCGACGCCGCCCGGCAGATCTGCACCGAGATCATGGTCCATCCCGACGTGAGCGATGCGGTGCGCACCCGTGCGGTGCTGATCCTCGCCGCGATCCTGCGTGAGGATCTGCCCCAGGATGCCCTTGGGCTGGTACGCGACGAACTGGAGCGGATCGACCGCGCGGCGGCGCCCGAACACTGGGCCGCGCTGCGCGCCGCCGAGTTGTGCGCCCTGGCCCGGCTCGATCGCAGTCTGGCGGCGCAGCGTCTGGCCGCGGCGCCAGCTTCGGTCCGCGAGCGTCCGGAACTGGACGCGGTGCGCGCACAGCTGGCCGTAGAGGCTCCCGTCCCCGCGGCTGCCGCGGGTCAAGAGGGGGGCCTCGGGCGGGCCCTGGCCCTGCTCAAGCTGGGCCAGACCGACGCGGCGGGCCCGCTGCTCGAGGCCCACGCCGCGCAGGATCCGGTCGCACTCGCTGCGCTGGTGGCATTGCCCCAGATCGATCCCACGGCCTGGAGCACGGTGCCCGCCGCGCGCACGCCGCGCGGCGGGTTGGCGTTGATCCAGGCCTGGCAGCGGCGCGACGATCCGGCGTCGGCGCGCGCCGCCTTCGCTCGCGCCCATCCAGAGCCCGATGCTCCGCTCGCTGGTCCAGCCGGCGCTGCGCGGCGTCGGCTGCTGGTCGCTGGCGCATTGCTGCTGCGCGAAACCGCGCCGCAAGAGTACGCCAGGCTGCGTGATCGCCTGCGCAAGGCCGGTGGTGAGAGCGCCGAGGCCGGAATAGCATGGGCGTGGTATGCACGCGATAAGCAAGGCGCCGAAACCGCGTCGGCCTGGCGGCAGGCGGCCACGCTGCTGCCCAGCGAGCACCCCTGGCTGCCTTTGGCCGCGTTGCGGGGTGCGCGCGACCTGCTCGCGGCGGTGCCGCCTGGCCACCGCCTCAGCCCGCTGCGCCCGGAACGGCAGCAGGCGCTCGAGCAGGCGGTGACGCTGCTCGGGCGCGGTGCCCGGGCGCAGGGCGAGCCGGGTCGGCGCTGCCGTTTCCTGTTGGTCCAGGCGCTGGCCCAGCTCGGACGCCAGGAGGCGGCCCTCGCGGCGATGGAGCCTCTGCGCGCCCATGCCGACGCGGATCAGGCCCAGCGGCTGGAGGCGCTCACCGAGCGTCTGCGCGACGGCTCGGCGTCATCCTCCCCCTGACCCGGAAGGAGAGATTTGGCTTGCACCACCAACGGTGCCGGGCCTATCCTGAATGCGCACTTGAACCGGATGCCTTGGAGTGGCATAAAGCTCAGCACGGAAGGCGCCACGACGATGTCACTTCGCTTAACAATCCGCAGAACGCCGCAGCCAGGGCGGAGGAGCGCGCGGCGATGATCCGGATCAACCTACTACCGCAGGAATTCAGGAAGCGTTCCTCGAGCATCTCGCTCTCGCAGAACGCTCTGATCGGCCTCGCTGGCGCTGTGGTTGCACTTCTGGCCGTCGCTTTCTGGGGCTGGGTGACCTACGTCCGTATCCCCCTGGCCGAAGAGAAGGTCGAGCAGCGCGAGGACACCGTCAAAGAAATCAAGAAGCAGGTCGCGGCGATCGAGAAGCAACAGAAACAGATCAAGCAGATCGAGCAGCGCATCGCCTTCCTCGAAGGGCTCCAGGGGCAGCAGATGCATTGGGCTCGTACCCTGTGGGACTTCGTCGAGCTGATGGCCCCCGACGATCCCGAGCACTGGAATGGCCAGCAGTTCCGGGTCAGCGTCGACAGCCTCTCCATCCGCGAGGCCAAGACTACCGGTCGACGGAGCAAGAAGCAGCAACAAGTCACTCCCTGGTCCTTCGACTTCACCTTCACCTTGGTCGGCACCCAGGATGACAAGGGCGGTGAATACCTCCGCGCCTTCTGGGCCACCATCGGCGCGAGTGCATTCTGGCAGCGCCACGGCTTCCTCAACCAGCCGCAAGACGCCTACACCTTCGACGAGTTCCAGTGGGACGAAGAGCTCGAGCGCGACATCCTCCAGATGGCGCTGAAATGGCAGCGGGTCCCAGTCATCGACAAGAAGTCCTCTGGCGCCGGGAAGGGGGGCTGAGTCATGGCATGGAACGATCTGCCCCGCAATCAGCAGCTCGCCGTCCTGATCCTGGTCCCGGTGGCCGTGATCGGCGTCTTCGGCTACATGGCCATGGGCGCGTTGGAGGAGCTCGGTCCTGATCCGGCCCTGGATGCAGTGAGCTTCGTGCAGAGCGACGACCGCAAGTCGCTCTATGCCGAGCTCGAAGAGCTGGACCAGGAGATCAAGCAGCTGAAGGTGAAGGTCAAGCAGGCGCCCAAGGTCGCCGCCCGGCTCAAGGCGTTGGAGCAGACGGAGCGGGAGCTGGAGGCCGCGATTCCGAGCGAGAAGGAAGTGGCCGAGATGCGCTTCTGGCTCGAGGACGCCGCGACCGCCATCGATCCGAAGCTCGGTGAGCTCAAACTCGGCCCGGTGCGCGTGAAGGAGGAGGGGACCAGCGGTCGCCGCAAGAAGAAGACCGAGTTCACGACCATCACCTGGGACATGACCTTCGAGGGTGACCTCAACGCCTTCCTGTTCTATCTCAACACCATTGAGGACCCGGACAAGGCACCACGGTTCATGGAATTGAAGCGGATCAACATCTCGCCCGGCGGGGTCAATGCCGACGTCTCCAGTGGTGAGATCCAGCACGAGCCGCACAACTTCGACATCTCCGTGGTCACCTACGTCTACGACAAGGGCAACGGATGAAGACGTTCGCACGCCTGCCAGCGGCCTCCGCCTTCCTCTGTCTGGTCCTGGGCTGGGGCACCGGGATCGTCGCGCTCGGCGCTGCGGAGGACGGAGACGAGCGTCAGCCGGCCGATGCCGCGGCGACCGATGCTCCGAGCGCCTCCGGGCAGCAGACCGGCCGGTATCGCTTTGGCAATCCTCCGGACGGACGCCGCGACGTGTTCTATGACCTGGTCGAGGTGCTCCAGGCCGAGCTGACGCTGGTCCGCGCGGCCGAGGAGATGGAGGAGGGCAGGCTGGTCGCCGAGGCTCCCGAGATCCCGGTCGATCCGGGGCTCAATGCGATCGAGCAGGCCGAGCAGGAGGCCCGCAACCTCGTTTCGCGGATCCAGACCTACTTCAACGAAGAGCAATGGGAGCAGGTGTTGCGCGAGATCGACCGCAAGATCGACGATGTCGAGCGTAACGCCAGCAGGTACCGTGAACAGAGCAAGCTCCTGCCGGTCTTGTTGCAGCGGATCCGCAACTACCGGGTCCAGGCCGAAGAGAAGAAGATCTACGAGGAGGCGCGCGCGCAGTTCCTCGCCCTCGACCTCACGGTCGACGGCATCATCTGGGCGGCGGACCAGGAGTCGCTGGTCATCGTCGGTGGCCAGCCCAAGGCCCTGGGGGTCGACGAGCGCGTCAAGTCCTGCGTGATCACCAACATCGACGTCAACCGTGTCGACTTCATGTTCCCCTACCGACAGCGGAAATTCCATTTCCAGCGTTACATCGGCTCCGACGGCGAAGACAACTAGAGACCAAGGATGGCCCGCTCCATGTGCTACCTCCGCATTCCCCTTGCCATCGCCTGCGTGATCGCGACCTGCCTGTCGTTGGGGGCCGCGGAATCCGCCAACGGCCCTGGCCCCGGCGACGAAAGCTCGCGTCCGTTGACCATCGAGGTCAGCGAGAAACCGCTCGATCTGGTCCTGCAATGGATCAGTCAACGCTCCGGGATGAATATCTCCTGCAACGAGGAGGAGCAGCCGAAGGTCACCATGCGGCTGATCAATGTCAGCTGGCAGGAGGCGGTCGAGCAGCTCGCCCGCAAGTACGATATGGTGATCGAGAAGCGCAGCGATCGCATCTGGGAGCTCACCCGTCCACCGAAGGTGCGGATGGAGTTCCAGAATGCGCAGCTTACCGTGGTGCTCGATGCCCTCGCGGCGCAGGCGGGGGTCAACATCGTCATCTCCGACCAGGTCTCCGGCGATCGCACGCTGACCATGAATCTCACCGGCGTGCCGTGGCGCGAGGCGCTCGACGTGATCGTCAAGGCCATGGGCTACGTCTGGATCGAACAGGATTACGACATCATCCGGGTGGTCACTCCCGATTCGGTACAGAAGGATCTGCAGACTCGCGTCTACCAGCTCAACTACACCCCGGGCGAGACCGCCAGCCAGTTGATCACCGTCTCGATGAGCGAGGACGGCAAGGTCGAGCATGACTCGCGGACCAACAGCCTGATCCTGACCGACACGCCGAGCAACCTCGATGCCGCGGTCGAGATCCTGCGTGAACTCGACCGCCGCACCCAGGAGGTGCAGATCGAGATGAAGTTCGTCGAGTTCAACGTCAGCGACGCACTCAATTTCGGCTTCTCCGGCGCGCTCGACCTGCACATCCAGGACTTCGGCAGCGTGGCCAGTTCGTTCTTCCCCTTCAGCGCCAACGCCGGACGGTTTGTCGGCCCCACCCGCGATGAGGCCAACGCGAAAAACAACTGGCAATCGCCGGCGCTGCTGGAGCGCGGCACCCGGGTGATGAGCGGCAACCTCTCGTTCGAGGCGCTCAACACGCTCAACTCCAGCGAAGTGGTGCAGACCCCGAACATCCTCACCCTCAACAACACCGAAGCCCAGATCGAGATCGTCGACCAGGTGCGCTGGGCCGAAACCACCACCACCAGCACCGATGCGGGTACCGAGGTCACCCTCGAGGAGGCCGAGGACAGCCCGATCGACATCGGCATCGAGATCACGGTGTTGCCGCACATCACCAACGATGGCTTCGTCTCGATCGATCTCACGGCCAAGGACGAGACCTTCGAATTCCAGACCTTCTTCTCAGAAGAGTCGACCAACGCCAAGCAGATCCAGCTGCCGCAGGTCAGCAGCAAGCGGATCAAGAGCAGCATCATGGTCGCTGATGGCGAGACCGCGGTGATCGGCGGCATCCTCTCGAATTCGACCGAGGAGACCGAGAGCCGTATCCCGCTGCTCGGTTCGATCCCGGTCCTCGGCTACCTGTTCCGCAACCACGACGAACAGACGGTGCAGCGCGATCTGACCATCTTCGTCACCCCGCGGATCATCGAGCTCTCGGATCAAGACGATCTTGAGGACGCCAAGCTGCGACTGCGTGAGCAGCTCTCGGGCTTGCAGCTGCGCGAAGAGACCGAAGAAGGATCCAGCACGCTCGGCGACTGACCCTGGATGCCGCTGCACTCGCCGATCGGGTGGGCTTGGTCGCGCACACGACCCGATGTCGGACAGGGCATACGGCAGACTGGCAGAAGACCGCCTCTGCGATCGCCCAGCCTGCAACGCCGCGCCCCACTCGGGCGCGGCGTCGCGCGTTGTGTGGACCGGGATCACCGCCGGGCCCCGGATGCCTCGGCCCTGTCGTTGCGCCCTCTGGACCATGCCGGCTCCCGTCACGGCCCTTGGCATCGGTCCCGTCACAGATCGGGTTCGCACGGGATCGGCCGCTGACGTTCAGGGATCCGTCGGAGACCGGTCGGTGATCTCCAGGCGTAGCTCCTCGCTGTTGCCACGCAGGCGCGGGGCGTACATCGCCTCGATCTGCGTCGGCAGGGCGCTGAAGTCGCCGGGGACCTGGCAGCGCAAGCGGTAACTCAGGCTGTGCTTGCCGCGCGGCAGGCGGCGGATGTAGCAGATAGCCGCCTCGTCGCGCAGCTCTTGATAGCGTCGCAGGCCGCCGTTGTCGCGATAGCCGCTGCGCAGGGCCGCGGCCTCGCAGCCGGCCGGGCGCGGGTCGGTGAGCACGAGGTACTCATAGTCGTTGCGGCTCTCGAGCACGAGTTCGACCTCGATCAGGTCGCCGCTGGTGGCTTCGCCAGGGTGGGCGATGGGGATCCGGCGATAGCCGCCCACCGTCTGGCGGCGGGCTTCGCCGCGCTGGGTGGGAACCAGGGCGGTGGCGTCGGGGTCATCCTCCAGACGGTAGTAGTTGCGCGCGATCGTGATCTGCAGGCCGGCCGCCTCGATGTGTTCCGCGGTGGTGAACACCGCGACCGAGGCGTCGACGTACACCGGTCCACGCCCGCGTTTGTGCAGGCTCAGCGTGTGGGCGCCGCCGGTGACATCTGCCCCGGTGAGGCTCCAGGCACCGCTGGCGGTGAGGACGTTCTGCGCAGTGACCCGGACCGTCTTCACCACCGTGTCGTCGTAGTGCAGCTCGAGGGTGTAGTCGGCCTGTGCGGCGCTCGAGTGCGCGAAGTGCCGCACCAGGGCGCGGATGCAGTAGGCGGTGTCGCGCGTCGAGTGCCATCGCGAGCCATGGGTCCGGTTGATCAGCAGGTAACGCGCGAGCTCGGCGGCGATGGGGCTGTCGGGGTCGACCGCGTTGAGCAGCTCGAGATAGGCGGCCTGGGCCTCGTGCTGCGAGCCGTACCAGTACCACCAAAAGCGCTCGTTCGGCAGCGCGAGCCAGGCGGTCTGGGTCTCGACATCTCGCTGGAGGTACTGCTCGACATTGCGGCGGAGCATGGCCGTACGCTGGGGATCCTCGAGCCGGTGCAGCGCCCGTCCGAACAAGGCCTTGCCGTAGACGGAAAGCTCGTTGCGGTCGCGATAAAGGTGATTCTCCATGCCGGGTGCATGCACGCCGGCGTGGGCCAGGACCGCGAACACCAGGGCATCGCGGTTCGTGGCCGTGTCCCGGAACGGTTGCTTCGGTTCGTCCTGCTCGCCGCGATCGAGCAGGTCCTCTTGCTTGGTCTGGTGGTCGCGCAGCCATTCGATGCCGCCTTGCAGCATGGCCGGCGGAACCGCAGCTCCGGCGGCGCGGGCGGCGAGCAGGCCCTCGAGCACCACCGCCGTGGTATGGGCCGAGGCGCGCGCACCGCTGCCGGCGAACCAGCCCCAGCCGCCGTCGGCGAGTTGCATCTGCTCGAGCCGTTCGATGCCCGCGGCGACCATGCGTTCGATGGTCGCCGGGTCGTAGATCGGGTTGTGATCCCAACGCTGCCACAGCGCGGTGAGGCGCTCCTGCTGCCCTTCGCGAGCGACATCTTCGGCCTCCTGGTTCATCTGGGCCGCGAGGTCGATGTCGTGGTCGGTGATCAGCTTGTGTACGACCAGCGTCGGCAGGAAGCGATTGAGGGTCTGCTCGGTGCAGCCGTGCGGATAGTTGGCGAGGTACGGCAGCGCCTCGATCACCGGACCGAGCAGCGAGGGGCTCCAGCGCAGGCTCACCTCGCTGCGCCCGGCGAGACGTTCCTCGGCGACGGTGAACGCGATCGTCGTCTCGTTCTCGTCGGGGCGCAGTGCGCGACTGAAGCTCTGCACGCGCTGCGCGCCGTGGATCCGGATCGGCAGCTCCAGTTCCATCGCGTCCGAGCCCTGCGCACTCAGGGCGTCGACCCGGACCGCCGCTGTGCCAGCCTGTTCTGCGTGGACCGGCCAATCGATGCGCTGTTCGTCGTCGGCCGGGATCGTCACCGTCTGCTCGGTCGGCCCGGCGAGACGCAGGCCGGTGCCGGCGACGGTGAGGCGGACGGTGGTCTCGACCGCCGCGTCGAGCCGGTTGTGGACGTTGGCGCTGACGGTCGCGCGGTCCCCGGCGACCAGGAATCGCGGTAGGTGCAACCGGACCAGGAAGTCCTTGTTGACGACCACGCTCGCCGCGGCCTGGCCGACGGCACCCTGTTCATCGATGACCCAGGCCCGGACCTGCCAGGTGGTGAGGTTGTCCGGGGCGGGAAAGGCGATGCGCGCCCCGCCGGCGGCATCGAGCCGGGTCGCGGCGGACCAGTACGCCGCATCGACGAAATCGCTGCGCACGGTGGGCTGGATCGGAGCATCGTCCTGCGCGGGTGCTGCCTCTTCGATGCTGTCGGTTTTTCGATCCGCCATCGCTGCCGCGGCGGGAGCGCCGCCGGGGCCGCCGAACACATCGAAGCCGCCTCGTCCGCGACCACCGCCGAAAAGCGAGAAGCCACCGCCGCCCTGTCTGCGATTGCTCGCCTCGCGCGTGGCGCCCGGCAGCAGCCACCCGAAGATGCCCAGGTTGCGCATGGATGTGGCCCCGGGCGGTACGAGGTTGACGCCGCGCCGGTCGAGGTTGTTCGCCGGCCTTGGGTGATGCTGCCGTCGCCAGTGCCAGAAATGCTCTTTGAGGTCGGGTACGTTGCTGCCGTCGGCGATGTACTCGAGCGCCTGGTCGTAGACCGCGATCACCGCGGTACCGCTGGCCGGGCTGCCATCGGCTTCGCGCAGGCGCAGGTCGACGGCGATCTCATCGCCGGGGCGCACGGTGTCGGCTGCGGGCGCGAGCGTCAGATCGAGTACGCGCTCGCGCGGAGGCACGGCGATGCTGCGGACCACGCGGTGGACCTCGCCATCAGCGACGTGGACCGCTTCGACGAAGAAATTCGGTTGATCGCCAGCCGTCACCGGGATGCGCACCATGCGGTGGCGGCCATCGAGTTCGAGTATCTGCGGGTCGGGATAGATGCCGCCTTCGGGACGGATGAACAGCAGTACCCGGCCGCCGGGGCGGTTGGCCGCCACCAGCAGCTCGATTTCCTCGCCGGGGGCGTACTCACTGCGGTCGCTGCTGAGCTGCAGCGCGTCGAAGCGATAGTCGGCCGCCTTGGCGTCGGAGCCGACCACGGTGAAGGCGTGGCCGGTGAGCACCTCGTGCCCGGCCGTGTCGGTCAGCTCGGCGTGCAGCCGGTACTGCCCGGCCGTGGCCGCGACCAGTTGCTGCGTGAACCGCCCCTCGGCGTCGGTCTGTACCTTCCAGCTTTCGACTTCGGTCTCCTCCGGCTGCCGGTCGTCACCCCAGGCGATGCGGCGCAGGCTCAATCTGCCGGTAACCGTCAACGCTTCACCGCCGGGTGTGGTCGCGGCGATGTGCGCATGCACGGTGTCGCCGGTGCGATAGTGGCCGCGCGAGGTCCAGGTAGCGGCGCTGAACGCCTTGTGCGCAGCGATCACGCTACCGGTACCGACGACCGTGCGTCGGCTCGCATCGGTGACCGCGGCCGTGATGTGATAGCGGTGGTCGCTGTCGCCATGCAGGGCGGCGGCGAGGCTGGTGTCGATCGGGATGCGTACGGTGCCGTCCGCGCCGACCGGCACCACCGCATCGAGTACCTCCTCCGGGGGCTCGTGCACCTGCGGCCACCAGAAGCCGCGCGGCGGCGGGCAGCCCCAGCGATCCCAGTCGGGGTACCACTCCCAGCTCGCGCTCATCCACCAGTAACCGCGACCGTAGAGCCAGTCCCAGGGCCGCGGCGGGTACCAGCGCTGATCGATCGCGGTGCGGGTCACGGTGTAGTGGACCTGCGCTTTGCGCACCGGGCCGCCGAAGAGGTACTGCGCACTGACCCGTGCCACGAGCTGGTCGCCGAGCTCGACGGTCTGGTCGTCGTGATCGATGGCGACGGTGAACTCCGGTTTGACGTACTCCTCGATGCGGAAGGAGCCGCAGTAGGTGCCGCGATTCGCCCCTGGTGGCCAGATGCCCGGCTGGAGCCACAGCCGGCAGGTGCCGAGCGCGACCTCCGGGGCGAGGTCGAAGGCGTCGGCGATGCCGCTCGCGGCATCGAGCTGCACCTTGCGCCGGAGCAGCTCGTCGCCGCGACCATCGACCACGCTGAGCCAGGCCGTGTTGCCGGCGTGGGGGGCGGTGTCGGTATCGGCGGCGTAGCTGGAGCCACGGATCCAGGCCTTGAACCGGACTGTCTGGCCCGGTCGGTAGACCGGTTGATCGGTGATCAGCAGGCCCCGGGTACGCTGGCGTTGGCGATCGTGGCTGCGGGGATACCACACGTTCTCGAAGCCATAATGGGCGAGACGCCCACCGCCATCGCGGGCGACGACCAGCATGGTGTAGCCAGCGGGCATCTGCCTGGCCGTGAGGCGCACGAAGCCGTCGACGTCGCTGGTCGCCGTATGTTCGACCACGGTCGTCTTGGCCTTTTTGGCAGACCCCGACCACCGGTGGTGATAGCCGAAGCAGGTCACCTCCAGGCCAGGCAGCGGGCGACCGGTGGTCGCGTCGGCGAAGGCATAGAGCTCGGCGTCCGCCAGTCCACGTTTGACGATCGCGGTGTCGGCGACCCAGACCACCACCATGCTCGTGTTGCCAGCGGGCAGCTGCGCGCTGAGCATGTAGGCGCCGGCGTCGCGCAGGTCGAGATCGAGCGTCACGTGGCGGTCGACGTGATCCGCGGCCGGATCCAGCTGCCGGGTCCACCGTCCGACCTCGGGCCCGAGATAGCGGGATCCGTCATCGGTGAGCAGTCGTCGGCCGATGTTCTCCACCCATACCCGCTCGCGATCGAGATCCTCGGGCTTCTCACGCAGGTAGGCCATGATGTCGTGCAGCAGCCGCTCCACGTCGATGCGTCGGGCGACGAGTTCGACCGACTCCGCATTGCGGAAGCGGAAGCCCACGGCCGGCGTGTCGCCGGCGGGAGTGGTCGGCAGTGGCGTGAAGCGGCCCCACGAGCCGGTGATCTGCGCTACCATCTCCGTCTCTTCCGCCCGCTGGTAGCAGGCGGCGGCGCGGGGATACTGACGGCGGTTGGCGAAGATGTCGCCGAGCAGTTTCCAGGCCAGTCTGGCTCGGGCCCCGTCCTCGCCTGCGATCTGCCGCAGAAGGGGGATGAAGGCGTAATCCGGCGGCAGCGTCAGACGCCGCGCACCGCTGGCCAGTCTGGCGATGGTCTCGGTTTCTGCGAGGCTGGCGAGAGACCAGGGGCCAGGGGTCGTATCCGCGGTATCGCCGGCGCGGCCGATGGGCAGCGCGCCGAAACGGGACATGGTCTGGACCCCGAAGAGCTCGTGGGCGAACTCGGCCCGGCGAAGGAGTGTCTCGGTCGTGCCGGGCGGATGCCGCCGGGCTGCCTCGGCCAGCGCCCAACGCCAGCGTTCGCCGTCGGTGGTGGCCTCCTGCCAGCTCGCGGGTTCCGCGTGGAAGATCGGCTCGCCCGTGACGTTGACCGCGGCGCCGGGAGCCTCGGCCCCGTGCCGGAAATGGCTCGTTTGCGGCGGCGGCAACTGCCTCAGATCGGTAAGCGCCGTCAGTTGCCAGGAATCGCGGCCACGCAGGATCTTGGCGAGATCGAGACAGATGCGGGCCGCAACCGATCCCTGCCCGGCCGTGTGTTGGGCGGTGTGCAGCCAGCGCAGGGCCTGGACCCGATCACGGGCGTAGAGGTCGACCCGTTCGCCTCCGCCGCGATGGTGACCGCGATGGATCGCGCCGGCAATCTGGTAGCCCCAGTGTTGCGCCGAGAACAGGTCCATCGCCGCGGCACGCAGGACCAGCGGTGCGGTGGGATGGGCGTCGACGACCGCGGCGCGGTAGGCGTCCGTGGCGTGGTTCTGGCCCAGTTTGCGCAGGCAGCGGGTGGCGGCAGGCAGGTCGCGGGCGACCGCCATCGGATCGGCCGCGGGGGCGAGCGTGGCGCGACGGAACAGGGCGTGGGCCTCACGCCAGTTGCCGTCGGCCATGGCCTGATGCGCGGCGCGCGAGAGCGCGGCGGGGTCGTCGCCTTCCGCACCGGCGAGGCCCACGATGACCAGGATGAGAAGCAACAACGGATGGAGGCGGGGCATGGCGGGTCCTCGTAATCGCAATCGCGCGCTGACGATGGCATTTGGACGGACGGTGGTCGTGGCGGTTCCCGCTGTGAGTGTGGCGCAGCGGGCGTCCGAGTCACGGGTCGCGCGTTTCCCCGGCATCCGCCGATGCCGGGGACCGCTCGGGGTGTCCTGCCGTCATCACGGCTTTCGTAGCGGGCGCCAGCCTCGGCGCGCCTTCAGGCCAAGACGAAATACGAGGTACGTAGATGCCCGCTGGTCTCGACGCGGCGGATCAGGCCGCACTCTATCAGCGCGCGCAGATCCGCGGTCGCGGTCGCCGGCGCGCAGCCGACGTGCTCGATGACCTCGGTGCGGTACAGCCGGCCACGGTGACGCAGGAGTTGTATGATCGCGGTCCGTCGGCGTCGTGCGCGCGGGGGTCCCGGCAAGGTGGGATCGTCTGCCGGCGGCCCGTCGGCTGCCGGTGCTGATGCCGGCGCCGGCACGTGGGCCGGCGTCTGCGTCTGGGGCAGGATAGAGCCATCGACCCCGAGCTCCGTGGCGGCGGGGTTGAGGATGGCGAGGCGCTCGATCTCGTTGCGCAGTTCGCGGACGTTGCCCGGCCAGGTGTGCGCACGCAGGCGCGCGAGTAGTTCGGCGCCGATGCGCATCTGACCGCCGCCGGTCGCCTGGGCGATGAAATGGCTGCACAGGGCGGAGAGGTCGTCGAGGCGGACCCGCAAAGGCGGCAGTGCGATGGTGAAGCGTTCCAGCCGGTAGTAGAGATCGGCCCGGAATTCGCCGGTGTTCACCGCCTCGAGCAAGGGGCGGTTGCTGGCGACGACGAAGCGCGCGCGGCAGCGTCGCTGCCGTTGGCCGCCGATCTGCCGATAATCGCCGGTCTCGAGCACCCGCAGCAGCACGCCCTGCAGGCGCTGGGACATGCTGGCGATCTCGTCGAGGAAGATGGTGCCTTCGCCGGCGGCGCCGATGAGGCCGTCGGAGGCGCGGTCGGCGCCGGTGAACGCGCCACGGCGATGGCCGAAGAGCTCGCTTTCGGCCAGGGCGTCGGGCATGGCGGCGCAGTTCAACGGCAGGAAGGGCGCCTGCGGGTGCGCGCCCTGTTCGTGCACCAGCCGCGCGACGACTTCCTTGCCGGTGCCGGTTTCGCCGGTGATCAGCACCGTATGTGGCAGCGGGGCCAGGGTGCGGATCTGGCTGCGGACCGCCGCCATTGCCGGGCTGTCGCCGATCAGGGCCGTCTGGCTCGGCGCTCCCGCGTGCTGCGCCGGCGCATGCACGGGCGCAGCGGCCTGCTGGCGCATCAGCCAGGCCACGACATGGGCGCGCAGTTCATAGGCGCAGCGCAGCTGGTGCTCGAGGTAGCCCGCCAGACCCTTGGCCCGCGCTTGGGCAAATCGCGTGGCGGCGCGTTCGTTTTCGCCCTCCAACAGGTGCAGCCGGCACCATTCGACGTGGAGGTCGCCCCGCTCGCCGCGCGGGTCCAGCTTCTCGAGGCAGGCGCGCGCACGCGCGGCGTCTCCGTCAGCCAGCTCGATGGCGAGCGCCTGCTGGAGGTACAGCTTGTGTTGCCGCGGGGGGTCGACCAGGCGCGCGTCGCGCAGGCGCATGTGTCGTCGGGCCGCTTCGAGCCGATTCACGGACAGTTCGCGGGCGTAGGCCGCCTCGTGATATCGGGCCGCGGCATTGCTGCGCTGGCGATCCCACTCGCCGCGCGCGTGCAACGCGCTGTCGTAAGCCGCCAGTATGGCGTCGGCCTCGTCTACGCGGCCGAGCCCCAGCAGGGCGCTGAGCCGGATGGCGTCCAGGTCGGTGCCTGCGCCGACCGGGTGCTGCTCCAGCACCCGGTCGTATTCGCCCGACAGCAGCCAGCAGGCAGGGCGGAGCCACAGCGGGTCGATGTGCAGGCGCGTACGGTAGACCGCGCGTTGCGCGATGGCCGCGTCGACCGTCGGCTCGAGCCCGGCAAGATCGTGATTGCGCAGCCGGGCGAGGAGGCGCTTGTAGGAGAACTCCAGTACCAGGTCCTCGTCGGCCTCGATTCCGGGCAGAGCTGCGATCGCGTCGCAGGCGCGCAGCTGGCGCGCGACATCCGCTTGCCGGACCCCGAGCCAGCATTCGAGCCGCCACGGCACGGCTCTGCTGCGCAGCAGCTGGCAATGCGGCGCCAGGGCTCGGGCCCGGGCCACCAGCCGTTCGCAGCTGGCGATGTCGGACAGGGCGAAGGCACGGTGGACGGCCACACACAAGACGCACATCAACAGGTCGCTGTCGCCTGGATCGGCCGCGAGTGCGCGGTCGATCGCGGCGCTGAGCGCCGGGGGCATCGGTTCCGGATCGGTGCGCTCGCGTGCATGGAAGGCGAGGAAGCGCTCCAGGCATGCGGCGACCGCGCCCATCGCCGTGGCCTGCCCGTGCGCGGCTCCGATGGCCTCCAGGCGCTCACGGTCGCCGTGGGCGAAGGCGGTCGCCATAGCTGCCGCGCTGTGATCCATGCATTCCCGTCTGTGGTCCGCGCCGCCCTGGCGGCGCCGTGGACCGGGCCGGCGGCGTGCAGCCAGTTTAGGCCTAACCGATGGCGTTGTCAGGACGCAATGGCGTCAGCTCCGCGCCGGCGTGTGGTCCGGAGCCCGATTGTTTCAGTCTAACGTTAGCCTTAAACTGCGTCTACAATAATGACATGACCGTGGCGGATCCCTGGCTCCCCTGGTGCGGACCGGCCTCGGCCGCCAGCGTATCACTCGCGCCATCGTCAGCAGTTCCACTACAAGTGAATGGTCCATCACCGTTTGCATTGCAGTTCGTGGCCGCCGGCCCAGACCCGGTCGCTGCGATCCGGAAGCGGACACGGTTTCGGCACATGCCGCGCACTGTATCCGTCATGATCACCCCCCGCCGTATCGCGGTCCTGGGCGCGCTGTTCGTGCTTACGGCCGTCGTCGCCATCGTGGCACTGCGCCAGAGGCCGGCGGCGACTCCGGCAGTCCAAGAGCCGGATGATGCCGCCGCAGCGAGATCCACTGTTGCGCGCGAACGGCGCGACGCTGTCGCCGACGAGCCGAATGCATCCGGGGTCACGCCCCTGCCTGAACCTGATCAGGCCGCGCTGGCCGCCCTGCGCGATAGCGCCACGCCGCTGACGCAGCGTCTGGCGACCGTGCGCGCGCTCGGGCGTCGGGCCGCGCGCGCGGACGCCACGGCCGTCGCCACCCTGCTGGCGGTCAGCGGGCAACCCGGCGCTCTGGTCGCGCCCGCGCATCGGGCGTTGGATACGGTCGCGCCCGCGTTGCGCCCCGCCATCCTCGCGCTGCTCCGGCCCCGTCTCGCCCACCGCGAAGCCGCCGTGGCGATGGCGGCGATCGAGCTGCTCGGCCGCCTCGGTGAGAGCGCGGCTGTCCCCTGGCTCGACAAGGTGCTGTGCGACAACCGTCGGCGGCCTGACGGCTTCGGTCAGCAGGTGCGCGCATGCGCCGCCCGCGCGCTGGCCCGCATCGGCGATGCCCAGGCGGTCCCGGCGCTCGCGCGCGAACTGCGCTGGATCACGACCACCTCGATGCAGAGCGAACTCGACTACGGCGACGCGGTGGTCGAGGCCCTGCGCAGCACCCGCAGCCCTGCAGCCCGGCCGGCCCTCGAGCACTACGCCGACGTCCTGCACCGCGCCCGCCCGGATGACGGGCCGGTGCGCGTGGCTATCGACACCCATCTCGCGATCGTCCACGAGGCCGTCGCCGCTCTGGATGTACATCTGTCCCATTGAAGGAATCCGTTCATGACGTTCTCCCGACTGCTCAGTCTCGCCTGCGCGCTCCCGCTCATCGCCGCCACCGTCGCCGCCTCGGAGGCCCCGGTGGCCCAGGGCACCAGCACCGCGACCATCGAGACCAACACCAAGCCGATCACGCTCAGCGGCAGCGACGCCGACACCGAAACCGCGCAACTACGCTGGGTCATCGACGAGCATCCGGCCCACGGGACCATCACCTACACCTACCCGCCCGAAGAATACGACTGGGACGCGCAGCCCGACTACAGCCGTCATGTCCGCTATACCGCGGAGGCCGGGTTCCTCGGCAGCGACTCCTTCACCTTTCATATCACCGATGGCGAGAACACCTCCAACACCGCCACCGTCAGCATCACCGTCAACGAGAACACGCCGCCGATCGTGGCCTCATCCGGCTGGGCCCGCGCGCTGACCGATCGCACCTCGCAGTTGCCGTTGTTCGCCAACGAGCCGGATTCCTTCCAGCCCGAGTCCATCGCGGTCGTCACCGAGCCGAGCCATGGCACCATCGATGGTTTCTCGTCATATTATGATCGCATCGCCTACACCCCGGACCCTGGCTTCACCGGCGACGACAGCTTCACCTACACCTTCTCCGACGGCATCGTGACCACCGAGCCGATGACCTGCCACATCCGGGTCGCAGCCGCCGGCGATCCCGCCGGGATGACGATCAAGATCGTCGTCAAGCCGTGGCTCTACGCCGAGCTGCAGAGCGAGATCGACCGCCTGGCCGACACGCTCGCGGCTGAGGGCTACACGCCGGACGTGGTCGAGTGGGAAGGAACCAACGCGCGCGGGCTGTGGGAGCACCTGCAGGCCGCATGGCAGGATGCCGATACCCGTCTGCATGGCGCCATCCTCCTGGGCGATGTCCCGGTCGCCGAAGAGAGCGATCGGACCTACTGGGACATGGTGGACTACGACCCGCAGACCCCGGGGTTCCACATCTGGGTGGCGCGTATCTATGCCCAGAGCGACACCGCGTACGGCCACGAGGTGCCGCGCCTGCGGCGCGCATTGGAAGCCAACTGGCGCTATCGCACCGGTCGATCGCGCCTGCCGCAGACCGCCTCGATGTGCAACATGTACAACTGGTACGACGATCTGGCTGTCTACGGCCGGGTCTGGGATCACGCCGAGCCGGCGGAGGGGCGCGACGTCGTGGATGCCATGCGCTACGGTGACGAGATCATGCACCGCAGCGAGCACAACTCGCCGGTCTCCTCGAATTGGCTGTTCAGCAACTGCGACCAACTGCGCTTCGCCTTCATCAGCGGCTGCAAGGCCGGCGGGCTCGGCAAGGCGGTCAGCCAGTACCAGCAGACCTATGGCGGCGGCAACCTGATGTCGATCGGCAGCAAGAACAACACCTTCTGGGGCGATTTCCGCATCGGCTTCTATCTCGACGATTACGACGACGAAGGCGTGGCCCGGCTCAACGCCGGCGAAGCGCTGGGCAGCGTGATGCTCGAAATGGCCAACGATTACTGGCTGCCGGAGGGCACCTTCGCCTACGGCGATCTCTCGCTCCGGGTCAAGGCGACGCCGCACAACGATGTGCCGACCCTCGAGCCCTTGAGCGCGAGTACCGACAACCCCACCGCCGGCGAGGCCGTGACCTTCACCGCGACCGCCAGCGACGTGGATGCCGCCGGCAGCGACAGCCCGCACGTGAACTGGGAATATCAGGGTGAATGGTGGTTCCGTGGCACGGGGCATCACCAGATCGACCCGGCGGTGGTGGAGACCAGTAGTGACACCAGCGCCACCTTCACCCAGACGCACGTCTATGACCGACCGCACGTCTATACCGCGCGCTTCGCCGTCGTAGACGAATGGCTGGGCCGGGCCTGGCGCGAACAGACGATCACGGTGGCCCCGAGCAGCAACCGGCCGCTGCGCATCAACTGCGGCGCCGCCGATGCCTATGCGCAGTACTGTCCCCTCGGGGATTGGACTGCCGGTGACGGCACGCTGTGGCTGCACGAACAGGGCCATCGTTCCGGGACCTGGGGCTATAGCGGCGACGACGGCGGCCGTCCGTCAAACAACCGCAATCCGTCCAACGACCCGGTCGGCGGTACCGACGACGACACCCTCTACCAGTACTGGCGCAACGTACGCAAGACCGACTCGGATCAGCTGTGGCGCGTGCCACTCGCCGATGGCGACTACACGGTGCGGTTGCATTTCGCCGACATGCGCTCCAGCGGTGGCGGCGAACGTCTGCTCGACGCCTGGATCGAAGGCGCGCAGGTGCTCGACGGCTACGACGCCTACCAGACCGGCGGCGCCAAGACCGCGGTGATCGAGGAATTCCAGGTCACCATCGCCGATGGCGAGCTGACCATCGCGCTGCGGCGCGACGCCGATGCGACGCAGGACGCCTTCATCAGCGCGATCGAGATCCTGCCGCTGCCGGAGCGGCAACGCAGCATCGTCATGGATCTGCTGCCGGGCCATGTGTGGACCCTCATGCCGGGCGACGGCGACGAGATCGAACAGATCGACACCCATGCCTTCGAGGGCCTGAACCCGCAGACCATCTACACCCTGACGCCGCAGGCGACCAACAACGGCTGAGCCGCGGCCTGTGCATCGCCGGACGTCCGCCCCTTGCGTCGCACGGGGCGGTCGTCTCCAATACGGTATGTCCCGTGGTTACGCTTCCGCGATCGTGATCGCCGCGTTGTTGCTCCTCCGCGGTGATCCACTGCCGGCGGTCGAGCATCCCTTCATCCTCTGGGATCGCGACGACATCGCCGAGCTGCGCCGTCTGGTTCGCGAGGAGGACTGGGCGCGTACGGTGGTGGCGGGGTGGGAGGATGACGCCGGTTCGCAGGCATGCGAGGCACGTTACCTGCGCGACTGCTTCCGCTACGCCGTGCTCGAGGACGCCGCGGCCGGAGAACGGATGCGCAAACGCCTGCTCCGGGTCCTGCGCAGCCCGGTGCCGCGTGGCGGGGCGCAGTGGCTGACGGTCCTGCGTTACGACCTGCTCCACGACCAGCTCGACGCCGAGACCCACGCCGCCTTTGCGCAGATGGCCCGGACCTACATCCGCAACGCGATCGAGACCAATGCCGTCTTCGACCCGACGGTATTCAACGACAGCCGGAATTACTCACGCTACGACGCCCGCAGCTATACCCGCAGCAACTGGCTGCCCAACATCATCGCCCCGCGCAAGTTCAGCGCCAACCTGCTGGCCCTGGTCCTGCGCGACGAGGAACTGATCCGCCGTACCTGGGATGCCTACGGTTCCTTCCGCTGGTACCTCGATGCCTACCTCGCCGACGAGGGATTCTACTGCGAGGAGTTCGGCAAGATGGGCTCCACGCCCGGCGCGATGCTGCTCTACTGTCTGGGCTGCGAACGCCTCGGGCTCGATGAGCTGGGGTTCGGCTATCGCGGCGAGGGCGGGGCCAGCGTGCGCGGGCATATCCGCTCGCTCATCCGGCTCGGCTATCCTGCGGTCGATCTGGGTTCGCAGCGGCCGCATCTGCCGATGGTCACCATCGGCGACCTGCGCTCCGGCGCTGGCGTGCACAACGGCGGATTGCCGACTCCGGCCTTCCAGCAATGCCTGGTCCGTGGTCATCTGCCCGACGGCACCGGCGGCGACGATCCGCGGTGGCGTTCGCCCGGCGCCTGGGGCGGCGAGATCCGCGGCGACCACCCGCAGTGGGACGGCTACAGCGATTTCACGCCCAAGATGCAGTTGCCGCTGTGGTTCGAACTCGCCCACACCCGCTGGCCGGAAGACGGCTACGGCTGGTTTCTGGCCCAGATGCGCCCGCCCGAGGCCCAGCGCTACATCCCCTCGTTGTTCTTCGGCTGTCCGCCGTTGGCGCCGGGGGATGTGGCCGCGCCGCCGGCGCCGTCGGCGGTGTGGAGCGAGCGCGGCCTGGCGTTGCTGCGTCACGACAACGGGCCGGGCTACTGGACCGGGCCGGGACCGGCAGTGGGCCTGCGCCTGGCCTCGGCCTACGCCCACAGCGTGCGCGACTGTTTCGCCCTGACCGGGTACTACGCCTTCAACCGTCCGATCTACCTCAACCGCCAGGTCACGCCCGGCTACGCCCGTGACTGGTCGCGTAGCATCCAGAGCCACTGCGGCATCGCCGTGGACCCGGCGCCGCCGGATTCGCAGACCGCCGGGCGCAACATGAACGCCTTCACCCGCGAGGGGCCGGCCGAGCCGGCCTTCACCGACGCGGTGACGGTGCGCGACCATTTCACTCCGGGCAGCGCCTTCGTCGCCGCGCGGAGCGACGCGGTCTATCCGGGAGTCGCCTTCACCCGCGCCTTGCTGCTCACCGATGCGTATCTCGTCGATGTCAGCCGCCTGGTCGACACGCAGCCGCACCGGTATGTCTGGCTGGCCCATGCCCTCGGTCTGGCAGACGAGGATCCGGCGCACGGGTGGCACGATGCCGCGCTGCCCGCCGGGCTCATGCCGCTCGCCCACGGCAGACGGCGCGGCGATGGCGACCAGGTCTGGCGGCTGACGGTGCGCCAGGCCCGGGCGCCGATGGTGGAGGAGCAGGCGCTGCCGGCGAGCTGGTACGAGCGTGGCATCGGCGTGCGGGTCCATCTGATCTCGCAGCCGGGTCTGCAGCTGTTCCACGCCCGCACGCCCGACCCGGTGATCAAACGTCGTGGGCCGGATGGCAAGCGGGTCCGCCGCGCCGTTGCGAGCGAGGTCGGTGGCTCGACGATCGTCGCGGCCCAGCAGGCGGCGGCGGCGACCTTCGCCGTCGTGCATGAGCCGTTCCGCGACGATGCCCCGCGCATCAGGCAGGTGGACGAACTTCCGGCACCGGACGACACCGTGGTCCTGCGCATCATCGGCGAGGGCATCGATGACCTGGTGGCGATCGCCGTCGGCGATGCGACCGAGCGCGAGCGCACGGTCGCCCTGGACAACGGCAGCATCCGTTTCCGCGGCCACTGCTGGTGCCGTTTCGACGACGATGCCCTGCGTGCTGCCGGAGCGATCGACGCGCTGGATTTGGACACCGCGGTGCGCGCCCTGCAGCTCGACGGCCGCACCCGTGCGACGTCACACATCGATGGCCGGCTGCATTTCCCTGCACGCTGAGCCGACCGCCACGCGTGCCTGCAGCCAGGTGACGCACAGGACCTCGGACATGTCCGCGGCATGCTCGTGCGGTGCGTATCTCCTCCGCTGGCCCCGCCCGGTCTCGCGAGCTGTCGGGGCCAGGCGACACAGACCGGTGAGACAGTGGGGATGCGGTCTACTGCGTTCCGTCGTGGAAATCGCCGGCCGGTTGAGCCGTGCCCGGTGGCGGGCTGGCCACGATCAGCAGGTTGTGCGCCAGCTGCCATTCGGCGGCGAAGCGCTCGCTGCCGACCGCGACCCGGTCACGCACGGGGTCGGCGAGAATGATCTCGTCGCGTTCGCGGTCGCGGCCGACCACCAGGACCCAATGCCGCGGGTCGTTGCGGATCTGGACCAACAGCGGTCGGCCGCGGTCGAGGTGGTGGTGGATGCTGGTGGGCCCGGGGTCCCAGGTGCCACGCAGGAGGTAGGCCTCGTAGCCGCCGGCCTCCAGGGCGTTCACAACCGTGATCGCCCGCACGCCGTCAGGCTCGACCTCGGCCACCAGGGTCTCGCGGGCGGCATCGGGCAGGGGGTGGTTCCAGTAATCGGTGAACATGTCCACCGTGCGCAGCCCGCAGCCAGTGGGCGTTTGCTGGGCGTGGTGCGGGACATCGAGCATCTGCGCCTGGGGGCCCGGGCGGCGATGACGCGTGCAGCCGCTGAGCAGGAGCGAGACCGCGGCCAGCGCGATGAACACCGGCGCGCTCCGCGATTCACGGAAGTGATGTCTTGTCGCTCTCATCGCCGGTGGCTATCGTGTGGGCATGAGACCTCCATACAACTCCCCGCTCCGATTCATTGCCGTGGCCACCTTGCTGGTGTGCGGCTCGTTCGCCGCCCTCGCGGCCGAGTCCGCGCCAGAGCCGGCGACTGCCCCGGCTGCCGCCGAGGCCCCGGCCATGCCGGCTGAAGCGGCTGAACCAGCTGATGCCGAGCAGGTCGTGCAGGCCCCGGCCGCAGCCGAGGACGACGGCGAAGCCGTCTCCATCGCCGAGCCCGAGTCCGCACCCGCCACCGTGGCGGAGGCGGCAGCCACCGACGATGAGCCGGTTGCCGACGCCGAGCTCAGCTTCTCGGCCGACGAGCGCGCGGTGCTGGCCAGCCACGCGGCGGACGATGCCGATGCCCTGGCGCGGCAGCGGGCCGGCGAGTTCTACGAGGAGCCGCTGTTCTGGGGCGGCGTCGGCGCCGCGCTCCTGCTCTTGCTGCTGCTGTAGCAGCCGGCCGAGACCTGTCGTTTATTGCCGAACGGAGCAACAGGCGACAGGTGGCTCCTGGGGGCGACGCCCGCGGCGAGTGCTGCGCGCCAGCTTCGGGTGGTTACGGGTTGTGCCCCGCGGCGGTGGTCATAGACCGGCCCTCCGTGAAACGGGAGCGCCGATGAGCAGTGATGTCGATATCAACGCTGTATGCCGGAGCGATTCGCCAGCGAGAAGGTGATGCTGCGGTTCTACGTCGGCGGCGACACCCTGCTGCGGGTCAACGGCCGCGACTGGCACGGCGTGGACCCTTTCCGTCACAACCTGTTCCTCGCAGACAGCGCCCGTCTGGTGCGACCGGGACCGACACCCGGCACGGCCTGCGCGCTCAACGGGTATCCGGAAGCACGGGTGCTGTAGGGTGACCTGCTCGCCCCGGCTGAGGGGACCTACGAGCTGGTGATCGCCAATCTCCATGCCGAGCTGGTCGAGCAGCTCCTGCGCGATCCGGCCCTCGAACATCTGCTGCCCGACGGCCACTTGCTGATCAGCGGATTGAGCGCGGCCAAGGTGGGCGCGATCGGCGAGCTGCTCGCCGATGGTGGGTGGATCATCGAGGATCGACGTGACGAGGAGTGGTGACACGCCATGCTGGCCCAGCGGCCCGTCTAGTCCGCCCTCGACCGCGCCTGGCCGGGGGCGCTGCTGGCAGTTCCGGCATCCGCCCTGTCCTCCTTCGGCTGCGCAGCTAGCATACGACTCGGGCCCACCGCCCTGCCTGCCATGCCTGAGACTTCCCTCACAGGGGGCGCTGCCCCCTCGCGCCTTCGGCGCACATCCCCACGGCCTCGGTCGTCACTCGCCAGCTACGCTGGCGTTTTCTGCGGCGCTACGCGCCATTTTCGCAGAAAACCGTTCCTCGGTCGGCCGACCTGCTGTCGCACGATGTGTGCCGTGCGAACGCTTCACTGCGAGCTGTGAGGGACGCGTCATGCCTGCGAATGTCGCCTACTCCATCATCGTGCCCGCCTACAACGAGGCGGACGAACTGCCGCGCACGCTGCGCACGCTGCGGCGGGCGATGGCCGCGGTGGCGCAGCCCGGTGAGCTGGTGGTGGTCGACAACAACAGCACCGATGCCACGGCCGCCATCGCCCGTGCCCAGGCCGACCGGGTGGTCTTCGAGCCGCACAACCAGATCGGGCGGGCCCGCAACGCCGGTGCGCGCGTGGCCCGCGGCCGGTACCTCGTCTTCGTCGATGCCGACACCCTGATCCCGCCCGCCCTGTTGCGGCGGGCGCTCGCCCGCCTGGAACGCGGCGACTGCAGCGGTGGGGGGGCGCAGGTGGCCTTCTGCGGGCACCAGCATCCCTTCTACCGTTGGGTGCTGGGAACCTGGAATCGGGTCTCGCGTCTGTTCGGCCTCGCCGCCGGGTGCTTCGTGTTCTGTCATCGCCGCGCCTTCCAGGCCGTTGGCGGCTTCGACGAGGCGCTCTACGCCGGTGAAGAGCTGCGGTTGTCGCGGCGGATCGCGGCCTGGGGCCGGCGGCGGGCGATGCGTTTCCAGATCCTGCGCGGCCCGCCGGTGGTGACCTCCGACCGCAAACTGCACTGGTTCGGATGGCGTGATTTCTCGCTGTTCATCCTCGGCAGCCTGCTGCTGGGGCCGCTGTTCATGCGGTTCCGCCGCGCCTGCTTCCTGTGGTATCGTCGTCCTGCAGCCGGTGAGGCGCAGTCGCATGGCGGGTGAATCGGTGGCGACCTTCTACACCCCGCTACGCAGGGGGCTGGACGCGTACGCCAGACCATGGCAGACTCGTAGGCGATGCCCGGACCGGACGATGCACAACCACGCCATTTGGGGAACTTCACCGACCTGATCCTTGAGGAGGGTCGGCGGGATGCGCCCTTCACCGTCCATGCCGAGCTGCGCCAGGGGCTGCCCTACATCGTGATCCAGGGCTCGATGAATCTCGTCGCGCGCGAGCGGTTCATCGAGGAGATCGGGCGGTTCTTCTCCCGCCTCGGGCACAAGGGCGTGGTTCTCGACCTGAGCCATTGCGTGCGCTTGACCAGCTCCGCCCTGGGCATCCTCCTGGCGATGAACGACGCCATCGCCGACCATGGCGGCTGCATGGTCCTTCTGCGCCCCAATACCCACATCGACGCGGTGCTCAGCGCTCTGGGGCTGGAGAACTACTGGGTCACGGTCGAGTCGCACGCAGAGGCCGAAGCCTTCTTCCGCAGGCACGATCTGCTCGGCGACCCACCGAGCGGCTGAAGCGACCATCGACCAGACCCAGGGCGACTCGAAGCTCGCCCCGGGAGCGCCGATCCCCAGGTCGGCATGGCCCTCATTGTGCGAGCTTTGAGCGGCCCTGGCACCAGACCACGGTCGGCACTGGACCGCCCGGCACAGCAGCGTAGCCTGCCCGCCCACCGGGGCGTAGCTCAGCTTGGCTAGAGCGCCTGCTTTGGGAGCAGGAGGTCGCAGGTTCGAATCCTGTCGCCCCGACCA